>CAISYW010000118.1 GCA_903889795.1 uncultured Chlamydiae bacterium | reverse complement strand
TCCCAGCCCGCTTCCCAGCCTTCCATTTTTTCAATGGCTTTGCGAAAAGACTCGAATTCCTCTTTCGTCAAACTCTCAATCTTCCGTTTCGGAGAAAGACGTGTTTTATTCAAAATAAACTGACGGTAATTTGTTTCATTTTCTTTATCCCAAATGCTTGGGAATTCCTCGATCGTTAATATGAGAAATTCTGGGCTTTTTAGTCTCGCGATCAATGCCCTTCTTCCGACCTCTTCTGTAGGAAATACTACCATGGCTAAAGCGTGTCCGATGCCACCATGTCGCATACCAAATCCGCCACGTTTATATTTCATGTTGCCAGGGTTATTGCATCGCCAAGCCTTGCTTCCTTCAAACCTAATGAGGACGTTGCCTTCTGTATCATAATAGCGTACTGTCCCTATGGTATATCCTGCGGCCGGAACTCCTTGTTCTGCTCTTACAAAATTCATTAATGAATCAACCCTAAAATGTTCTGATAGAAAAGTATAGCCAAACTCAGCAAGAATACAACAGCAAAAAACTGTTTTACGAAGAGATGGAATGTCTTTTATTTAAATTAACGAATTATGTTGTTGCGTTTGGTTTGTTTTGTTAATATCTTATATCATAAATTAAGAGGTGAGCTTGGCTAACATTTTATTAGGAAATTCTTCTCCAACCTCGGCTTACGAGGTAATTCAAACAAAGGTTGTTAATCATGAAGAGTTTCATCCTGTAAACATGATTTTCGATCGTGTTGTCTCTATTCCTCAAAAATTGATTCTTGATGTACCGAATCCACCCTGCTTATGCAACAAAATTGGTGGTCTTGCCAAACATTCTATAGCTGTTGAGTCAGGTAGCTTATATTCCGAAGAAGAAGGGGCGGGTGTTCCTCTGTTGTTAATAAATGGTGGTCCAGGTGGAACGCATCATTGTTTTCATCCTTATTTTTCTAAAGCTAAAGATTTTGCCCATCTAATTTATTATGACCAAAGAGGCACTGGGCTCTCCAGCAAGGACGAAACAGGAAAGACCTATACAATTCAACAAGCCGTAGAAGACATCGAATCTTTACGAAAGGCTTATCACATTGATCGTTGGGCTGTCTTAGGTTGGTCATATGGCGGGTTATTAGCGCAATGTTACGCGCTGACTTATCCAGAACATGTTTCTGGGTTGGTTTTGGTAGCATCTGCTGATGCGTTGAAAAACGTAAAATTAAAACCCGACCGAGAACAATTATTTATGTCTGAAGATGAAGTAAGCGCCATTAGAAGAATCCAATCGAACACGAGTTTAAATGAAATTCAAATTCTTTATAACAGCACTCTAGCTGGCGACTGGAAACGACAAAATCTTTATCAACCCACCCTGGAAGAATCAGCTTTACAGAGTCGATACGAATGGAGTCCGTCGCCCGGATTTAGAGAATTGATTGGCAGAGATATGGAAAAAATTGGTTTGGATGGAAAATTTGATGATTTTGAAATTCCGACCCTAGTCATGGAAGGTAAATGGGACTTAACATGGGATGTAGATAAGGTTGATGCGATGCGGCATAATCATCCGCATGGTCAATTTGAGCTTTTCGAGCGGTCGAGCCATTGTATATTTCATGATGAATCAGACCGCTTCTTTTCTATACTGAGACAATTTTTGGAATCGTCCAGTCGACAACAGATTTCATATAAACCTGGACACAGAATTGAATGGCCTGTCGAAGCATCCGAATTATTACGAATGATTGCAGTAAAGGGAGGTTCTTATTCGGATTATTACGAAGAAGCGCTAACCAAAAATATTTTGGATGTTGATTTTTGGGCTAACATTGTCGGCGAAATGCTCAGCGCAAAACGAGGTGATGATAAATGTTTCATTGCCTTGCAGAAATTGGAGTATTCTATGCGTTGTCATGATTCTAAACAGTGGTTTGAATGGGGTTTTGGGATTAAAACATTGCAAGGACATGTTCTTGACATTTTAGGACGGCGCGAACTTGCCACAGAATGTTATCGGGAAGCTCTCGATTCAGTAGGAGAAAAAGAGGGAGATTTTTTTATCAGCCATATTGATCGAAAACGGATTTGTGATTGTTTAGTCACTCCCTTTAAATGGGAGTGATGTAACCGACCTCGAAACATGAACGCGTGCTGAAAATTCGCCAGATCGTCCAATATCTCAATCACTACAGGGATCAGAATTGTCGAGGGAATTTAGTTGCCGTAACCCGAATCCTTCTCATCAAGAATCAGCTTGGGTCTAGTTGTTTTTAAACGTTTTTCTACTTTTTTAATGTGTTCGGCGGGAGGAATATTTTCGGGTGGAGTACCGCCAATCTTGGCAATAGCAGCTCGAACTTCTTTGCCTACCGTTTCGTGAGCTTCAATAGCGTCTCTTTGATTCTTGATATTTTCGCGTTTGAGCTTTTCTCTTGTTTGCGTCATCCGGAACTGATTAGCAGCAAGCTCAGTTCTATCCATCCGATCCATCAGCTGTTCTTTGGGGTCGATCCCTTTACGAGCTTTGATTGCATCGGACCCAAGTCCTCCATAGAGCCCTTTGTAGCCGGCATCATGAAAGATTCCGAACATTTTATTTTGGACACCGGCTTCGCGGGCTGCTCCAGAAAGGGCTTTGAAATCCTGGGAAGTTTGTTTGCGCAACTCTAGTCGTTCGAGATCGGCAATGACTGCATCGGTAAGCTCTTGGCGTCGAGTTTGAATCGCAAAGTACTTTTGAGCGTGGGCAATTTCGGGCTTTCTAGAGTCTCCATTTTGAGCGATAAGATAACAGGCAAAACGCGAAAGATGGTAATCCTCAACAACCTGAGTGCGTCCTTTCCCACTAGTTATTGGGTTGCCGGCGCCGGCAAAGTGATGGCTTGGATCGTTTCCAGACTGTTTGCAAGATTCTTTAGCTTTTTGAATGGCATTTTCAAATCGTCGCCATTGGGAATAGCCGAGGCAAGGCTGCAAACTTCTGGCGCTCCAATATTCAATCCCATGCTGATTGACCTGCTTTAAATCTTCGAACGACAGCTTGTTAGGAATCAGGCTATTATCATCATCTTTTTCCATACGCCCTCTCGAGAATTCATAAAATGCAATAAAGCATATTGGGAAAAAAGATTTTAAACAACTTAGTCAAAAAACACCTTGTACCCTCCTTCGGGTATTTCCCCTTTGAGATCACCTCTTCTGTTGTCAGGCAAAGCCACGACAAAATCAGCATCTACCTCGAGTGTTGAAATTTGATCCGATATTACAGGGCTGTATATGACCAGAGCATAAGAGGGCTTTTGCTTCCCTGGTTTACAGATCTTTTCCAGCGCCTCCACTCGTTTTCTGTTCACTGGCTTCGTGTTTACACCTATCGTTTAGATTTTCTTCTAAGTTCTTCAGCCTGGATTCGAATTCGCAAGCTTCTAAAGCCTTTGAATAGCTTTCTACCGTTTTAGCGAGCAATTCCCCCTCAGAAGGAGTGATCTTGCCGTTTCCTACTGCATTGACGATAAATCCAACGGCATTGAGCACATCCTTGAAGGTATCTATCGGGGGAAGGGCGATTTCGATGCAGCGATCTTTTCTTGGCGGCAAAAATCTCTCCAAAATCATTTTCGCAGCCTGCATGTTGCCGTTTAAAGCCTCTTCTTCGACTTTCTTGCATATTTTGTCTAAAGAACCTTCTAAAAGAACCTCTGCTGCCAGAGTAGATTTATTTCGAGCGCCTTTTGGCTTCCCATTCGGATTGCCTGAGCATCCCTTCTTATATTTCCCCTTCGCCTGTATTTTTCCTGAATTTTCAGGAGATTGAATCTTTGCTTCCACACTTTTTTTCCTAATTTTGGCGGTACTGCTCGTAGCAATCGACCAACATTTCTCGAAAATCTTCTGGAGGCAGTTTAAACGAGTAATCTTTTCTGGAAGGCGGATGGGTGCAGTAGGATTGCGTTATTTTGATATCAGTCCAGTTATGTCTTCGCACAAAGCCCTCCGTAAAAAGGCGATTCTCTTTGATGTTGCTATTCTGGTTAGAATAATTTTCTTTCAAAGCTACTTCCATCCATGCTTCAGGTTTTTTAATTCCATCGATCCCCTTTAGCAACAATGAGAGGTGATCCGTTATACGCTCCGATTCATAGAGACGAATCCATCTTCTCAAAGCGCGTTCTGAAATCCGAAGCTCCTTATCTTGGCAATATGCAAGCACTCCCTGAAGATCCCTTTTCTGTTTGTCTGAAAAAGGCGACCTATCGACTGTTTTCGAGATAACGTTAGGCGTCTCTTTTATAATTTTAAGATCTTGGGTCTGCGCTTCTAGATTGTGGCCAGTTCGCTGGCCTGTCTGCTGTTCTAGTTGCTGTTCGTTTTGCTGGCCGTTAACGCTCTGACGAAGCGCCCTTGTCTCAAGGCAATAAACCGAATAAGTGCTGGCCCCTTTGCCGGCCACTTTCTTGATATATCCAAGGCCGATTAGCTGTTCTAGCCTTGTACGCGCGTTTTTGAAGGAGATTCCCGCAGCCAAGGCGCATGTTTCTCTACCAAACATGAATTCAAATGGATCAAGGAGCAGTTGCTTGCTCAACCCCTTCAAGGGAACAAACGAAGGGTTGGGAGAGATACGTTTGAACATCCATACAACAAAGCGCATCATGACAGGATCTTTTAAAAAATCGTCTGTCAAAAACTCATGCGGTAGAGCAAGAAAAACGTATGGAAGTTTAGACATGGCTCGCCGTCCGATTAGAAATTGGCGCCGCGAGAAGCGATATTCTCAATTTGACTTTGTTCCCATGCCTCTAGATCAGAGGAACGCCAGCGAGTCGAGCCAGCCCCAAGTTTGACTGGTTTGGGAAACTTGCCGTTTCTGGCCCATCGCCATATGGTAGGACGGCTCACGCCATATCGGACAGCGGCTTCGGTGTCTCTTAGAAAAGCTGTTATATTTTTCATCACATAGCCTCATTTGAAGTTACTATGTGACATAGCGTCTCATATGCAGATGCAGCTAGCGTCGTTATCTGCATTTATTTTTTTCGCGTTGCCGCCTGACATGATCGCAAAAGGCACGGTAACCAATTGAGCTATAATTGCCCTGAGAGCAATGCAATTTTCCTCCATCTTGATAAATGAGATCACCATCATGACTCAGAGGTAAGGCGGTCCATAGTTTTGCGCTTGTCCATTCCGTCTTGAGTTTAAGCTTTTTGCTAATCCATTGATCAAGAGCTGGCCATGGACGCTCTTTTTTGGCTGCTTCAATTTTTTGACGTCTATTCGCTTCCAATTTCATTCCGGCTTCAAACATGGTCAGTTCTTGCGCAACCGTGCTTTTTAATGGGGAATCTGACTGCTCGGAATAGAGCCAAACCAGTTTGAGCAAAACCTGGATGATGTAAACATGTTCTGGCTTAAGATCCAGATCATCAGAAGCCCAGGTTACAATCCAACCGACGCCGGATAGAGATTTATCAGGCACTTCTAAAAAGCAGTGTGTGAGAATTTTTTCTAGACCAAAGCCAGTCAACTCACGGGTTCCTTTTCCGATGGGGTGTTTTTGAATAATTTGGAGAAGGTTAGGAGAGATGTTTGGTTTGAAAGTGCTGGTCATGGTGCCACTCTGGTTAACAGACTTAACCGTTCGCCAAGTTTTTCCCAGGCTTGTCTCATTTCCGTCTCGTAACCATAGCGCTGATAAATCCGTTTTATCTTATTTTCTTCCATGTGATTCAAGCATCGCTCTGCTACTTCAGGAAGAACGCCCAGAGCATTCATGAGAGTAGCCCCAGTGCGGCGCAAATCATGGGGCTTCCAAATTCCTCGAGAAAGCTTGAGCGCTCCAATTTGCTTGCTTCTGTTTTTATGCCCCCCGCTGTTTCTCTGGCGATCTGTGATTTGCTTCGTCACTGTATTAGAACTGAGGCCGTCGCTTTTGCGGCTTGCTGGAAAGCACCATTCTCCGGCGCCTGTCAACTCCTTAAGTTTGGTGAAATGACAAGCAGCAAAAGAAGATAAATAAACAATGTGCTCTCTATTATTCTTGCTGTTTTGCGCAGGGATTCGCCAAAACTTGCGCTCAAGATCCACGTGATCCCAACGAGCTTTGAGTAGCTCTCCAATTCGACAGCACGTAGCAAGGACTATCCAAACCGCAAGAGTTGCTGTTTCTGACATATTGGCGGCGGGCAGTTTCTTGGCCAACTCCCGGATCTCATCTTCATCAAGGACTCGATTTCTTTCTATATTGGCTCCACCAATGTTCTTTTTGCTGAGCAATGCTGTTGGGTCCGATTCGAGAAGATCGCGAGTGACAGCAAAACGAAACATCTGGCGAGTGAGACTGAAAACAACCTTAGCCATCCGGTTAACCCCTCGTTGAAGTAGGCGATCAGTAATCTCGGCGATGTGGCCCTTGCGAACATCTTTGATATTGAGATCGCCTATGAAAGGGAGAACATCTTTCAACATCATGCGGCGCGCCTCAGCGCCCTTATCTTTGCGGTTGATGAGATCTGTAGTCGCCCAACGTTCGAAGAGGCCTTTGACGAGAACCTTACCAGCTTGCTCACGGGCTCGATCATTAGCTCGCTGCCGTCGATCTTCGATTGGATCAGCACCTTCGTATTTGATTTCCTTTTTGAGCCGTTCAGCCTCGATACGCGCCGCGGGTACTGTGAGGCCGGTAACATCGTTGCGCCCTTGGCGAAAAGGACCGAGACCAGTCTTACGCTGCTTCCATTCATTGCCTTCCTTGAAGTGATACCGTAATATCCAAGACTTAGAACCGGTAGGCATTATGCGAAAAACAAGTCCTTTTACCTGGGAATCATGGATGTATTGTGGTTTGTCTCGTGGCTCAAGCTTACGACAATATTCATCGGCGTTTGTGCGAGGGATACTTGCTTTCATAGGGAGTCGGGGTTTTGGGATGGGCTTTGATTTTGTTGTTTCTTCTCAACGGCCTCTTTGATCGATTTCATCATTTGTAAAACCCTCTTTTCTTCTTCCGGATCTAGTTTTTCGGTCCCGGATTGCGGGGACTGCGGGCGCATGAATTTTTTCCATATCCGACTCGTGAAAGAGTTCGGTAGATCTGGCGGAAAGCGGCCAAACCATTGATGAGCGCTTTTCTCTTCTTCGGTAAGTCCCGAGAAATACGCGGCCAATCCTTTGAGGTCTTTTTGAAAGTCTGACTGGGAAATGTATTCTTGGTTGTCCCGCAAAAAAAAGGACGCGAGGGTCAGCAGATCATCGTCGCCCGTAGTGAATACGTAACAAAAAGGTAAGTAATAAAGATATTGGGCATCCAGATGCGCTTTGGCGCCTTTTCCTTTTCTTGTAAAACCGTAATAGGCGCTCAAAAAATGAATCATATCCACTTTGTAAAAATGGAGTGCATAAGGCGCAAATTCCCTAAGCTCTGGACAGCCCCTCCTTTTCCAATAAAATATCGCTCTCTTCGCAACCTCAGACGGCAATAAATGATGAATAGTGTTTAAAACTAGCTGTGCGGGGTTTTCAGGAGAAAAATGCATTTTGCCCGCCCAGTCAATCATTTCTTTCAATGATTTAAATTTGGGTAAACCCGCGAGATCATTAGAAGCGGCGAGGCAAAGAGATTCTAAATTGACGCTTGAATCGGCATCGCGGATTTCTTTCGCTCTTTTCAGATCTTCCGGTGTAAAAGCTCCCTGCGCCCACCGCCTCAAAAGCTGTGCTTCTGGGGGTTCATCGAAAAAAACGCCCTTCCCAAATTTCTCATGATTAACCTGAATCCCATTTCCCAATGGGATCCGTCCATCCATGGGCACGAAAACCCCAAGAAGATTATTGCAAGCCATTTTGAAAGCGTCGGATAGAAAAAACGAGAAAGGCGAATCGGTCCTAGCGGAAAGCCCACTTACGATCCCCCTCATTCCTTCTTCAGAATGTTTTTTGTCCTGTTTAGCAAGATCAGAGACCAATTCCCGAAGCAAAATCGGAGAGATCACATGCGAATAATACTGGTTGATCAACTCGAAATGTGCCGAACCTATGCCGTGGACTGAAGACTTGTCCATTAGCAGGAATGGTTTCATATTTTCTCCTAGTTAGGTTTTGAACCCCGCCTTTTCCATGTGGCAGGTATGTGGCAGGTAAGTCCACATAAGCAACGATGCGACAAGATAAAACAAAAACTTGATACAAATCAAGACAAGAAAGATGCTTGAGATGTTTTTTGAGCTACAAAATGAGACAGGATGATATGGTTAAAAACAGCAAAAACCTTGCATGGGGTGCAAGAAGTCGGAGGTTCAAATCCTCTCACCCAGATTTTTTCTTATTAATGGTTTTTATTAAAATCGTTGACACCAATCTAGCCTTAAAATCCAATCATGTGGCAAGCTCAACCACTCAAAAATTTTCAACTCAAACGCAAGGTAGCGCATGTCATTTTTTTTCCGAGTCATCCCAAAAGGATTCTCTTCTCTTTTCCCTACAGCAACGCCTCTTGAAGCACCCCAACTGACATCACGGCAAACCCTTCCTGTTAACATTCAAAATTCTATTTTCTCTAACACATCTCCCGATCACCAGGTTAAGAGGCAAGAATTTTCCCGATCCATTCTTCCGAATCAAAACAAAGAAGGAACAGCATTGCACAAGACAAAGAAAATTGGCTCATGCCTTCTAATCGGAACGCTTTTAACAACGTCTTTTGGTCTCTCTGCTAATGAAACCCCAAGACCTCCTTCGTCTAAGGCCCTTCATCCCATCGTTTCTTCTCGATTGCAAGGAACTGAATGGGTCCGGAAGTGTGTTGAGCAATATCCTGAAATTCTTTGGCTGGCAGATGACAACGTACGCAAAACAGAAGAAGGCCAAGCAACTCTCAAGGCTCCCTATTCAGAGCAGCTATTCGGTAAAAAATTCGTCGAATTTGACCGCACCATCATGACGCTGCATTGTTTGCAGTTGGTTCTCGATGGAAGCGAGAAAGCTTATCAGGAATTTACAGCAGCTCAACCAGTTGATGCAAAACTTCTCCGAACCAGTTTTGAAAAGTTGCACTTGCAGGGAATTGAATTGGTAAAATCAAAATATAACGGAATGTCTGAATTAGAAATAACTCAGGCAATGGAAGCCGCCCTTGTGCTTGGAGACATCGGTAAGAGCGAAAAAGCGAGAGAGATTTTCAAACCTTACGGCGCAAAAGCCCCTGATCATGATGACTTTCATGGGGAAGTAATGGAAATTCTCGAACATCATCCGAAGCTTTGTCCTACATTTGATCGATTACCCCCTGCTGCTAAAAAGTTACTTGGGCAAACAGCTAACTTAGCTCATTACGGCCACGTAACCCACATAGAAGGTGGTCCTGGCATGTTTTCAAAGCTAAAACAAAGCGGCCTTCCAGCCGCGTCTTCCGTAGCTCTTTCTTTTGATTTGTTTGTACATACATGCGATGTAGCAGGTGCCCTTGGGCACGTAAATAATCAATCTTCTTTAGTTTATGCGGAGTCTTCTCATCAAGCCATGCAAGCGGTTGCCAAAGCTTGCGCTGTTCTTACCGATTCTCAAAAAACAGAAATGGACGCCTATAATACTTATTTAAGGTTCAGAGCTGATTGTCTAGGGCTCAATGTTGAAGATCGAACAGATCGTGCGCTGACTCGAATGGGAGCCATGCTTCGATTATTTACTCCTGAAGATGGACTTATACTAAAACAATCCGTTCTCAAACTAAATCCGGAACAGCAAGCCAAAATCATCGAGCAGCTGGATACCGAAATGGGGCAGGATTTCGCACGTACACCAACGTACATGCCCGCAGTCCTGGTTAATCTTTCAAATAACCCGCAGTTAGGTGCTTCTAGAGAAGAGAGGCTTTCACAAGCAGTTGTGCTAGGATTGCCTTTTCTTTCTCGAGTTTTAGAAAAGCACAAGCAAACAATCGCTGAAAATAAAGCCAACCCAAACATTCCTCTGAATTTTAATAAGGCCGCAGGCGTGGCCAAGGTATCGCCGGATATGCTTCTGAAAGATTTTTACATTGATTCCGAAGGAAATGTATGTTTTACGAACAGTTAAATAGAAAAATCAATCTCTGCATCATCACGCTTTTTTGCGGATGGTCATCTTTGTTTGCTTCTGCTGATTTATACCAGGGAATCCGAGCCGTTATTTTTGATTGCGACGGAATTTTAGTAGATACCGAGTCTTTAAAATACCTGGCATGGAAAGAAGCTCTCGCCAACCAAAATATTGATTTTTCCATTGAAGAATACATGACTCTGGTTGGACATAGCTCAAAAAACATTCTTCGCTTGATTGGGCAAATGAAAGGACTAGAACTCTCCGATCAAATTATTGAACTAAAAAACGTTAATTACAAAATTCTGCAAAAGCAAGGAGTCTCACCCATCCAGTCAATGGTTAACTTTGCTCGTCATTTATCTGAAAGTAAACAAGAACTCGGATTAAAATTGGGTCTTGCGTCTTCAGCTTCAAAAGAGGAGATTATGACCAATCTGGAACAAATCGGCTTAAATAACGCTTTCGATGTGATTCTTTCCGGATCAGATGATTTGGACGATTATGTAGATCTTGAAGGTAAAAATAAGCCTAAACCCTACATCTACCTTGAAGCATCCAAACGACTGAACCTATCTCCAAAACTCTGTCTTGTTTTTGAAGATACGACAGCAGGAATAACTGCCGCCGCAGATGCCGGAATGATTCCCATTGCAATTCCCAATCGATTCACTCTCAATCAAGACTTCTCGAAAGCGTCCCGCATCCTTTTTTCCCACGAAGAATTGCCCTCTATTCAAGTATTTCAACAATAAGGAAGGCCCCGTTTGAATTTTTGCAGAGCCTTCAAGCCCTTTTCGATCAGATCCTCTTCTTCGGAAAAAGCAAAACGAACATACCCCTCAACACCAAATCCAATTCCCGGCACAAGGGCCACATGAGCTTCGGTCAGGATCTTTTCGCACTCCTTCATCGAATCTTTTCCAATCGGGGCAAAATAATAGAGCGTCGAAAGAATCGGCTGAATGCGTGTCTGAAATAATTGGTTGTAGGTTTGAAAGAAAAGCTTTCTGCGTCGATCCATGGCTTGTCGGACGTATGAAGACACCTCGTCAGCATGCCGCAGCGCGCCCAAAGCGGCTTGCTGGCTAATCAAGGAGGTTCCCGATGTGCTTTGGCTTTGCAAGGCGATTATATTTGTAATTACTTCCGCAGGTCCGAAAGCAAACCCCACCCGCCATCCGGCCATCGCGAAGTTTTTTGAGCAGCTTTCGATAACAATCACTCGAGATCGATGTTCTGGAAACGAAGAGCAAGAAACAAACTCGGCGTTATCAAAAACAATTTCGCTGTAAACCTCGTCTGAAATCACCATGAGGTTCGCCTCTTTGGCCACATTTAAGATTTCGGAGATCTCTTGACGAGTATAAAGAACTCCCGTTGGGTTGCAGGCATTATTCAACAACAGAACGCGCGTTTTTGGGGTAATGCGAGAAAGCATTTCGCTCGGCGTAATTTTCCAATTTGTTGTTTCCTCGGCGGATAAAATAATGGGCTGTCCGTTGGCCAGACGAACCATCTCCGGATACGAAACCCAATAAGGAGCCGGAACGAGAACCTCTTCACCCTGGGCGAGTAAAATCTGGAGGGCTGCATAAATCCCGAACTTCCCGCCGCAGCTTACGACCGTTTCCTTTATTCCGAATTGAGAGCCGTATCGTCGATTCATCCAATCGGCAGCGGCTTGACGAAGCTCCGTCATTCCGGCAAACGGTGCATAGGGACTCATTTTCTCAACAATCGCCCTCTCTGCAAATTCGAGAATCACAGGATGATTGGGAAGAATGGGATCTCCTGTGCCAAAGTTAAACACCTCGATTCCATTTTTGCGCATTTGATGCGCTGCCGCTTGAATGACTCCCGTCGCCGATGGTGTTAATTGTCTCATTCCTCTCTCCCCAAATATTCCATAAAT
>CAISYW010000117.1 GCA_903889795.1 uncultured Chlamydiae bacterium | reverse complement strand
ATGCCGGTTCAATTTAAAACCGTTCCTCTGGCGTTGCATGATTGGATCTATCCGGCCGCGACATTTTTCTTTGCGTTTTTCTGGGTCGAGCTTCGCAAATGGATTGAACGCATTGCTTGCTGCAATCAGGGGTGGGTCAAAGCAAGCTATAAGATAACGCGGTAAGCGGCGATAGCCGCACCGCTTCCATAGGCGGCGGAAGAATTTCCTTTTCTCAAGGAGGAGTTCTTCAATGTGCAATTAAAAAAATGAAACCCTTTACAGAGGAAAATTATGAAAGATGGAAAAATTTTAGGAATTGTCCTTGTCATCGCTGGGGCGGTTCTTCTTTACTTTTCCCATTACATCAATACTCAAGTCGCGGAAGGAAGGTCAGAAATCTCCACAGGCCAAAGTCAAGTCGATACTGCAACCAAGCTCTTCTCAGTGAATCCTGTATCAAAAGAGGTCGGAAATCAATTTACCGGGTCTGCTCAAAGCAGGATCAATGCAGGGACTGAAGAGGCCAACCAATATGCTGAATATGCCAACTGGTTCATGATTGGCGGAATCCTTACTGTCGTTGCAGGAGTTGGAGTCTTTTTGTTCATGAAAAAAAGAGGCTAGCGAATCCTGCAGAGCGGATTAATAATCCGCTGGCCAATATGAGACAAAGGGCGTCAGCGCTGTGAGCAAGACACTGTTATGCACGCATTACAGCGCTTTGAAAATGTATACTGAGCGCGGCAAGGTCTTTAATTTTCATCGGCGTCTTTTGCATCTCAGCGCATTGCTCATTCTCGCAAACTTTCTAAGTTTGCGAGAATCTCCGCAACGCTACTGGGACATAAAATCCTACCGCCAAAAAATTAAGAACCTAGCCGTGATCAGTATATCTTGGCTGAATTAATGCGCTGCGCGAGATTTCATTCCGATGGATTGTAGATTAGTAATCTTTAAGTTTGTTTTCAGATAAGCATTTTAATTTGGTTTTTGCCTCACTTAAACGGTGGCATGCTTGGTTAGCTATTTTTTCTAAATTCTTGGGATGAAAATCAGGGGCTATTGATCCCCAAATTTTGCGAAATAATTGATTCACATATGTGCAGTTTTTTTCTTGGTACAGAGTCTCATTGAATGAGTTATTACATCCGCCCAAAATAATTTTGGCGTGATTTATACATCCGCGAGGATTCAAACCATCATGAGTAGCGAGTCTAAGATTTGAAAGAGGTGATAAACCCTGAGGTACGGGACAATTATCAATAGGCGGTAGTTCAACAGGTGGAGGTTCAGCGGGCCCTGATCCGGCAGGCTGAGAAAAAATACCGATGTAATTTGGCACGCTGGAGCCTAACTCAAGGCCAAAATTGAGAAGATGAACACCGGCCGCACCCAGCGCAGCAAACGGACGGACACCCAATTGCTGAACACATCGCTTGAGACCACAATCGCTATTTTTGGCAACCGCATAGTTTGTGCTAAACTCATTTAACACCATCAGGGCCTTTGAGGAATTAGGAGAAAAGAGGCCGGTGATCACGGCGATCAATCCAAGCCTGAATCTTCCGGTTATCGAAACGTTGCTACGTATTAACGGATGGATTTTCTGGGTAGTGGGAAGATTGCTGACGATGCTTTGTTTGGCGAGAAAACTGGCCACAACTCCAATACAGGGTAAGTAAAATTTCGATAAAAACTCTATTGAAGCCCGAACATCTTCTTCTGTAGGTTTTATATAGTTAATCTGTGGAATTTGCCGAACAAGATATAGGCAATAAAACCCTAAGCCTATGAACATGGATTGGGCTAACACGAGCTTTAGGTCGCTTGATGTCATTAACGCGGGAGTTTTCTGGATGGCTTTTGCATACAAAAGAGCAAGAGGAATCACGCCGCTTTTGTTGGGGATTGTTAAAGAAGCCCCTTGTTTGACAAAAGGAATGATATCTGTCGGTACGGCAGAGGAAATAGCCAAAAAATGCGCTGGCGTGCATCCATTTTTGTTTGAAACATTGATATCGAGACCCATCGATTTCAGGCAGGGAAGGAGTTCCGGGTGGCCGAACATGGCAGCAAAATGCAAATACGTATTGCCATCCGGAGTGACAAAAGCGGGATCGGATCGCGATACGAGAAATTCCACAGCATCTTTCTTGCCAGTGTATAGAGCGTAATGCAAAGGAGTTAAACCGTTGGAATCCGTCTGATTGAAAGCGGCTTCATCGAATGTCTCAAGCATCGCCACATCGCCTTTAGCTGCGGCTAAAATGACTGCAGTCATTGTACCGGTTGAAGTTTGGCCAAGCTTGGATAGCCATTCATGGGTGTTTTTTTCTAAAGACACGAGTCCGTTAACAATCGTGTGGGGATCTAGCCGGTTCGTGATTTGTTTGACATCCACTCCAAACAGATTTTTCACTATGATTGCAGCCATCTCCGGCTGATGGGTCTGAATTGCCAGATCAAATGCGGTTTGGCCGTCTTGATCTTTTTCTGTTTCCAAAAATCCTTCTTGAAGAGCTTTTTCCAACAATTGTTTATTGTGTTGATGTACTGCATAATGAAGCGGAAGTTCACGTTTTTTTAATTGATCAAAACTAAAAACGCTTTGACGGTGATTGAATTGTTTAGTGTTAATAGCAGCCGTCATATAACCTTAATTATAAGTTTGGTTAATAGTATGCTGCCTAAGAAAATTTAAATCAACACAAAATGAGTCGATTGTAAAATTATTCTTTAGTCGGGGTTTTGTAATGTAACCATCGGCTTTGTACGTTTTTTGCGATGATCTTCACAATCTGTTGATATAGATTCGGTTGCGGATTTTGAGGGCTGCTTATTCAAATCTATTCTCAAAACCGGTAACCGAATTCATTGAGTGAAAAGCTCTTTTGAACGCATCGATTGCCTTGAGTCCTAATCCTTATAACCCGTATCATCCGCAGGCGCCGGCTCGCTTAAATGCTTCTTTTGCGTCAGCTACACGGATGAATGCCTCGGCAGCTATTTTCGGGTTCTTGAGGTTTTTGTCCGGGTGCATGATTAATGACATATTGTGAAATAATTTATTCACATACCCGCATTTTTGATCTCGAAACTGTTTCTCATCGAAGTTCATTTTACTTCCAGCCAAAATAATCTTGGCGTGATTTAAACATCCACGAGGATTCAATCCCGTATGAGTAGCGAGTTTAAGATTGGAAAGACCCGATAAATCCTGAGGTACGGGACAATTTTCAACAGGGGGTGGTTCACCAGGCTCTGATCCGGTAGGCTGAGAAAAAATAGCGAGGTAATGCGGCACGCTGGAGCCTAACACAAGGCCAAAATTGAGAAGATGAACACCGGCCGCACCCAATGCAGTAAACGGACGGACATTCAATTGCTGAACACATCGCTTGAGACCACAATAGCTATTTTGGGCAACTGCATAGATTGTGCAAGACTCATTTAACATCAGCACGGCATTTATGAAATTAGGAAAATAGTTGTGGGCGAGGAGTGTGGTAAACCAATTAAGCCTGAATTGTCCGGTTATCGAAACGTTGCTGCGTATGAATGGATGTAATTTCTGGGTGGTGGGAAGATTGGTGATTATGCTTTGTCTGGCGGAAGAGCTAATCAGTAAGCCCATAATGGGTAAGCTACATTTCATTGCAAAATCTATTAAAGCCTGAATGTCCTGATTCACGTTAATTAAGGTAATCTTTGGAAATTGCCGAAGAAGATATAGGCAATAAAACCCTAAGCCTATGGATATGGATTGGGCTAACACGAGCTTTAGGTCGCTTGATGTCATTAACGCGGGGATTTTTTGAATGGCTTTTGCATACAAAAGAGCAAGAGGAATCACGCCGTTTTTGTTGGAGATTGTTAAAGAAGCTCCTTGTTTGACAAAAGGAATGATATCTGCCGGCACGTCAGTGGAAATAGCCAAAAAATGCGCTGGCGTGCATCCATTTTTGTTTGAAACATTGATGTCGAAATTCATCGATTTCAGGCAGGGAAGGAGTTCCGTGTGGCCGCTCATGGCGGCAAAATGCAAATAAGTATTGCCATCCGGAGTGACAAAAGCCGGATCGGATCGCGATACGAGAAATTCCACAGCATCTTTCTTGCCAGTGAATAGGGCGTAATGCAAAGGCGTTAAACCGTTGGAATCCGCTTGCTTGAAAGCTGTTTCATTGAATAGCTCAAGCATCGCCATGTCGCCTTTAGCTGCGGCTAAAGTGACTGCAGTCATTTTACCGGTTGAGGTTTGTCCAATCTTGGATGCCCATTCATGGATGTTTTTTTCTAAAGACACGAGTCCGTTAACAATCGTGTGGGGATCAAGCCGGTTCGTGATTTGTTTGACATCCACCCCAAACAGATTTTTCACGATGATTGCAGCCATCTCCGGCTGATGGGTCTGAATCGCCAGATCAAATGCGGTTTGGCCGTCTTGATCTTTTCTTGAAACAGAAAATCCTGCTTGAAGAGCTTTTTCTAACAATTCTTTATTGTGTTGGCGTACTGCATGATGAAGCGGAAGATCATTTTTTATTAATCGATCAAAATTTAAAACGCTTAAGTGGTGATTAGATTGTTTAGTGTTTAAAGCAGCTGTCATATAACCTTAATTATAAATTTGGTCAATAGTATGCTGCCTAAGAAAGTTTAAATCAATACAAAATGAGCCGATTGTTAAATTATTCTTTCGTCGGGGTTTTGTAATGTAACCATCGGCTTTGTACGTTTTTTTGCGGCGATCTTCACAATCTGCTGATATAGGAACCTATCCAAGTAAAACTGTTTCGTCGCTTTTTTGAGGGCGGCTTATTCAAGTCTATTCTCAAAACCGGTAACCGAATTCATTGAGGAATGCCGTGTTTATGCTGAGTGAAAAGCTCTTTTGAAGGTGCTGAAATTGTTGGACCCATTGTGATCATCGATGATTCCAAAGGCGATCTTTCTAAATTGGCCTTTAAATTCAGGCTCTGCAAAAACTTCCTGATAGAGCGATGCAATCAATTGAGGGTCATTCTTAAAAGCTCCGCAGCCGCCGGCGCTGAGCACGAGCGAATCATGCCCGTGAATTAAGGCGGCTCGCAGCATGGTGCGGATTTTGTCTTTTGTGTTTCCTATATAGTCCCGATCGTCGATTGGACGATCAAAGCCACTGTGGGCTGTGTTGCAATCATAGAATGCAGAAGCAAAGACGGATGCGGTGAGCGGCCTTTCGAGAAAAGCATACCCCTCGCTTGGATCAGCGCGGAAAAATTGCACTCCCGGCGCATAAATTCCACCCAACTCGGGAAGTGGATACCGGTCCTGTTGTTCAATTTTTAGCAGAGCTTTCATCAGGTTTGATTCTCTACAGATGATTTCTTCTTGTGCGTTTGCTCCTGTTCGTACACCGCCTCCGGCTGAATATCGATTCGCCATATCTAAAACGAGAGGGTTTAAACCCTCATGGAGAAGCTTTTCGGTCATTCTGAGAGTGGTGAGATTTTCTACTGTGATTTGGGTTTGAAAGCGCGGTTGGTGGTAAGGCGCGGGTCGAATCGATGGATAGACTGTTGCGCTTCTTTCCAGATTCGCTTGAAGAGCTGCATCCAGATGAACCGTTCGTCCCGTGGGTGTTATGTAGCGCCCCTGCGCGATGGCTCTGCACGTTTCTTGATATACCTGCATCAGATCGATTCTTTGCGGACGTGCCTTGGCATAATTTTTCTGAATATGTTTTTCAGAATCAGCTGTAATCAGGCCTTGTTGTTGTAAATTGTGAATCGCGCCAAAAAATTGAACGGGAGCGCATTGACGATAGGCGAGTAATATATGATAAGCGGCTACGTTGTTAACGTGTCCGGCTTTTTGAGCATCTCGCAGCCAATCTGTGAATGGCGTGGATTGCTTATTGTCGGCATCAAAGCAGCGCAAAATGAAAAAACCGGTTGTTTCGTTGATTTGATGGCTCTGAACAAATGATTGGATGGCAAGCAAAAATGACGTGGGATTTTTTTTTGCAGATTCAGCTAACAGATAGGCGCAGATTTGGGGTGAAATATATCTTTTTGCTTGCATGCTCTCCAAATCGGAGCGAAGTGTTCGGCCTTGAGAAATGGCGGCTTGTTTAACAGAGCTTGTAGCAAAATTAACAGCTAATCCGCCGATTCCGAGCAGTAAACCGGTTACAAAAGTAAATGGACTGTTGAAGCTGATACCGATTCCGGCGATCAAAGCGCCGGCTCCAAAGACCGCAATTTTTTTTGTCGTGCTTGAGCAGCCTGATGTTTGGTGGTGCATCGGGTTCATTAAAGCGGGTCTGACGGGATGCATGTCTGTGTTCCTTTCTGGAGTTAATTAATTTTTATTATAAATTAACGGTTCGTTAAGTATTTAGTTTTAAAGCGATATAATCTTTGACAAAAAGCATCGCCACACTAATGGGGTTGTAACCGGAGTAATAATAGAAGAGGCCGCCAAGGATTGCGGCGCTCGAGCCTACAAAAATCGAAATAGCGGTATATTCTCCAATTTTCTTCGCCGTCTCATGAAGTGCTTCGCTCAACAAATTTTTTTGACCGGTTTGCGATCCTGATGCAACATAAACCAATCCATCTCCTTTAAATTCGCAAACGAGACCTTCTCCCGAAAAGAATGTTGAAGCAACCCCACCGACTTTTTTCAGCTTGCTCTCGAGATTTTCTGAATATGCGAGAATCATATCATTATCGATTGTCACTGGGCCGTCTTCCGGCTGAATGCGAAATGATCGAACAATTCCATCGTGTGCATGAAAATAAACTTGGCCATTTCCTTCCTTGACTGTGGAGCGGATTGTGGCGATCCCTTGACCTTTTAGATAACCCGTTAGTCCAAGGTATTTCGTTTCCAGGTTCACATTCGGCGTCGAAGCGAGCAGCGCCGCTCGACGGATCATCAATCCCGAATCTTTTGGCTTCAAATTTTTCATGACGATTTGGCCGGGTAAATGCTCTTCTAATGAAATCCATCCGCCGTTTTTTTGCGCTGTAAAGGTATTTCGAAATAGAGGCTCACCACCCAGAGTATAGCGCTTCATCTTTTCCCACAGACTGCCCGTTGAAAATGCTGTTTTGATGACGCAGTTTTTGTGAGCCAGCATTCCGCCCGGCTCGATCACCAGAGCTTCGTTCTCTTTTAAAGGAATTTGATGAGGTGAAGAAATTTCTGCAATAGAAGCCATATTAAATCCGCATTTTGATAAAAATCGCAACTATACTAAGTCGATAATCGAATTAAATGCAATTAAGAATGGTGTTTAGTCGGGCTTTTTACATAGATTCAAGATTTTCGTCACATAGGACTCCAACTCGGCGGGGGAAACAAATTTTTTGGGCATCAGGAATGTGTGCTGCTCCGCCTTTTTGTCGATGATCTGTTCGGTAACGAGCGAAAGATTTTGGAACTTGAGCAGTGAAAAGTGATAAGCGGAGGCCAAGACGCGGATGCGCGTGAGATGATAGAGCCAAAGAACCGGTTCCGGAGGCGCGCCAAAGCGATCTTTTATTTCGTCGAGCAGTTCATCGATTTCGGCAAATGACGAGGCTTCGCCCAGACGATAATAGAGTTCCATGCGCAGCGACACTTCCGAGATGTAGGTTTCAGGGATGCGGGCGTCAAATGAACTCTCGATTTTCGCTTCGTTGAAAGTAATGGGCGCTTTTTTCTTGAGAGCGTCGATGGCTCGTTTCAGGAGTTTGCAATAGAGATGAAAACCGATGGCGGAAACTTGTCCCGATTGTTGATCGCCGAGAATATCTCCCGCTCCGCGGATTTCCAAATCGCGCATGGCGATTCTCATCCCGCCGCCATAGCCGCCCGCTTCGACGAGCGCACTGAGCCTCTTGCGCGACGGCTCGGGCAGAGTCATGTTTTTTGGAATTAAAAAGTATGCGTAGGCAGTGCGATTCCAACGACCCACCCGGCCGCGCAGCTGATAGAGATCAGCGAGTCCGTAGGTGTCGGCGCGATCGATCAGGATTGTATTGGCGTTCGGGATGTCAATTCCGTTTTCGACGATCGTCGTCGCAAAGAGAAGATCGATTTCCCCTTTTTGAAATCGATGGAAGATCGGGTCGATATCCTCGGAGTCCATTTGGCCGTGGACAACACCGATACGGGCCGATGGCACGAGCTTTCCAATTGCTTCCGCCCGCTGAAAAATTGTCTCGACGCGGTTGTGGATGAAGAAAGCCTGGCCACCGCGAGACAATTCGCGCATGAGTGCGTTTTGGATCAATTCCAAATCGGTCTCGGCGATGATCGATTTCACAGGCAGGCGGTCTTGCGGCGGTGTGTTGATCACCGACATATCGCGGGCATGAACCAGCGACATGTAGAGAGTGCGCGGAATGGGAGTGGCCGATAGCGTCAGGGAATCGACACCTGCTTTGAAACGCCTTAAATGCTCTTTGGCTCTGACTCCAAATCGCTGCTCTTCATCGACGATCAGCAGCCCCAGATCTTTGAAAATCACATCTTTTGATAACAATCGGTGAGTTCCGATTAAAATGTCGATGGTTCCCGATGCGGTTTTTTCGATCGTTTCACGATTTTGCTTCGCCGTACAAAAACGAGAAGCAACGCCGATTTTGACGGGAAAGCCGCTCATGCGCTGGCGAAAGGTTTCGTAGTGCTGCATGGCGAGGACCGTGGTCGGAACCAGGACGGCGACCTGTTTACGGCCGTCGACAACGGCTTTAAAAGCGGCGCGCATGGCAACTTCCGTTTTGCCATAGCCCACGTCTCCGCAGATCAGCCGATCCATGGGCTTTTCAGAGAGCATGTCTGCCTTGATAGCGATGATCGCATTGAGCTGATCGCTTGTTTCGGTGTAGGGAAAGTCGCGCGCAAATTGAGTGATCGTTTCAGAATCTTCCGGATATCGAAACCCGCCTTGCACCACGCGTTCGGCATAGAGTTGGAGCAAATCGTTCGCGTAGCCAAGAATCTGCTGCTGGGCGCTGATTCGTGTGTTTTGCCATCGTTTGCTGCCGAGCTGGCTCAACGTGGGAATTTCTTCGTGGGAGCCGATATAGCGCGAGATGAGGTAGGCCTGATTCAACGGCACAAATAATTTGCTGTCATTGGCATAGGCAATGGCGAGAAATTCCGTCTCTTGACCTAGATGGTTGGCGAGCTTTTCCATCCCGAGATAACGGCCGATGCCGCTATGAAAATGAACGACCATATCGCCGGGGGTGAGCTGATGAAATTCCGCAGCGGGAGTATGAGAGGTGCTTCTCCATTTTTGACGGCGGATGGGAGTACGGCCTGTGATCTCTGCGTGGGGAATCACGATCAAGGGCAAATCGCATATCACGAAACCGGAGGTAAGATAGCCTCGCTGGAACTGAACTTGCTCTGATAGAGTAATGGAATGATCGGAAAGTTGGCGCTTGATTTCCTTCTCTTCCGTTTCATTCAGATTGAGAAAAATGGTAGGCGTCGCGATCCGTTTTGGCAGCCTTCCGAGATAATCCTGATCTTCGGTTTCATCAGTGGTTAAAAAGTGGATCGGATGATCGAAAGGATGAAACCAGCGATGCGCTTCAAACGAATGGCTGAGAGCTTCAAAAGAGATCGATTGCAGATGCTTTGTACGCTCTTTGTTTTTGCGTACGGTCGAGAGATTTTCAATGGATTCGGGCGCGCCAAAAATCTGCTGCTTTTCTTTCAAGCGGTGAATCAGTTCATCGAGTGAATAGAAAAAAGCCGATTTTGAACCGGGCATGTTTTTGAGAGCAACATAGGTATTTTCTATCGCGACGATATCATCCCAAAAAATCAAAAAGTCTTTGCCGAGATAGTCAGTAATGGGGCAGAGGTCGTTGGCGTTGCGCAGTAGCATGAGCTCCTGCGCGGGGGAGATGAAAATTTCTTCTACATGGCCGATTGATTTTTGACCCACGGGATCAAAGGTACGGATCTCTTCGATTTCATTCCCCCAGAATCCGATACGAAATGGATCGGTAGAAGCGACGGGGAAAAGATCGAGGATGCCTCCGCGAATGGCGAACTCTCCTTTGTCGGCAACAACCGGGCATTGCCTATAGCCGAGCTGAGTTAAAATAGCCGCGAGATTGGCAAATTCGATTTTCGAGTGTTTTTTCCAGGTCATTAATTGTGGAGCGAGAAGCTCTTTTGGGAGTACTTTTTGGAGAAGCGATTGCAATGGGCATAGACAGATGGTTCCCTGTTTGCGTTGGATTAGCGAGCGGAGCGCTTCGAAACGTTTGCCGATGATGTCGGGGCTCGGTGGGATTTCTTCGCCGGGCAGCGTCTCCCATGCGGGAAATTCGATGGCGAGTCCGGGAGCAATCGCCTCGAGGTTTTCAAAAAAACGATCCTCGCGCGTCCCTCCGGTGAGGAGAAGAACGTTTTTGCCCGTTGTTTGAGCGCAATAGGCCGCAAGGATTGCCTTGGGAACATCCCACAGAGACTCAAATAAGAGAGATTTCCCTTCATTTAACGCTTTTTGCAGCGCTAAAAAGGAGGGGCTCTGATTGAGGAAATCGAACTTCATGCGAGCCGGCCTAAAGTCTCTTTAATCTGGGCGATTGCCTGAGGGAGTCCATGGGGATTTTTGCCGCCGGCTTGCGCCAGATTTTGCTTGCCTCCGCCTCCGCCCTGAATCAGTGGAGCGGCTTCTTTGATGAGAGCGGCCGCATTGATCTGTTTTTGCACGAGATCGGAGCTCACCTGGACCAGCAGTTGGCATTTTTCGCCGCAAACGGCGCCAAGGATGATGACGCCCGATTTCAGATGATCCATCAGTTCTTGGGCAAGTAAGGGAAGATCTTCTACGGCGAGATCGACTACGCTTGCGACGATGGCAATATGGCCTGCTTTTTCGCGATGCGAGAGTAGTTTGCCGGCTGTCTCGATGAGCTGGCCTTTGTGCAGGTGTTTAATTTTCTGGCACAGTTGTTTGTTTTCATCGAGTAACAGATTGAGTTTTTCAGCAATGCTACAGATCGGGGCTTTGAGTGAAGAGGCGAGCAGCAACAGAAGATCTTCTTCTTGTTGGACAAGCTCTTCGGCTTGCCGTCCCGTGACAGCTTCAATGCGGCGAACGCCGGCGGCGATGCTGCTCTCTTTGATAATTTTGAATAGACCGATTGTTCCAACGCGGTTGGTGTGCGTTCCACCGCAGAGTTCTTTGCTATAGTCGATATCGATCAGACGGACCGTGTCGCCATATTTTTCGCCAAAAAACTGTTTGATCTCCGGGTGTTTTTGCACCTCTTCATAACCCATTTCATGCACGTTGACGGGTAAATCTTCACGAATTTTTTCGTTCACGAGATTTTCAACCTGGCGCAGCTCTTCTGCGTTCATCTGTTTGTGGTGGTTGAAATCAAAGCGCAGATGAGTTTCATCGACGAGCGAGCCCGCTTGCTTAATGTGGGAACCGGCCACTTTTTGAAGCGCCCAATGAAGAAGATGGGTAGCTGTGTGATTGTTTTGGATGTTCTTGCGGCGAGAAGAGTCGATTGAAACTTGCACATGCTCGCCTTTTTTGAGCGAGCCGTTTACAAGACGGCCCAGATGAGCGATGACCCCGGGAAATGGCGAGATGCAATCTTCTACCTGAAAGATAAATCCGCCTTTTGAAATTTGCCCTGTGTCGCCAACCTGGCCGCCCATTTCAGCATAAAATGGCGTGCGATCAAGAAGAAGCGTTGCTTCGTCTCCTTCTGAGATGTGGTCGACAAATTGGCTGCCCATCACGATGCCGATAAGCGATGCTTCGCTGCTCGTTTTTTGATAACCTTCAAAGACGCAAGAAGCGTGCGTGCGGGTAAAGTCGCTGAAAAAATTCTGATCAAACTGCTGAGCCAGAACTTTTCGGTTTTTGCGTGAACGTTCCCGAGCCTCTTCTTCCAGTTTTTCGAAACGCGGCAAGTCGATGGAAAGGCCTTCATCTTTGGCGATAAGCTCGATCTCTTCGACGGGAAATCCATACGTATCTTTGAGCTTGAACGCATCGTCCCCGACGATTTTTTTCGTGGCGCGCGATCGATCGATCACTTGGCCGAGCAATTCTCCGCCTCTTTGCAGCGTGCGCAAAAAGCTCTCTTCTTCCAAGGTCAAGATCTCGGCGATGCGTGATTGAGATTGAGCAAGTTCGGGGAAATCTTCACCCATCACGGAAACGAGACGGGGGAGTACGTTGGCGAGAAATGGACGCTGTAATCCCAGAATGCGGCCATGGCGCACTGCGCGGCGTAATATTTTACGCAGAACATAACCGCGGTCGGTGTTGCTCGGCTGGGCGCCATCGGCAATGGCGAAGGATAGACTGCGAATATGATCGGCAATAACGTGGAAAGCCGGCGCTTGCAGGCGATTTTGTTCGTCATATTTGATCCGGGAGATCTCTTCGACGGAAGCGACGAGCGAGCGCAAAATGTCGGTTAAAAAGACATTGTCGACGCCCAAGCTCAAGGCAGCTACTCTCTCGAGTCCTGAACCGGTATCGATCGATTTTTTGGGAAGGGGGTCTAATTTTCCGGATGCGCTGCGGTTGAATTGCATGAATACGAGATTCCAGAATTCCAGATAGCGCTCTCCCGACAAATCATCATAGGGCGTAAGAGCCGAGCTATATTTTTCTCCACGGTCATACAATAGCTCCGAACAGGGCCCGCAGGGACCCACGTCGCCCATGGCCCAGAAATTATCTTTTTCACCGAATCGGACGATGCGTTGGGCGGGTATATGTTTTTCCCACAAACTAAAGGCTTCATCGTCATCTTTGTAAACGGAAACCCAGATTTTATTCGGATCGAACGCAAACACATGGGTCGTTACGTCCCAGGCAAAGGCAATCGCCTCTTTCTTGAAATAATCGCCGAAAGAAAAATTCCCCAGCATTTCAAAAAAAGTACAATGGCGCGAGGTATGTCCCACGTTATCGATGTCTTTCACACGAATGCATTTTTGCGTCGTGGTCGCTCGAGTGTAGGGACGTTTCGACATGCCTAAAAAAACGTCCTTGAATTGATTCATCCCTGCGTTGGCAAATAAAAGGGTCGGATCGTCGTGCGGGACGACCGGTGAGGAAGGAACAATTGTATGTCCCTGAGATTTAAAATATTGAAGGAATTGACGTCGAATGTCTTGTGAAAGCATAATTGCCTGTAAATACCGATAAATGTTAGGACATTTCCTTTTTCTGGGGTAGAGATTTTCTGCTTGCGAGGATAAGTCTTCACCCACCACAATAAAGTTTTAATATCAATGAACAGGATTGTGTTTTATGGACGACCATTTAAAAAAACAGCTCGGAAAAATTGCCAATGGTATTCGCACGCTCGCCATCGACGCCGTGCAAAAGGCTGATTCCGGACACCCCGGCATGCCCATGGGCTGTGCGGAGCTGGGTGCTTTTTTGTATGGAATGTTTTTGCGCTACAATCCTAAGAACTCAAGATGGCTTAACCGCGACCGGGTCGTTCTTTCGGCGGGTCACGGTTCGATGTGGCTCTATTCATGTTTACACTTCGCCGGCTACAACGTTTCAATGGATGACATCAAACAGTTCCGGCAGATCCATTCGATCACGCCGGGCCACCCTGAATTTGGCGTAACGGAGGGCGTTGAGTGCACAACGGGTCCCTTGGGGCAAGGCGTCGGAAATTCGGTCGGGATGGCTTTAGGGCTTAAAATTTTGGGTGAAAAGTTCAATCGCGATGAGGCTGTTCTCTTCAATGCAAAGGTCATTTGCGTTGCGGGAGATGGCTGTATGATGGAGGGGATTACGTCGGAGGCTTCTTCTTTGGCGGGTCATTTGAAACTCAATAACCTGGTTTTGGTCTATGACGCCAATCAAATTTGCCTCGACGGACCGATCTCCGAATGCTTGTCGGAAGATACGAAGCTGCGTTATCGAGCCTATGGATGGGATGTTTTTGAGCTCGATGGTTATGATTTTGATGGGATGGAAGCTCTTTTTTCGAATATCCGTAAAAAACAGGAAAAGCCTGTTCTGATTGTGATGCGCACGGTCATTGGAAAGGGCTCGCCGCACAAGGCCGGCTCGTCAAAAGCGCATGGATCTCCGTTGGGTGTCGAAGAGGTTTTGGCTACGAAAGAGGCACTTGGATTGCCGACGGAGGAATTCTATGTTCCCCAAGCAGTCTATAGTTTTTTTGAGCAGAAGATGGCTAAAGACGCGCAGATGGAAGAGCAGTGGAATGAACTCTTTCGCAATTGGGCTCTGGCCTATCCCGATCTGGCGAGTGAGTTTGAAGCAATGCAAAATCATGATCTTCCGGATAACCTGGAAGAAGCGCTGAATCAGATCCCCATGAAAGCCCCTTTGGCGGGTCGGTCGGCTTCGCAAGAATGTTTGAACGTGCTGGGCACTCTGCTACCTCAATTGATCGGCGGATCGGCGGATCTATCCTGTTCCGATTTGACGATGATGAAAGCGTTTCCTGTGATCACTCCGGGCCATTTTGCCGGACGCAATATTAAGTATGGCGTTCGCGAATTTGCTATGGGAACCATTGCCAGCGGTCTTTATTTGACCGGGATGCTGACTCCGTTT
>CAISYW010000116.1 GCA_903889795.1 uncultured Chlamydiae bacterium | reverse complement strand
GGAGCCTCGTAAGAACGAGGCTCCGACAATTGTTTACTCCGCGGAAGCTTCGGCTTTCTCGGCTTCTTCCGTGCCGGGCTGCACATCGGTAATCGCGGCTTTGAGAACTTCGATCTTCGCCCCTTCCACCATCTTGAGAATCACTGTCTGATCCTGAACACGGGCAATCGTACCAATGATGCCCATGGCAGTCACGCGATCACCTTTTTTCAAGGATGAGCGCATTTTCTCAGAAGATTTGCGGCGCTTTTGCTCTGGTCTCCACAGAATGAAATAAAAGAAAACCAATGCCAGGCCAATCATCATCAGCGTTGACATCATGCCGCTTTTAGCATTCGGTGCGGCATCTTGAGCGAATAGAATCGCAGGGACAAAGAGAGCTGGTGTAAAATATTTCATAGTAAATCCTATCAATTGAGTGCGGTACGAGAATGCCCGAATAAAGACGCCAATGCAAGAGTTTTCATCGGGTCAGTAGAGCAATATTTTCGATATGGGCCGTATGAGGAAACTGATCCACGCCCTGCAAAACTTGCAGAGCGTAGCCTGCCTTAATGAGATCGCGGATATTGTCGGCCGCGGTGAGAGGATTGCAGGAGACGTAAACAATTTTTTTAGGAAGCAGGGTCTTTAAGTGGTGTATGGCCAGAGCATCGAGGCCGGCGCGAGGCGGATCGACGATCGCTGCGTCAGGCCGTTTGAAATCGGGTTCGGCGAGCAGGCGCGTCAAAACTGCTCCGACATCACCTTGAATAAACCGGATGTTGGATAGATGATTGCGCTTGGCGTTTTCTTCCGCATCGAGTACAGACTCGGGGCTTAGCTCGATGCCAATCACCTGTCGCGAGCGGGCGGCGGCGGCCATCCCGAGCGTGCCCGTCCCGCAATACAAATCATATACGACCGAATGATCCTCTCCCAAAAGAGACATGGCGGCATCGTAGAGTTTTTCGGCTTGGCGGGTATTCGGCTGGAAGAAGGAGGCAGGGCTGATCTTAAAGTGCAAATCGCCCATACACAGATGCAGAATTTCGACGATATGATCCTGGCCGGCCAGATGCATCTCATAAAATCGAGTGGGGACGCCCTTACGCGTCTGATGAATCCGAAGAAAGATCCCGATTCCATCTCCGACAGCCTCGACAAAGCGCTGCACTTGCTCTTTCGGGGGAGCAAAATCCGGATGACCGGAAACATTGAGGATGGCCATTTTCTGGCCAGTGCGAACGCCCTCGCGCAGAGTCAGGTAGCGCAAAGAGCCGCTGTCTTGCGGCGGATAATAGGCCTTGAGTCCTGAGCTTTCCCACCAAGTACGCACACGAGATAGACACTCAGACATCCAAAGCGGCGCGATATGGCAGCGATCGACATTATAGACGTAGGGCTCGGCGTGGGCGATCATCAGGCCGAGAAAACGTGTTCCCGCCCGATTTTCCGAAAACGAAAACTCCATCTTATTACGATAGGCCCAAGGATCATCGCAGACGATCAGCGGGCGAAAATCCACGTGCGGCTCGAGTAAATCGCCAAACGAGCGGCGAATCCGATCCTGTTTATGCTGAACTTGCGCGGCGTAGTCCATCGACTGCCAGCAACAGCCTCCGCAAATCGAAGCATGCTGGCAACGCGGTTCGACACGATGGGGAGAGGGAGCCAGTAATTCGAGAAGGCGTCCCTTTTTGACTCGATGAGAACGGCGCTTGAGCTCGACGCGCACGCGATCGCCTGGAATCGCGTGAGCCACTTCGATTTGGGATTTTCC
>CAISYW010000115.1 GCA_903889795.1 uncultured Chlamydiae bacterium | reverse complement strand
CTAGATCAACAATACCGCCGGATTTTCCAAATATTTTTGGAGAGTTTTGATAAACTGCGCCGCATCGCTCCCATCAACTACACGATGGTCGAGAGCCAGATTGAGATTCATTTTTTTGCCGAGGATCGTTTTCCCATTCATCTTGATCCTTACGCAATCCTCAATGCCTCCCACTCCGAGAATCGTCGATTGAGGCGGATTGATGATCGGCAAAAATTCGGAGATCTTGAACATTCCCAGATTGGAGATCGTAAACGACCCGCCCTTATATTCATGCGGTTTGAGCGCCCCGTTTTTAGCTCGCTCAGCCAATTCCTTAATTTCAACCGAGATCTCTCCAATATTTTTGTAATCGGCATAGCGGATGATCGGAGTAATCAAACCATCTTTCACCGAAACGGCCACTGAAATATCAATCGTCTTAAACAAAATGATCGCTTGATTGACCGAGTTAAACCCGCTATTGATCGCCGGATGTTCTCTCAAAGAGAGAGCAACAGCGCGAATGATGAAATCGTTAATTGTCGGATGGATATCATACGATTTAAGCTGCTCGCGCATATCCCAAAGTGGCGCGGCGTCGATTTCCTGGCGAAGATAAAAATGGGGAATAAAGCTTTTTGACTCCTGAAGCCTCTGGCCGATCACTTTTCTGATTGGCGTCAGAGGAACCTCTTCATACGTTCCCGCAGCCACATCCGGCACTTCCCGCCGGCCAAAAGTAACTTTTCGGTTCGCCTGAGCGAGCGCCAAATCCGCGCTGACAATCCGACCCTTTGGACCGGATCCTTTGACCGTCGTCAGATCAAGCTCTTTTTCTTGAGCGATTTTTTTTGCCAATGGAGAGGCCAGCACACGCTCAGTGATATTTCCTTGAGGAAATTCAAATTGATAATTTTCCAAAGGCGGTTCAGGCGCGAATACGGGCTGATTGACTGTCTCAACAGGCGTGCGCGTCTTTATTGCAGGTGTCGAAACCTCTTTTTGAACCTTTTCTACAATCGGCTGAGGCGCTGATGGCAATTGAAATCCGGCAAGGCTCTCGTCCGGCTTAACAGAAAAAACAGCGATCGGTTGATTGACTTCAGCGATTTTTCCTTCTTCAACCAGAATTTGACGCAAATAACCCTCGTCTAAAGCCTGATATTCAATCGTCGCTTTATCTGTGACGACGTCTAACAGCAGTTCACCCGCTCGAACGCGATCGCCCACTTTTTTATGCCATTTGGCAATCGTTCCCTCATCCATTGTCGGAGAAAGCTTTGGCATGGTCACGGTAAAAGGCATAAATCCTCTTTATAACAAAACTGTTTCAAGCGCAGCGATGATGCGCTCGGGATTAGGAATCGTTTGGCATTCAAGAACTTTTGAATAGGGCATCGGCGTTTCACGCTGACAAACGCGCACTAGAGGGGCGTCCAGAGAATCGAAACAATGCTCCATGATCTGAAAGCCCATCTCCGCTGAAATACCGGCAAATAAATGCCCTTCTTCAACGAGAACCGCTCGGTGCGTTTTACGAACCGATGCAGCGACTGTCGCAATATCAAGAGGCTTGATTGTGCGCAAATCAATGATTTCGATTTCAAATCCTTTTTTTGCAAGTTCTTTGGCTGCAAGCAAACAAAATTTAATCATCCGGGAATATGAGATTAACGTTGCGTGTCTTCCCTCTCGAATTACTTTAGCTTTGCCGATGGGGATGGTGTATTCATCGGTCGGAATGTCCATTTTATCGCCATACTCCGGCTCATTTTCCAGAAAAAGGACAGGATTATTAAACCGAATCGCTGATTTCAATAGTCCCTTGGCGTCATAGGCATTGCTCGGAGAAATGATTACCCATCCCGGCAGATTTCCATACATCGCCTCCACACAATGAGAATGCTGGCAAGAAACCTGTGCGGCCGAACCATTGCATCCACGAAAGACGATGGGAACATGAAACCGCCCCGCCGACATATAATAGATTTTGGATGCATTGGAGATCAGCTGATCGGCTGCAACGAATGAAAAATTCCAGCTCATGAACTCAACAATCGGCCTTAGCCCCGTCAACGCCGCTCCAATCGCAAGACCCACAAAACCATTTTCCGATATGGGAGTATCGACCACGCGCATCGGGCCCCACTTGTCGAGCAGCCCTTTCGTCACTTTGTATGCGCCATTATACTGTGCCACCTCTTCTCCCATAATCAACACCCGCGGATCATGGGTCATCTCCTCATCAATGGCCTGCCGAAGAGCTTCGCGTATTTCTATATTTTGCAATTCCATCAGGGCGCAAATACTCCTTCTTCCAAGGCAACCGGATCGGGCCAGGGACTTTCATCAGCAAATTTCATAGCCGCCAATACAATCTCTCTTTGCTTACGATCCATTTCCTCAAATTCTTCTTCGCTTAACATCTTGTTTTCGATCAAGGCCGCCTTCATCAATAAAACAGGATCGCGCTCCATTGCTTTTTGCAATTCCTCTTTGGAACGATACAGACCCGGATCCGAAATCGAATGCCCCCGAAAACGCTCTGTGACAGCTTCGATCAATAAAGGCTGAGAAGTTCTCAACACTTCACCCAGAACCTCTTTAAACAGGGCGTAACAGGCAAAAAAATCCATTCCATCCACACTATAGGATTTTATTCCGTAGCTGTTAGCCAAATGCTCTGCAATCGGACTCACGGCAATCGCGCGCTCCATGGCAGTGCCCATGCCCCAATGATTGTTTTCAATGACATAGATGCAAGGGAGGCTCCAAAGAGCCGCCATGTTTAAAGACTCATGAAAAGCTCCCTGAGCCACCGCACCTTCGCCTAAAAAGCAAAAAGAAGCAATATCCTTCCGCTTGAGATATTTAATTGAAAAGGCCGCGCCGGTTGCTATGGGAATATGGCCGCCGACAATGGCGAGGCCGCCCAGCATTCGATCGGCGAAAAGATGCATCGACCCGCCTCGGCCCTTCGCATTGCCCGTCACTTTTCCATATAGTTCGGCCATGATTTCATTGGGAGTAACCCCGAGCAACAATGCGAGGGCATGGCAACGATATGTGGTCGTAAACCAATGCTGAACGCCGACGGCCGCCACGCACCCGACCTGAATCGCTTCTTGCCCAATGTAAGAATGGTAAAATCCGCCGACTTTGCCCTGTTGATAGGCCGCCTCGCCGCGAATCTCGAGGTTGCGGATGAGCAGCATTTGATTGAGCTGCATCAAAAGTGTTGGTTTACCAATTTCTTCCATCACTTTCTTCCGGTCATACGAAAAAAAGTGATATTTTCCCTTCGATGCCATATTCCACCTTATGGAGACTCCGGGAAACCCCATTCCGCAAATCTTTTGATTATTTTGCGAAAGCGAGTTACCCAACACCTCCCTAATAATTTTATATCATAAGCTCGACTTTTTATTAACCGAATGGCTCGTCTTTCGCACCCATTGCATAAAAATGAAAATTCAGGTTAGATGAAACGTTGATTTTTAAAGGTTGTATGCGTCCAATCTATTATGACACGGAGACGACCGGCGTCCGTCCGGGAAAAGATCGAGTGATTGAACTGGCGGCTTTCGACCCCGTCCAAAATAAAACCTTCTGTTCTTTGATCAACCCCCAATGCCCCATACCGATTGAGTCATCGAAAATCTGCCACATCACTGACGATATGGTTAAAGACGCTCCCCTCTTTGGCGATCAAGCCGACAATTTTGTTTCTTTTTGCGAGGGAGACACAGTCCTCATCGCACATAATAACGATGCATTTGATCAACTCTTTTTGATCGACGAATTTCAACGAATCGGCCGAAGTCTCCCAGCGTGGCGTTTTATCGATTCATTGAAATGGTCCCGCAAATATCGCAGTGATTTGCCGCGGCACAGTCTTCAGTTTTTACGCGAAGTCTATAAGATCGAATCAAATCAAGCCCATCGCGCCCTGGATGACGTATTTGTATTGCATCAAGTATTCAGCCAGATGATTGACGATCTCCCTTTGAATACTGTCATGGAGTTACTGAACCAACCAACAGACATCACGCGAATGCCTTTCGGCAAGCATCACGGAAAAAATCTCGCCGACATACCAAAAAATTACGTGGAGTGGTTGGATACCAGCGGAGCTCTGGACAAAAAAGAGAACATGCCCCTCCGAGAAAGCTTTGTGAAACTCAGCTTATTGAGAGAGAAAAAATGAACATTGCCATCATTGGTGCGGAATATATAGGGAGTGATGTAGCTGCTCTTTGGGCCAAGAAAGGCCACAATATCACAGTTACGACCCGCCATATGGAAAGACTCGCCGATCTGTCCCGTGTAGCTCAAAAATGTATCATTTTAAAAGACCATGATGTCAATGAACTCACTTCATTGATCCTCAATAATGACATCATCTTGGTGACGACCTCATCCGACACACCCGATGAATTCGAAGAGACCTATTTAGAGGCCGCGCTCGCAATTCGCCGTGTAGCGTTAGCCAGAACGCCTCCCCGCCGTTTGATTTACACGAGCAGCACAACGATTTATGGCGATCATCGCGGACTTTGGGTCGATGAAAACAGCAAACTGAAGCTCAAGTCGGAGCCGGGTCAGATCATGATCGAAACAGAGCGTATGTTTCTATCGCTCGAAGAGCTGGGATGGCAGGTTTGCGTATTAAGACTCGCCGAGATTTACGGTCCTTGGCGCGAATTATCCCAACGTCTACGCGCCCTGCAAGGCCAAACGCTTCCCGGATCAGGAAAAAATTTCTCAAATATGGTTCATCGCTCCGATGTGACCATTGCCATCGATTATGCTCTCAGCCGCCGCCTCATTGGAATTTACAATGTTGTGGATGATGATCACCCAACCCGGCAAGATTTATACAATCAGATTTCGCAAAAATTAGGACTTCCTTCCATTCAATGGGATCAAAAGGCCAGCGAATGGAAAGGAGGAAATAAGCGCATTTCAAACCACAAGATCAAAGCCAAGGGCTTCACTTTCCGCTATCCCCATCGAATAATCGATTAACGAAACCCCGACGTGAAATTATATTCTTTCAATGTATAAATATCTTGTTGAAGGGCTGTTAAATTCTGACTGGAAGGATCATTTCGATAATGATCATAATCACTCAAAACGGCTTCACCCTGTTTATGAATTCCTGAGCGCTTAATCTCGCTGATCGAACTGCGAATTAATTCCATTTGCTGGTTCATCACCGAATCGAGATGCTTAATTTCTTCAGGATCTTTCGATTTTTGATAGTTTTGCAATGCGAATTCAAAACGAAAGATACTTTCTTGCAGTTGTTTGTGATATTTTGCCTGAGATGCTTCTTGCGGCATCTCCCCCTCACCGATCTTTGTCATCATAACTCCTATAACTCTCTGGTTTCCTGTTCTAATTTCAATGCGTTTTGGAACATCCGATCAATCGCCATCCGATCTAATTTCCCAATTAAAAAACGACGGACATCACTATTTAATTGTTCCGCATCATCGCGAACCTTCCCGCCAATATGAATAGCCAAACTATTGATTTTCAACAACTTTTGATCAACAACGCTTTGGTTTTTCACATCTTTACGTAAAATCTCCCAAAGCGTTGTCAACTCTCTTCTCATCAGTTCATAATGATCCGTAACCATCGCAAATCACCCGGAATGTGGTTTTCTCCATCAATGGCATAAGAGAATTTATTTGTCACCTTGCTTGAAAGCACCCGTCGCTTTGTTGCGTAAATATTCACTACAGAGAAAGGGCATTTGGTCCAGTTCACTCACAGCTGACCATCGAGCGGAAGAATTGGCTCTTTTTGGGAGCGTGGATGTGTGCGAATTGGTTTGAATTATTTGAACGGTAACAAGATTGAAGCAGGTGTAAAATTATTTCTACTACGACTCGCTTCAGCAAAGCGGGCAGATCACATGATGTGCTGTTATGAAATCTTTTATATTTTCTTTAAAAAGCGTTTTTAGTAGCATGTTTAGCAAAAGAAAGGCGCATATGGCTATTTCAACTGTAACTTTTAAAAATTCAGTTCAACCACAACAAGACTCGTTAACAAGTAATCATAGGTCGAAGATAGTGTCCAGAATCGCTCGAGAAATTTTGTTTGCATTGCCCTTCATAGTGATTGGTTACTCTATTTTTACCTTAACATATCGTCATGCAATTGTTTGTACGGGCTCAGAGAACGGACCTTTTACCACAAGTTGCTGGCCTGCTATAGATTCTCATTTTTCTCCTCCTGGTATAAAGTGCGCCAATGATATTTGCGAGAAATTGCTCCAGACTCCCCCTACCTTCAAATCCTTTTGTGAGCTAGACCTGAACCGATTAAACGAAGAAGGACTATTTGGCACTTGCAAACTTGTTGAAAATGCTTTTTTCCCGATAAAGTCTTTAGTATTAACGGCTGCCGCTTGGCTTGGTTTACGTGCCATTATTGGCGGTATAAAGGATGTTTCGGTTCCTTCTCAAACCCACAACCGATCAATTAGATTAGACACTTTTAAACCAATTTGTTGTAAGAAGTTCATCTAACTGAAGATAAATATTTTGCACTTATTTTATCATTCATCAAAAGCTGCGGTGTTAAATTAAATTTTTGGCTAAAGATTTTGCAATTTTCCAAGACTTTCTTCCAATCGCGCGTTCTGAATCCGTCCCATCGTCCCCAATTCTCTGAACACGAAATCTTAAAACATTTCCTTTAAGATTTTTAGAGTTCTGACATTTGAAGCTCCTTGTCTTTTTGTACCAAATTTGGTAAAGTCAATCTAAGAAATTGTAGGCATTATGTTCGAAGAAGCGCCTCGAAAAATTATCTCCGTTAACTTTTATAGACAAGAGAATGGCAAGGAACCAGTCAGGGAATGGCTAAAATCCTTAAAAAAAAGAGAAAGGCAAACGATCGGAGAGGATATTAAGATGGTGCAAGAGGGGTGGCCTTTGGGCATGCCTCTTGTTGGTAATTTAGGAAAAGGTATTTGGGAAGTGCGCAGCACTCTCCCGAATACGATTGCCAGAGTTCTTTTCGTAATGCACGGGGGCCAAATGGTCTTGGTTCATGGATTTATAAAAAAGACGCAAAAAACTCCTCCGCAAGATTTAGAGATAGGGTTAAAAAGGGCAAAAGAGGTTTGGAGAGGCTGAACATGAAAAAAAACAAGCATATCGGTTCAAATTTTGATGATTTTCTGAAAGAAGAAGGAGTTTTGGAAGAAATCGAAGAAGTTGTTGCCAAAAAGATTTTTGTTTTTCAAATGGAAAAAGAGATGAAGAAACAGGGGATTGATAAAGCAGAGCTTGCCGAACGGATGGAGACAAGTCGATCTGCCGTTGATCGCATTTTAGATTCAGAATCTCCGTCAACGCTTCGTTCATTTGCGAAAGCGGCTCGAGCTCTCGGTAGACATCTAAAAATTAGTTTAGTTTGATCAGTTTTTGAAAAAACTTGGATTTCTAGAAAGTTGTGATTTCCGAATCCATGTATAGCACAGGAAGTTCCATCCGAAATAGTCATAAAGACTTAAAAGAAGTCAAGCCATGAAAAAGGGGAAAGTATTTTTTCATCCGATAGAGGGCTCTGCTTCTTTGACAATTTCTTGGAGTTCGGGGCCTAAAGGAGATGCTGTTGAAGCCCGAAAAGGAGCTGGGGTCGGCTTTTTTTCTGATAAAGGAGATTTGCTTTGTGTGATTTTTGATGAGGTGCAATCCGATGCTGATCACCAAATCCTTGAATTCGATCGCTACCATATTGAAATCAGCATAAAAAACAGCCGTGTTGTTCACACCGTAACACAACTCACACCAACACCAGGGTTACGAAAAAGACGCTCAAAACGCAAACAGACTATTTGAACGCATCGCTTGCCTTGAGTCCCATCCCTTCAGGGTGGGTCAAGGCAAGCGATATGATAATGCGGTAAGCGACGATAGCCGCACCGCCTCATTAAGCGGCGGAAGAATCTCCTTCTTTTGGGGAGGAGTTTTCAAATGAAATCCAGCCAAACGTTCTAAATGCATTTCTCCACTTCCAAGCATGAAAATATAAAGCTTCCTCTACTGTGAATATTTACGCAACTACGTCGCGCCCGGCTCTTTTTAACAACAGTTTTTAAGGTGCGCTAGCAATGAGTTGACAACACAAGAGAAAGATTGTTTTCCTAAAGAGAAGCGCGCGAGCTCTTCTTCTTCAAGGCGTTCAATCTCCGGGAAGCGGCGATGGCAAATGGCTCGCTGAACGAGATGCAGAAGAAATTCGTTGCAGGAATGTTCTTCCAATAGGATTCGATTGAGCTTTTTGAACCCGGCAAATGTCTTGGGGTCTTGAAGATGCCGGCCCATGGTTTCTGCGATTTCAAGAAGATCCGTTTTTTGCTGTTGAACGAAAATTTCATCGACCCAATCTTGATTATCTTCCGGCAGATTATGCTCGAGAACTTTGGCAAACAGACGGAGAACTTCAACGCTCGATGGATATTGAGGGATGCGATTTTGAGCCAAAGCAATGAGGTCTTTGAGAAAAAAGCGATTATGATCGCGGGGATCATAGAAAAAGCATTTATTATATGAAATGACCTCACTTAAGCTCTGATCGCCGCGGCACGCAACAAACTCTTCACTAAACACAATCAAGCGCTGGAAATCGGATGAACTGATCGGCTCCGGGCAAAAAATGCGAAGCGTCTTTCCTTCGGGTTCCATATTCCAAACGGCGGCATGAGTGCCAATATGAAAAACAATCTTCTGAACTTGATAGCGCTTTTCGATTAAATCTAATTTAGCTGCAAGACGCTGTTCAAAATAGGCCAAAATTTTTGCGGAGTCGGGAACACATAGATCGATATCTTTTGGATCGTTTTCAAGCGATTTGAGAAGTGCATGCAGATAAACAAAGATTCCGGGCTGACTGAAAAAGTAAGCTAAAAAAAATCGATGAGTCTGGCGATATTGACCAATCTCTTCGTATCCCGGAGCAGATTGATTAAAGAGCCACTGGGATAATTGTTCATTTTGCAGCTCAGAAACATTCAAGCTCGGATCAACCGTTCGAGTGAGAATCCCCCTTTCCAAAAAATGCAGACCCATTGAATGGGCTCGTGTGCCGGGATGAAACAAATCAGACTCTAAAGAGCCATACTGCCCCAGCAACTCCCATTTAGGCTGGCCCTGTGTAGGCAGCGCCTGAATCTGAGCTTTGATTTCATCAGTCTGCGGATAATAGGTAGGCATTTGCAAGATCAGATCGCATGCACTGAGCCATTCAATCTGCTTCTCTGAGCCATCCCATCGTGCAACGTCCCAATCAGCAACGACAGGAAGCTCTTTATCGCTCATTGCAATGAGACGAATCTCCATCGTTGGAAAAGCGCTCTTGATCAGCCGCGCCGCTTCAATCGAAGCATAATAATCTCCCCATCCATCGGGAATCACCCAACTCAAAATCGTCATCTTTGCATCTGTCGGAATGGCCATTTGTCCATAAAGGGAAAAAAGCGGTTTCATAGCCGCAGAACGCTTCAATGATGGCAAATAAGAAAAATTGGGTTTCAGCTTCGTTATTTGAGGTTGATTTTTGCGATAAAGACGCGGTAGACCGCGAACCATACGCAATGATTTTAAATGCAAAGCGCTCATTTCGGAATCGGGAAAGGCGTGCAAGAGCTTTTGCTCAAGATGCATTGGCCCCCTTTCTTGAAAGAGATGACGATGCTGCTCAATGATTTCCTCTAAAGGCATAGGTGCCGAAGAGCGAATCGCAAGGCTAATGGCATCGCTATAGCTTCGCATCATTTCATCGTAATGATCATCCCACCCTTCCTCTTTTTTTTTCTTCTCCAAATCTTCTTGCAAGAAGAACAAAAGCTGGTCATGAAATGTGAGAGGTTCGTTAGGCATGAAAAACACTCATTTTTTTTACTATTAGCGACCATAAAAGTTTTTTTTAATTTTTGCATTCAGAATTTTCAAAGTTGCGCAATTATCCTGTGATATTTTCAAGCGGTTACACTTCACAAGGAGTTTGATGATAGGCTTCCCACATCAAACGAAACGATCGACAGGTCTGTAGCAGCTCGTCTTTTGTACCTTCTGCTATTTTTCGACCGCGCTCAAGAAAAATGATCCGATCGACATGCTCAATGGTCGAAAGACGATGGGCAATGAGGATCTGAGTGACTTCCCCCTGCAGCTCGCAAATCGCGAGCTTGATACGGCATTCACTGATTGCATCAAGAGAAGATGTTGCTTCATCCATGACCAGAATCGGGGCTTTCTTCACAAGAGCGCGGGCAATAGCAAGACGCTGCTGCTGACCGCCCGACAAGCTCTTACCCATTTCAGCAAGGAGGGTATCATAGCCATTCGGAAGATCGACGATAAACTCATGCGCGTAAGCCTTTTTCGCAGCATCCTCAATCTCAGAGCGTGTAAAAGAGCGGCCAAACGCAATATTTTCCGCCACGGTATCATAAAATAAAAAAGGCCTCTGAGGGACAAATGCAATCTGCTCGCGGAGCGATTTTTGGGTGCAGGAGCCAATCGGGATGCCATCAATGCGAATTTCCCCTTCCTGAACCTCGTACAGGCGCGGCAGGAGCTGGACAATGGTAGACTTACCCGCGCCCGTCGCTCCGACAAGGGCGACCACCTCTCCTTTGCGAACCGTAAAGCTCAAGTCGCGAATCACCCAGTCGTGATTATATTTAAATGAGACATG
>CAISYW010000114.1 GCA_903889795.1 uncultured Chlamydiae bacterium | reverse complement strand
TGGGTGATGGAGGCGGACACAAAGGCAATGCAAAGCCAACGCAGCATAAACCGATTTTCGAATCACGAGCGGTATATATAGCTAGCTTACTGCATCTCTCATCGCCAGCAACTCGGCTTTGGAATAAACGATGCGTGCTGAATTGACCGGGACGGGGGTCGCTCTTTGAAGCAAAGATTGAACGGAAACTTCGCCAATTCGGTCGACAGAATTTTGGCAAATAGGACAACGCGGCCACCAATTCAGCGCAACCCTGGCCCTAATCCATTGAATGAGACAAGGTCCATGAAAAAAATGATCGGCTAATTCATTAGCCTGTTGACTGACATGATAAACTTTCAGGGCTGGATTTCCATCTGAATAACCTTCAAGACAAATGGCACATACATTTTGAGGTTCAATTCTCATAATTTTAAACCATCATTCAGTTGATTTGTTGATCAAGGAAGCGAAAAACTATGCATTATCCTAGCCATAACATGCAAGATTTTATTGACATTGCATTTCCTGATATACTGCTGTCGGCCTGAAGCTTTGATTTTTGAGGGCGAGATTTTCCGTTCCAATGTATTGCGGAGATCGAAGCCAACTTGCAGCAAGTTAGCGAGATCGAGCGAAATATTAGAGCTCAAAAGATGTCGATGAAAAATCAAATGTTCAGGCCGACAGCTGTATAACAGAATCGTTGGTGAATTTTGACGACGCTAAAAAGAGGTCGAACAAAATTCACCAAAACATCCTATGAGCATTAGCGCTGGAGATCAAAAGAATACACAGGGTCATGAAAGACGAGATCAAATCGAGTGGGTTCTCCGATGATTCCAGGCTTTGATGGAGGTAAATAATTCACATCGACCTGAATTTCGAAAGATCGGGTGACAATCACATAACCGCCCTCGGTTTTTCGAATCGCCTGAATCACTTCATTTCCGAGTTTTTCGAAAAGTGTGCAATCATTTAAAATTGCGCGAATCTCTCGAGCCGTCTGATATTTCGGATGCAAAACCTGGCAGTTGACAGGAGATGCTTTTTTCTCATTAAAAATAAGTTCAAATCGCGGTGCTCCGCCAATCGCCCCGGAAAATGAAGGCAGATACTTCACGTCGATCCGCAACTCGTAGGAAGCGGTGATCACTACATATCCACTATCAGTTTTTAGAATTTCTAAAATTGGCTCTTCCAGATTTTCAAAACGACTATCATCCAGGATCGCTTGAATTTCGCGAGCCGCCTGATATTTGGGATGGCAAATTTGAAGATTAGTTGAATAAGAATCCGCACAAACTAATGTAATCAACATCATATTCTCCCTGTAATCACTATATTATTACCATCCATCGACCATTTAATCAATCCCAACAATTATTTGAATAAAGAATTTCTTTGCTGTCAAAACCAACAGATTGTTACAATAAAATATATAATTATTTTCAGGATTTTATGTTTGGCTTTAGAAAAACGCATCAGTGCGGCGCACTTCGCAAAAGCGATGTAGAAAAAACAGTCTCGCTTGCAGGCTGGGTTCATCGCTATCGCGATCACGGCGGTCTGATTTTTATTGATCTACGTGATCGTTTTGGCCTCACTCAATTGGTATTCAACCCCAAAATCAATCCAATTGCTCATGAAGCCGCAGAAAAATTGCGCTCAGAATGGGTTATTTCCATCAAAGGCAAGGTTTGCAGCCGATCAAAAGAGACAACCAACGACAATTTAGCCACCGGTGCGATTGAAGTGATGGTTCAAGAAATGCAAATTCTTTCAAAAGCATTGCCTCCCCCCTTTTCTATTTGCGACGAATTGATCAGCGTCAACGAAGAGCTCCGCCTCAAATACCGTTATCTGGATTTGAGAAGATCGGAAATTGCCGACAAACTGGTTATGCGCCATCGAGCCATGTTGGTAGCGCGCAAATGCCTGGATGAGCTTGGATTTTTAGAGATCACAACACCCATACTCGCTAAATCAACCCCCGAGGGAGCTCGCGACTATCTCGTTCCATCGAGAATTTCACCCG
>CAISYW010000113.1 GCA_903889795.1 uncultured Chlamydiae bacterium | reverse complement strand
GATTTTTGAGGGCGAGATTTTGCGTTCCAATGTATTGCGGAGATCGAAGCCAACTTGCAGCAAGTTAGCGAGATCGAGCGAAATATTGGAGCGCAAAAGATGTCGATGAAAAATCAAATGTTCAGGCCGACAGCAGTATAACACATCATTTGTTGAATATAATTTTTGAATTGCAATATGTTCCGAAAAGGACCTCTCATGAACATAGAGTTACCCAGATTCTACCGGATCACTTCAAAAAATACAGACGCAACTGTCTTTATTAATGCTGAAATAATCAAAAAATTTGCAATAGAACAAAATCTGACGATCGATGTCGTGCTGCTGGCAGGATACGTAGCTCTTTTAGCCAGATACTGCGCTGAGAAAAAATTATCGATAGCTCTAACTAAAGAAAAAGTTCTTGCGATCGAGGTAGATATTGATCTGAGCTTTCATCACATTTTGAAAATGGTGTTAACGCCCTCCAAGTTAGATAAGGACAATCATCCTGCTATTTATTTTCAATCGAAAGAGCCTAATGGCGATCTATCATTGACATACCAGCTAATAAAAAAAGATTTTTTCTTCGTGTTTGCATCACCGGAGAATCGATTCCCTGATAGGTTTTTAAGCGATATGGCTGCCAATTTTCAACAACTATTGATAGCTATTCTTGGGGAACCTTCCAAACCCATTGGAAACTTCCCCTGTCTAAACCCCCAAGAATGGAAACGCGTTCTTAAAATGGGGCAAGGAGAGCTGACCAGCTATCCAAGAGATCAGACGATCCCAGAAATTTTTGAAGAAGTTGCGCGTCAGCAAGAGAACCATCCGGCTTTGAGATTGACCGGGAAAACGATGAGTTACAAAGATCTCAACCGCCAAGCAAACAAACTCGCTCGGCATTTTCTGCAATGCGGTATAAAGAAGGGGGATTACGTTGGCGTAGCCCTCCCCCGCTCCATAGATCTGATCGTAAGCCTACTGGCTATTTTAAAGACAGGCGCAGTCTGTATTCCCATCGACATCACCTATCCCACCGATCGAAAGCGATTTATCTTTGAAGACACTCACATCAAACTTCTCGTCACGATTCAGGCTGAAGGCGCCCAAATTCCCGGTTTCACTTATTTTTATTGGGATCAAGACAGAGGATCTCTCGATCTATATGCGGATGATAATTTACATATCCCGCTATCAGCACTCGATCGAGTTAACATTTTATATACTTCCGGCTCGACGGGAAAACCCAAGGGAGTAGAGCTGAACCATCGAGGATTTATTCGCACAGTCTGCCAAACCAACTGGTTCAAAATCATGCCCAAAGATCGAATGGTGCAAATTGCCAGCCCCGCATTCGATGTGATGGCGGCCGAAGTCTGGGGGGCATTGCTAAATGGAGCCACTCTCTGCATTTATCCGCGAAATCGTCCGGTGGCTGATGAGCTCGCCCAATTTCTTTGTGAGGAAGAGATCACCCACGGATTTTTTACTGCCCATCTTTTCAATTTATTGATCGAATATTACCTTTCCTCGATGAAAAAAATGCGCTTTGCCGCTTCAGTCGGTGAAAACATGTCTGTTCATCACGCATGCATGGCTTTTTCCGCTCTTAAAAATTGTCGTCTTGTGAACGGATACGGCCCAACAGAAAATTCCATCTTCACTTGCTGCTATCTCATTCAGGATCTCCAGAAAATCGGTCAGAGCATCCCGATAGGTCCCCCGATTTCGAATTGCGACGTATATATATTAAATTCTCATCTTCAGCCAGTTCCCATGGGAGTGCAAGGGGAAATCTATGTGGGAGGAGACGGCCTCGCCAACGGATATTTTCATCGCCCCGAGCTGACGCGGGAGCGATTCATCCCAAATCATTTCGGAAAGGGCCGCTTGTACCGCACGGGAGATTTGGGTCGTTTTTTGCCGACGGGAGATATCGAATTTTTGGGGCGCAAGGATCAGCAAGTGAAGATTCGGGGTTTTCGAATCGAGCTAGGAGAAATTGAGGAAGCACTGAAACTTTTACCCGAAGTGACCGATTGCGCAGTTCTCGTTCGGGAAGAATCCGGCGCGCCAAAACTGGTCGCCTATCTCGAAAAACGAAAGGGCCGCTCTATTTCCGAGGAAGCTCTGAGAGCTTACGCCCAATCCAAACTTCCCGATTACATGGTTCCCGCATTTTATGTTTTTGTAAAAAAGCTTCCCCTGACGCCGAATGGAAAAATCGATACCAAAGCACTTCCCGCTCCAGAAAAAATCAAATCGTCTGGTGAGGTCCCTCAAACAGTCCTCGAACAAATTATCGCAGAAACCTGGACCGATCTCTTAAATGTAAAAGATATCCATCGCCTGGATGATTTTTTCTTGATCGGAGGTCAGTCCATTGAAGCGGCAGAACTCTCTTCAATTTTAAGCCGGATATTAAAAATCGAAATCCCCGTCGAACTGCTTTTCACCGCAACAACATTGATCGGATATGCAAAAAAAGTTGAACAGTTAATGCAGCAGCCGGAAACAAAAGCGAATTTTTCTATCCCAGCAAAAGAAATGTTTTCGACCTGGCGAGATAAGGAAGTCGTTTTAGATCCGTCCATTCAAATCGCATCGAAAGCAAAAAATTCCCAATACACACATCCCAAAAATGTTTTTCTCACAGGAGCGACGGGATTTATCGGTGCCTTTATGCTCAAGGAACTCTTGAGCGGATCTATGAACATCCACATATTGGTTCGATCGAAAACTCCCGAACACGCCCTAGAGCGGATCCGATCGAATTTAAAACAGTATTTATTGTGGGACGAGAACCAAAGCCCCAAAATTGTGCCGATCTGCGGCGATTTGGAACAGCCTCTTTTAGGCCTATCTCCGACTCAGTTCGATGATCTTTCACATACAATAGATTCGATCTTTCACGTAGGCGCTTTTGTAAATCATGTACTTCCCTATCAAAGGCTCAAAACTGCAAACGTCTTGGGTACGCAAGAATTGCTAAGACTGGCCTGCCGGACAAAGTCAAAACCGTTTCATTATTTTTCGACGACTGACGTTTTTTGTATCGGCAAAACTCGAACGATTCCCGAAGATCATGATTTGAATGAGAGGTGTGATCTAAATGGAGGTTATGCTCAAAGCAAGTGGGTGGCCGAACGAATCGTTGAACTAGCGATCCATCGCGGACTTCCCGCAAACATTTATCGCCTGAATCGCGTGATGGGTGATTTTCAATCCGGAGCTGGTCAGACGGACGATTTTCTCTGGAGGATCGTTGAAGCATCGCTTCTAATCAAACAAGCACCATATACAAAGGTCAAAGAAAATCTGACACCGGTTGATTTTGTTTGCCGCTCGATCCGGGCACTTTCATCCAGTCCTGAATGGATCAACCGACCCTACCACATTCTGAATCCACACCAAACTTCTTATCGTGAGATTTTTAAAATTGTCAAAGAGCTAGGATATCCCCTCGAAGAAACCTCTTTTGAAGAATGGAAAAGATCTCTGATTCATGCGTCGAGTAAGATTTCAAGCAATCGTCTCAAAGCCATCATTCCATTATTTTCCGAGCTGGATCCCATTCAAAACCAGTCAACTTCTCAGTTTGGGTGCCGGCAGGCTCAAGATGCCCTACAAAAACTTCATATCTCCTACCCTACCATAGATAAAGAAACGATCGAGAAGTACGTTCGATATTTTATTTCGATAGGTTATTTTTCAGCGCCGCATGGAAAGACTGAATAAGTGCTGCTTTTCAAGCGATTTTCTTCTTGAGCTCGAGTTTAGAACACGAAGTTAACTTCAGTCAGGTTTGTCTTAACGATTTTCCTACAAAACAAAACTTTTGACAGCAGCAGTTATAATAATCCAAATTTGCCGAGGTTTTCCTTACACAAGAGATTGCCGAACCGCTGATACGACAATTGAAGTTTGATGCATCGGAATTGCCATCCCTAATTTTGATAGTTGAACACCTCCAACACCTTCTTTGCCATTAGAGTGATTTTAGTCCATTCAGGGGTGTCGATGAATAGCTGAGGCAGGTCATTGTT
>CAISYW010000112.1 GCA_903889795.1 uncultured Chlamydiae bacterium | reverse complement strand
TTTTTTCTCGCATAAAAAAAATTAAATGCTGTAACTTTGTGCATGTTTATTTGAAAAATATTTTTATATATTATAAAATTACAAATTTTTATTCATTGATTATAATTAATGAGTTTGTTTTAATCTTTGTTAAATTTCATGACCAACAGGCCTTTATGACAACGTCTATTTCTTCTACTCAATACTCAGCCGGATTCTACGAAATCGTTTCAAAAACGAAGGGTCTGATTCTTACAGCCGCGGCGATTGGAACAATTGCCGGCGCAGCAATTTGTTTAACACCTCCTTATGCAATCGCTTCTACCGCGTTTTGGGGGGCAGTCTATTTAATGAGTTCTTCTACAAGCGAAACCCAAAAAGCGGCGAGATCGAACAGGCAGGCTGGAAAGACTGCTCTCTCCGGTTCTATAGCAGTCCATCCGATAAGGCAATCAGTCGCTCCCCAGCCGAGCTCAGGGATTACTCAGAAAATGCAAGATTTTAGCCAAACGGGTTTGGTATATTTTTACAATCAGACCAATCCGTCTACGGCTTGGTTGGGAAACTTTTATCCCATTTCCGTTCAATTCAAAGGAATGAATTTTAGAAATTCGGAAGCGGCTTTTCAGGCTCAAAAATTTATTCATACTCCGAAGTTGATGCAGCAATTTACAACTCTTACCGGAGATGAAGCGTTTCGGTTGGCTGCTGTTAACAAGACTTTGCAGCGATCTGATTGGGCCCAAGTAAACGTGCAAATAATGACGGATGTTTTACGAGCTAAAATGGACCAGCATCCGGAAATCGCTGAGTGGCTGCTCGCTACGGGCGGCGCATATCTGGTCGAACATAATCCTGTTAAGGGAAGGGATGCTTTTTGGAGTGATGATCATGATGGCACGGGTCAAAATATGCTGGGTAAAATATGGATGCGTCTTCGATCTTTTCTCGGTGGAACCGGTATTGTTCTTAAGCCGGCATTCATGTCTGCTTCAGCCGTTGTTTTGGCGCAGCAAACTCAAAAAACAGCAATGCATTGTCTGGAGTTGAGTTGTTCCCATCTGCGATCGCAGGGAAAGCTTTTTTGTGGTGCTTCTCATGGCCGGGCATTTAAAGCTTCTTATATCCAACGAAAACAATCCGGCCAGATCGATTGTGATTATCCCGGCTGCGGCAAACCTCGCAAGCAGGGGTTTGACTATTGCGAAAAAACTCACGGCCAAATCATGGAAGATTGGAAAAGAAAAAATAGGTTGTAAAACCAGGCGGCTCTCCATCATATTCTGAAATAACCACTGGCAAGGATGTGAGCGATGCCGTTTCTCTTTGAGCAATTGAAGTTTTTGTACTTTTTACAACAGTTTCGTAATCCGTTGATCGATTCGATTTTTCAGGTTTTGAATTTTTTTGATACGGATTATTTCATTTGCAGTCTGATCGCTTTTATTTGGATTGGATTTTCATGGCGATGGGGGGGTCGGTTTGGTTATCTGATGATTGCTTCGGGATTGCTGAACGCGGCTATGAAACTCGCATTTGCTCTGCCAAGGCCGGTTTTTTTTGATTCATCTCTCGGTATTGTAAAACTTTATGATTACGGATTTCCGAGCGGGGGAGGTCAAAATGCAGTGTTATTTGCTTGCCTCATGATTTATTTTTGGAAAACCCGATGGTCTTGGCCTTTGGGAATCGCATATTTCATGATCATCAGTTTTTCGCGGATTTTTTTGGGTGTACATTTTCCCATGGATGTTTTGGGTGGATGGATTCTCGGAGCTTTTCTCTTTTTCGCGTTTATTAAAAGTTATCGGCCGATTGAGTTATTTGCATCTCGTCATTGCGCCGCACTGACTGTTGGTGTTGTAGCGGTGGCTCTGATACTTGGATCAGTTTTCCGCGATCATAAAATCACGTTTTTAATGACTTCATTAGCGGTGATGACGATCGGTGTCTACTTTTCAACAAAATTTAAACTGAATTTTGCACCGCTCCGCGATCGAAGAAAGAAAATTTTCTTGGGGTTATTTGGTATATGTTCAGCCGCTATTTTGACTTTTTTTGCCAGAATGCTCACTCACGATTTATTTTTTTCGCACATTTTTCAGGGGATTGTCTCCGGTCTTTGGATCAGCTTGTTTGCCAGTCCTTTTTGTAAACGATTTTTTGGGCTTGGAAAAAGAGGAAATAAATAAACTTGAAAAGAGGCCGCACGGTGTTGCGCGGCCTTTTAATTCGGTTGATTAGAAATCGAGACGCAGGGTTGCGTTCACGCCGTGTAGATGAAGATCTCCCGGCTCTGCTCCGACGGAAGAGCGGTATTCATCGACTAGAGAGCGCATTTGATTTTGACCCCACATTACATTGAAACTGTAGGAAGCCGACACATCAAAATGATAGTTTTGTTGGTCAAAGTAGCTGCCCCAGCCAAGGCCAAGCTCCATATCGGCGGATGGCCGCAGAAGATTGAGCTCATCGAAATTGATCGACGCAGATTGATCGTGATATACGACCGAACTGAAGCGGGTGTAGAGCAAGTTGGCAGCCATATCCCCTTCAAAGCGGAAACCGCCGCCGAGAAGCCAAGAGCCCTTCCATCCTGCGCGGGGTCCAATGGACCAGCTTTTCGAACGGGCGTGAGAATCAACGAGTGTCGGATTTGCAAAAGATAATCCCTTGAGGTGAAAATTTTGACGGATCAACACACTTCTTAGTCCGGCAAATGGTTGAACAGTGAGTTTTCGTCCTTGATAATAGGGACGGCTGACTGTTCCGTCGATAATATCCATGTTCAGGTGCCATGTTGAGCTAATGTCGGTAGTAGCGGTTGAATTGAGCCAATTTGTCGAGCGCCAGACTGAAGTGCCTCCACGAGAATCTTCGGGAGGATGAGAGTTGTCATTGGATGTCATCGAACGGAAGTAAGTATATTCAAAAAATCCTGCCCATTTGTCTGAACAGAGGCTGAATCCCAGGCCGCACTTAAATCCGGGTGTGTATGTAGAATTTTGAGTCAAATAGTGGCTGTTTTCCGGGCTTTGAAGGCTCGTTGTATAGGTTGACGGATAGGCGAGATCCATGCCTTCCTGATCGGCGTGCCAATAGATAAAACTGCATGTCAAAAATGCGTCCCAGCTGGTTCGGACGTTCACGTGGGCCGATGCGTTATACGCGGCGGGGTATCTGTCAGGGCTTAGAATTGTTCCCACCTCAAATGGGGGTGGGCAAAGGGGTAATTCCTCAAGTTGAGCATAGGCTTGAGATCCGATCATTAACGCGAGAGCTGAAGAGCAAATCAATTTGTTCATGTTCCTTTCCTGTGTTGAAAGAAGATAGTTATTCCAATCTAATTTGATGGTAAATTTTTTTCTATCAAAATTCTCATGCACTGCCTAAAACCGATTTTTCAAGCAGCTTGTGTATTGACGCGGAGACATTGATTGAGGGAAAAAATAAGCAGAAAAAGGTGCGAAAAACTTCTGTGTAGTTTGAAAAGAGAAAAATCAGAATTTTAAAAAATGGATAAATGAAAAAGGCCGCTCGTGATCGAGCGGCCCAGCAATAAGAAGGATTAGAAATCAAAACGTGCTGTAACAGTCAGACCTTGCAAATGAAGATCGCCAGCTGCGCTGGATGTTAGATGACCATTAACAATGTTAGTTACTTGACGCATCATGTTTTGTCCCCACATTACGTTGAAATCATAAGTGGCGAGCAAATCAAAATGGTAGTTTTGTCTATCGAAGTAACTTCCCCATCCAAAACCAATGCCCATATCGGCCATTGGACGAAGGGTGTTATAATCGTGGAAGGAAATAGACTGAAGCGAGCTTCCTGTTCCAGTGTCTTCATTGTGAGAAACTTTTGTATAACGTGTGTAGAGCAAGCTGCCCGATACATCACCTTCCATACGAAAGCCCCATCCCAGCAACCAATGCGCTTGCAAACCAGCACGAGGACCAACGGCCCAGCTTTGCGAACGGTTGTGCGAAACGATAGGATTGACAGTCATGCCTTGCTCAGTCGAGGTAGCTTCGATTCTCAAATTTTGACGAATCCATGCACCACGCAATCCTGCAAATGGCAAGATTGTCAGTTTGCGCCCTTGATAATAGGGACGGCTGAGTGTTGCATCAAGAATCTCAAGATTTGCTTTCCATTCTGATTTGACAGTTGAAATATGGTCTAAGAAATTATTATACCATGATGTCATCGCCCATGAGCGGCCAGCAGGAGCGTCAGCCGTGCCTAAGCTTGTTTCTTGATGAAACCAGGTATATTCAACAAAACCAACCCAGTTGTCATGATCAAAATCCATTCCCAAACCAACTTTGAAGCCTGGTTTGTATTCAAACTTTTGAACGAGGATTTCGTCATGATGAGGAAAGCCTGTTACATCATAAGGGAAAGCTAAATCCATGGATTCTTGGTCGGCGTGCCAATAGATGAAACTGGCTGTCGCAAAGAAATCCCATGAGCACTGCACATCAATTCGTGCAGAAGCATTATACGCTGCAGGAAATTTGTCGTTGCAAATTTCGTATCCTTGTTCAAAACAACAGGGAGCTGGTGTTGGCGCACATGATTTTTGTTGCGCGTAAGCGCTAGAACCTACTGCTAGCACTGCTGCTGCTGAACTTATCAGCTTGGTAAAATTTACATTCATTTTCATGTCCTATGTTGGAAGAGCATACTGAATAAAATACAATTTACGATATGTGTGAATTTTTTGCTACCATTTCCGAAATATTTGAATACGATGTTTGTAAAAATTTATTATAAGACACTACAGATAAATATCTTGAGTCTCCATGATTTTTTGCTGAGTGTGTGATTTTGCTTTCTGAAAATGTGGAGCACCTTGAGTTTTCTTATTAGTTGTTATTTATTACATCGCAAGTTGTTGTTTTGTTTAGTTTTACTTCAGTTTTAAATTAAAACTTGCATTTTAATTACTTATTATTAAAACTAAGCTTTGGGGACGTTATCCATTTAGGGTAGCTCTCGTTATTGCTCGCCAGGCGAAATTGAGGAGGAAATAAATGTCAGACATACCAGAGTCTTCATCGTTTCAAAACGAAGAGAACTCTTCACAGGAGATAAGCCATTTTGATCCAATGGCCGTTCTCTCTGAACAAGAAGAGAAAAATGTGGTTCAATCACTAAATCAAATTGAAGAGTCCCTTGATGGACAGAGTTATTTTCTCGGGGAAGTTCCTCAATCCTATTTAGTCGATCCACAGGGGTTTTTGCCTTTGAATTCCGATCGCATCATCGGTTCAACAAACGCAATCGAACCTTTGATAAATGACGTGGGTTTGCTGATCCATGATGAAGTTGCTAAGATTCAGAACTTTCAGAAAAAAATTAACTTTTGGGAAGATCGGATCGAAAAAAACAAAACGGCCATAGCTTCGAGTGAAAGCAAAATGAAGCAAAACAATATCGACATGGTTTTCGACAAGAAAAACCGTGATTATTGGACGGGCCGAGCAGAGCAAGTCGCTATTGATTATTCATATGCTAGCGCAGCCGACCGCACAGAAGATTGGGCTTGGTTGATCAAGAAATATGGATTGAAAAATGCAGACAGCTCGCCGATCGATTCCGATCAGAACGCCATCGAGGAGCTCTGCAATGGGGCTTCGAACAATCTAATAGGGGAATATAAAAACGCGAGTAATAAATACGAACAAGCCAGACGCGATAGAGAGCTGGAAAATCATCGCTTGATTCATGAAAATAGCCATTTAAAAGGATCGAATGAAACTTTAAAAGGCTATATATCAGCTACCTATACGAAGGAAATCGAGCCTTTACAAGAAGGCGTGCTTCTTTTGAAGGAGCTGAGTGCAAAGCTTCAATCGATGAGCCAGGATTCTCATTCGACTTTTGGCGAATTGAGGGCTTGGGCAGAGCCGTTTATCAATGACTTTATCAAAATGAATTCACGTGTTCCGCAATCGATCGTTACCGAATTTAGAAAATTTGCTTCGATTCCACTACCTGCACAGAATTCCTAAGGCTGCCCATTGAAAAAGGCGTTTCCCTCTAAAGGAAGCGCCTTTTTTGAATCCATCCAAAATACTTATCTACTGCTCTTGAACCTACAAAAGAACGGGCAAAAAAAAATAAGAGCTGTGATTATTGTTTTTTTTCATTTTCTTGTAGGCACAAATGAACAAAGACAAACTCGAGGCTCAATACCAAGAGCATCATGAAAGGGGAAAGCGCTATGGATATTTGTTTTGCCATGGTGTCAGAGGCCCTTACTTACAGCAATGGATTGGAACCGGGAAAAAGGTTCTTGATTTGGGATGCCGCGATGGCATGCTGACCCGTTTTTATGCAAAGGCGAACGAAGTGATCGGCGTTGATATCGATCGTAAGGCGCTTGCATTGGCTCATAAAAATTTGGGAATTGAGACAAGGTGGGTCGATCTCAATTCAGAGTGGCCATTTGAAGAGAAATCCTTTGACGCAATCGTGGCTTGCGAGATTTTGGAACATCTCTATTCCATGGAAGGGTTTTTAGATCGTGTGTGCGCTTCTTTGTGTCCTAAAGGGGTTTTTATCGGCTCCGTTCCGAACGCGTTTCGGATGAGAAACAGGATGAAATTTTTATTCGGCAATGATTTTGAGAATGATCCGACGCATGTGAGAATGTTTTCGTATCAGACGCTTGATCGGCTCCTTTCCAAACGATTTTCAAATGTCGAGATCATCCCCATTCAGGGCAAGATTTTGCCCTTCTTAAGGGTTTCGCCATCGATGCCTGTCGGTTTAAATCGGCTGTTTGCAAAAGATTTACTTTGGCGAGCTAGTAGTCCTTAACGAAAATTCTTGCGATAATTTCTAGCGTGAAAGCTCCGTAGAATCGACGACCGCAGGCTTCGCAAGTTTATCCGTATTAATTTAATACGAATTAACTTGCGATCGTCGATTATACGGGCTTTGACGCCGAAATTATTCTAAGAATTTTTGTTAAGGACTACTACGAAAAATTAAAGGATCGAATGCTTTCGAAAAATGGGCTTGGACGATCTCTTCTGTTGGTTCCATTTCGTTCCCATCCGTTGTATACAAAGAGAGTAGCTCAATGCCGGGAATCGAATGGATGAACGGCGGATTGAGAAAACGAGCGTATAGTTTATTTTGTCCGGTGCTTAGGGAAAATTCATAAGGAACATCGGGACCATTATGCTGTACACAGAGGGCGTATGGCCATCGATCGGGTGCAAAGAGCGATTGGCCGTCGAAGTAGTTATCCCATTGCGATCGTCCGGTTAACATGTGCAGTAGTGTCGGGAAGATGTCGAGATGGGTCGAAAGCGGAGAGGTTAATTTTGGGTGAGAGAGCGGGATTTTAAAAAAAAGCGGAATTTTCGTTTGCCAAGCGTTGATATGCGTTCCATGAAAGAGAGCCCCGTCTTCGAAAAATTCTTCTCCATGATCGCCGGTGAAAACGATCAATGATTCATTATAAAGGCGCTCCTCTTGTAGTTTTTTAAAAAAAGTACCAACGAGATGATCGACCCAATAAATTGAGTTGCGGTAGCGATTTTTTAAAAGATCGAGGTCCTGGGAAGATTGTGAAATTGCAAGGTAGTCGATTGAAGCGGATTCAGGCTGAAAAGGGTGGGAAAAGCCCCTGGGCGCGCTATATTCCGAATGGGTTGAATCGAGAAATAGGATAAAAACCGTCCCTTCGCGCTCTTTTATGGCAGCTTCAGTCAGAGCTTCGATGGCGAGTTGATCCCGATCGCAAGGATTGAGCTCTCTTTGCGTGGAAAATTCACTGACAGAATCGGCGAGCTGTCGATTTTGCCCAAAGACCACTTGATCCATGTTGAAATAGGATAGGTCTGCACCAGAATAGACGCGGATTCGGTAGCCCATTTTTTTTAAAATTTGAAGAGGAACGCTGCCATGCGTCCATTCATTGCGCACTTCGGTCCAATTGAAGGGATAATTGGAGTGAAAAATGGAAAACCAGGATAGATGGGTCGTGTTTGCGTTGGAAAAAGCGGATGAGGGAGCGAGATTTTGTTCGGCAAATGCGGAGATGTTCGGAGATGTTTGTGAATTAATAAAATCGCAGCGCAGCGCTTCCACGACGAATAGGTAGATATTGGGACGGCTTGGACAAAGAAAGGAATCTTGAGCGAGGATTTGCTGCAGCTCGTTTTCCTTTCGCGAATGAGAGATTGTCGATGGCAATGAAAGATGTCGGAGCGTTGGGGAGAGGAAGGTCGATCCCAGAGGAAGCGTCTTTTTGTATTTATTGTACATTCCGCTGGATAAATAGGGTTTTGCAATGATGTCGAGCGTCAATAGAATCAGGCTTAATGCCGCGACGCCGGCGAGAATTTGTTTTTGCGTGAGCATGAGCGGTTTTTTAATCGACATTTTGTGGGTTAGCCAATAAAAACCGATTCCCAGCAGCGGCACGAGAATGATGGCGCTAATGATGATGGCGATCATCGTTGAATTCATGTTCATCGCTGAAAAGGCAACGCGAAAATGGTCAAGCCCGCAACCGAAAAAGAATTTAAAGAAATATGAGATTGAGACATCCATCAGCCGGACCAATGTATAATTGGTGAAGTGGGCCAAGAGAAGCGCAAAGGAGAGGCCAATATATAATTTGAAGGTCCAAAGAGGCGTCCAGCGATGCAGCGCATAGCCAAGGAGCATGAAGCAAAAAACTTCCAGCAGCGCTTGTCCCAATGCGTAAAGTAAAAAAAATAAAGGCATACCCCAAATCGGTGTGCTCATCCGTAAAAAATGTGAAAAGGTGAGCGCAATTAAAAAAAGAAACAGAAAGCTAAAGTAAAGATAGTTGATCTCAGATCCGTTTTTTTTCATAAATTGTTACTCTACTGGATCATGTTTCTTTCGACAAGCATCATTGACATAAATGACAAATTTTGTTTTAATAATTCTTTTAAATCAACAGGTTAAGAAATGTTTTCAAAGCTTTTTTCCGGTTTTTTCTTTGTAATTGCAAGTGTGATGAATGTCTTTGCCGTACAGCCGGATAGTAAGGAAGAGAAGGTCGATTGTGTGATCATCGGCGGCGGTGTGGGTGGTGGAACCGCTGCGATTTATCTGTCTCGCGCCGGATTTCATCCAGTTGTGGTTGAAAGAGAGAGTCCGGGAGGAGCAATCGTACAGTCGGAGGCGGTGGAAAACTG
>CAISYW010000111.1 GCA_903889795.1 uncultured Chlamydiae bacterium | reverse complement strand
TTTCGCAATTCTAATTGTTGCACTTCGAACTTGAATCGGCGGAGGATAACAATAAAGCCATGACTACGTTAAATATTAACCAATTTTATGTAAGAATCAATACATGTTTATCTACACTCGAAACCAAGGCAATTTCTAACAATCAACTCAAAAAAGCGGAAGTTTTAATAGATAGTGAAAAAGGAAATATAAAAATCATACACACATTTTTTACAGCAACTAAACCAAAAACTAATCAAAACCCAACACCGAAAGCAAAACAAATCTTAAAAATCTTAAAAGATCTCACCGCACGACAAAAAGAAAAAGAATGCATAATATTTAAAATATTTTTCTCAATATTTAATTCACTTTCCATTCCTCTTACTGAAAAAATGCAAAGATATCATGATATCGAATTTTATGAATTCCCAATTGCCGATCAAAAACGTGTTATTCCAAATGATCAATGGAAAGCTGAACAGACACCAGAAAAACGAGCAACAAATTCTCCAGAAAGTTCAGAAGAACTTATGTTTCGTATGGATGGTTATGTACAACAAATGGTTCAAAAGTTAGAGCCGCAACCGCAAATAAGCCTAAAAATATGGAGAGCTAATACAAATTCAGAGGATATTAAGAAATGGTTTAACCCAGAAGAAAAGCGCGAGATTCCTAAACCTAAGCCAATACCGTTCCGAAGACCAAAACCCGAGGTGCTTGAAGAAAAATCACCAGAAAAAATAAGAGAAGGAGAGGGATCAATAAATGACCCAATAATAGCTTTTGAATATATGGATGGGTTGCAAAAATAACCACAATCATTGCCGACACCAAAAACATGAACTCCTCGAAACTTTTTTAAACGATTTTGTTTAATGCAATCCAAAACCCTAATCGCCTTAAGTCATTAATAATAAAAAAATACACTTTTTCACAAAACCATATATCTTTAAAAATCAAATGTTCGGGCCGATAGCAGTATAATAGCAAAACTTCATTCGGAGTCAAATCCTCCCTTTTTCAGCTGGCTTCGAATTTCTCGCAAAGTGAGTTTTGTTATTACCTCCATAGAGAGTTGGGGGACCAAGCTGAGAATGGATAAAAAATCGGGAATCTTGCAAAATTTGTATCGAATCACAAATGTTGCGAAGGATTGATTATGTTGACGGCGCTCTTTACTCTTCTAGCATTTCACACATCCGATTTGCAAGTAAACGCGGTTGCTTCCTTAACAAAAAAGCCATCCCGATTCGGGTCATCGATTGCTCAAAAAGAGAGAGGATCGCACCCGACCATTCAGGAAAGTTTAAATAATGGGCGATTCATCCGTCTTTCCGACAACACGCTTTGGGAAATCAATCCCGGCGATACGCCCATCACTCAAAGTTGGATCACTCCAGCGGAAATCATCTCAGCCCCAAGCAACAACTCGGATTATCCCTTTCGGTTGACCAATTCACTCACCGGCTCGAGCGTCCTTGCGCGTCCCTCAACTACTGTGCCTAAGGGATCGTCCAAAAAATAAATGCTACTGTTTTCTCCCTGAGAAAGTGTAGCAGTTACCGCAAGCGAAACCACCTATTATTCATTAAAATTTCGGATAGAGTTGCCGGACAATGTTTGCATCGACCTGCAGAGGTATTTTTTCATCCCCTGCGCGGCAAAACTCGCTTTGAGAGTCAAATTCGATGATTTTTTCGCTTCTTCATTTTTCCCCGCTCCGCAAGCAGGTGAATCACTTCATATTCCCGTTGAAAATAGACCGGCTCCAACCCTCGGAGACGGAATACCTTTTCAAATTGCGCATCCCCAGCCGCTTTTTGAACCTTTATCGAAGGAGTATTTTGACATGGAAAACCGCACCTAAGGCAGCTTTTGATAGTAACAAATAAATTATCGAAGCGAGCATATTAGGATCCTAATTTCATCCAAAGTCAGCTCAAATTGATGAAGAAAATTATTTGGATTGGGTTCGCGGCCCTAACATGCCTATGTTTTTCGATCCATGCTTGCAAGAATCCTGCATTCGAACCAATTGCAAAAACAGAAAATTGTTCACCGACCTTAAAACAGATCGCCAAGCCATTTCGTTGGCTAATCGAAAATCGCGGCGGTTTATCATTTCTATCAAGCTGTTATCTCGTCCCCTCACATCATCTTTGTCCCTGTGCGAGAAAATCGGAAAAAATCATTAATGAAGCCTCCCGAACAGATCGATTCACCATCGAGAGATTTGAGCTTCTCGTTGAAGAGAGCGGTACTACTCTTAAAGGAGTGATCTATTATCCCAAAGATTGGAATCGGGACGATCGAAGCCACTGTATCCTTTACAATAATTCCAATGGTTCGACTCTTTCTTATTATTTTTTGAAGGGTGATTTGGGTTGGACGCCGGGCGAGTTCTTAAAATTAACTCACTGTCCGATCATCATGTACGACTACTCGGGAACCGGCCTCAGCAGCGAAAATCGAACGGCTTGCATATTTAAATTCCGCCCGACCTATCGATCCATCATGGAAGACGGAATCACCGCGCTCCGATTTGCATTAGAAAAATTCAAAACGACCACAATTATCGGGAGTTCTTTGGGTGGAGCCGTTGCAGCTACGGCTCTAGCCGAACTTTTAAAAACCAACCATCCGGCTGACAGCCCCTATTTTACTCGAGGTCGAGTCCAATTTATCTCCCTCGACTCGTTCACGGCGACATCCAGCGTAATGCAGCCAAACTGTCCGATCATTTCGAGCTGGATCTATTGGGTAATAGGAGGCTATGTAGATGCGGTAGCTCCCATGAAAATGATCATCGATCAAGGCGTCCCTATCACGGTTTTGTGTCATCTAAACGATCCGACAATTCCTGCAGGAGCGAGAATGGCCGACTTGATCGAGACTTTGCCGCATGCTCAGAATGTTTCTGTGATCTATAGTCAAGAAGCCATCCACGCATATTTAACTCAAGATATGCAGCAAAGACTAGCACTCCGTTTCAATTACTCGATACACCATTGAAATCTAAACAAAGAAAACGCATAATAAATATTATAGCAGCATAATCTCGAATTATAGACTCATTCACTCTCCGAATAATTATCATAACACGAACATTTATGCAAAAAACATCAATGACTAATAAAACCAAAGCATTCATCAGATCAAAATATAATATTTTACCAAAGTCCCATAATCATTGGGAAAACTCAACTTTCGAGGACGCTGATATATTAATATCAGTCGATCAAATCAGCTCATTCAATAGCCACAAAAAAAAAGTTTTATGGCTATATGAACCGGAGTCGATATATGGAAATCTTTACGATTATGTAAAAAAAGACGGCTTAAACTATGATTTCATCGCGACTCATCGAGATATACTAGAAGCCAAAATAAAAACGATTACTATACCTCCGTGCTTTCCCACTTGGATTGATGAAAATAATATGAAAATTCATGAGAAATGTAAAAACATCAGCATGATTGCATCCGTAAAAGTCATGTGCCCGGGACACAAATACAGACAAGAAATCGTTAATCAGTTTTGTAACGTCGTAGACGTATTCGGGGTAGGCAGAAAAAATGAAGTACAGCCCAAAGTTGACGGATTGAAGCAATACAGATTCTCAATTGCAATGG
>CAISYW010000110.1 GCA_903889795.1 uncultured Chlamydiae bacterium | reverse complement strand
AAAGAGGTGGCCAGCACAACGGATTTGCCCGTTTTGTGTAAAGGATTTTTGCTCGAAATGGAACAGATTGCCGCTGCGGCAGATGCCGGTGCGGATGCCGTTTTGCTCATTGTGGCCGCCTTGAAAGAACGGACTCGGTTATTTGTGCAAGCGGCTCATCTCTTTGGCTTGGAAGCGCTCGTTGAGATTCATCATCCGAATGAACTCTCGATTGCACTGACAGCCAATGCGGATGTGATCGGAGTCAATCAGCGCGATTTAACAGATTTTTCCATGCACCCCGAGATCTTTCAGCAACTCATCGCTCAAATTCCCGAGACGGTAGTCAAAATCGCCGAATCGGGCATTCGATCAAAAGAAGATGCTAACGCACTTTTTGCCATGGGCTACGATGGTGTGCTGGTTGGGGAAGCGCTCTCGCGCGGTGCGCCTATTTTAGGAGGTTCGTATGTTCATTAAGATATGCGGTCTGACCGATCCCGCTGTGGCTCGTTTGGCGGCTGAAGAGGGAGCTCAATTTATAGGCATTCTCTTTTCACCTTTATCTGTGCGAAAAGTGTCCATGAAATTGGCTCATGAAATTGTCAGCTCAACGCGAGCAGGCGGCGGAGAAGCGGTAGGCGTTTTTGTCGATGAAGATCTCGAAAAAATGATGCGGATCATTCATGAGCTCGATCTTCGCGTCGTTCAATTGCATGGAGAGGCTGCAAGAAGAGCATGTCATGCTCTGCCTCACGAACTCACGATCATCTACGTGGTTGATGACGATCCATTGCCGGATCGGCTCGATCCTCGAAAAGATTTTTTGCTCTTTGAGCGGCGCGATCCGGAGCCCCGCGGTTTTCGATTTTTCATTGCCGGGGGACTGAATGCGAAAAATGTTGAAAAAGAGATTTTGCTGCATCGGCCTCATGGTGTCGATCTCTCTTCCGGCGTGGAGGTAAGTCTGGCCAAAAAAGAGCCTTCTTTGATTCGAGAATTTATTCAGAAAGTCACGGCGAAAGGGCGTTTTGGCGATTTTGGAGGAATGTATGTGCCGGAGCTTTTAGTCCAGCCACTCAAAGAACTCGAGCATGCGCTGGAGACAATTGGTTTGAGCGACGGCTTTCAAGAAGAGTTGGCTGCGATTTTAAGAACGTACGCGGGGCGTCCGACGGCACTTACCGAGGTGAAGAGATTTGCTTCTGTAATCGGAAAGGCGCGGATTTTTTTAAAGCGGGAGGATCTTCTCCATACGGGCGCGCATAAGATTAATAATGCGATCGGGCAATGCCTGCTTGCGAAGAAGATGGGAAAGACGAGAATCATCGCAGAAACGGGAGCCGGCCAGCACGGCGTTGCGACGGCGACCGCTTGCGCTTTGATGGGTTTACAGTGCACCGTTTTTATGGGAGCTGTAGATATGGAAAGGCAAGCGCCCAATGTCGCTAAAATGCGGCTTTTGGGCGCCGAGGTTCGCTCCGTTGCAAATGGAGCTGCCACATTAAAAGAGGCGATTAATGAGGCGCTGCGCGACTGGGCGCACAGCTATGAGACGACGCACTATTGTATCGGCTCTGCGCTGGGTCCTCATCCCTTTCCGAAGATGGTTGCTCGATTTCAACAGGTGATTGGCCAGGAGGCAAAACAGCAGATTTTCGATTGCTTGGGCCGTCATCCTGATCTCGCGATTGCGTGTGTCGGAGGGGGGTCAAACGCCATCGGCTTATTTTCGGCCTATCTGGATGAACTGAGTGTCGCTCTGATTGGAGTTGAAGCGGGTGGCATAGGTTCTAAGCTGGGACATCACGCAGCTCGTTTTCAAGGAGGCTCGCCGGGCGTTTTGCATGGATCGTTCACTTATTTATTGCAAACAGCTGAGAGGCAGATTGCCTCCACATACTCAATTTCAGCCGGGCTTGATTATCCGGCAGTCGGACCGCAGCACGCTGCCTTATTTCATAGCGGACGCGCTCGTTATGAGGCCGCGAGCGATAGCGAGGCTCTCGCCGCCTTTCAGCTGCTCGCTCAAACGGAAGGAATCATTCCGGCGCTCGAATCATCGCATGCGCTGGGTTATGTGATGCGGATTGCCAAGGATTTGGGTCCGGAGATTGTCATTTTAGTAAACTTATCGGGACGCGGGGACAAGGATTTGCCCCGACTGTTTGAAAAGGAGCTGAAGCATGTCGCGAATCGCTAATGCATTTCAACGAAAGGCCAAAATCGCCTATCTCACGGCGGGCGATGGTCCTAGCGTCGATTATTTTTTAGCGCTCGTTCGAGCGGGAGCCAATATTTTAGAAATCGGGATTCCTTTTTCCGATCCAATCGCTGACGGGCCCGTCATACAGCGAGCGATGGAGCGTGCACTCAAAAATGGGACGAATATCGATAGAGTGTTTCAGATCGTTCAGGAAATTCGCCGCCAGAGTGATGCAGCGATCATTTTATTTACCTATCTCAATCCCATTATTCTTGATTCGGAAGGATTTCTTCGACGTGCGAAAGAAGCGGGCGTAGATGGGATTTTGGTCGTGGATCTTCCTTATGAAGAATCGCATGAATTTCGTCAGGAATGTAAAAGAGCCGACGTGGCATTTATACCTGTCGCAGCTCCATCGACTCCATTAGAGCGGCTTGGACAGATTGCTACAGGGTCAGATGGGTTTCTCTATTATGCCTGTCGAAAAGGAACGACCGGGGCCAAGGAATCGCTTCCTCTGGATTTGTTGAATCAAATAAAGGCTCTCCGCTCGCACACGCATATGCCCATTGCTGTTGGCTTCGGAATCGCCTCTTCCCAAGCGGTGAATGAAGTGCTGCAAACGGCTGATGGATGTGTGGTAGGCTCTTATTTCGTTTCTCATGTGGAAAGGAGATGCAGGGTTGAAGAATTAGAAATGTTCGCAAAGGAGCTATTCTCATGTTAATTGAATTACAACCTGATACGACGCAATCTGAAAAAAGTCGATTGATCGATCGATTGAAGAAAATGGGGTTTGAGCTGCGAGAGGTCGGTGATAAAAAACTGACAATCGTCAAAGGCGTTGATACGCTTGTCCAGATCCGGGAGTTTGAAAATCTTCCGCATGTGAAACGGGTGCATCCGATCCAGATGCGCTATAAACTCGCATCGCGCATTACCCAAAATGAAGATACCGTCATTTCCATCAAAGGGGTTTCGATTGGCGGGGGAACTCTATTTCTCTGTGCAGGTCCTTGCGCTATTGAATCGACAGAACAAATTCGCGTGTGCGCGGCAGCGTCTCGATCTTCCGGAGCTACCGCATTGCGAGGAGGTTGTTTCAAACCGCGCACTTCTCCCTATGAATTTCAGGGTTTAGGCGAAGAGGGAATCGTATTGCTCGAAGATGCTGGAAAAGAGTTTGGATTTATTACCATTTGCGAGGTGATGGATGCTCTGCAGGTTGATTTTGCCGCAGATCACATTGATTTT
>CAISYW010000109.1 GCA_903889795.1 uncultured Chlamydiae bacterium | reverse complement strand
GCCAAACAGCTTACTCAACAAAATCTTAATTTTCAACCTCTAAAAACTTGATAAAAAACACAAAATAATTATTTCTCCAATCACACTACTTTAATAAAACTGAAGCCGCAAAGAACATAATCAGATTAGACGGAAATCGTTTTTTCATCCCTATCATTATAATTGTTAAGAAGTTAATCCATAAGTTCCTCAGAAAAATAAAGAATATGCTAGTCAAAAACAAACAAACTGCATAATAATACTATTTTTCTACAACTACGTATTTCATATTGTTTTGATTTTATTCATTAATTAGTTTATAATTAATAACTAATTATGAACAGAATTCTATTTGGCCTTACATCCTATGAAAGAGAAATTTGGAATCGATCTCATCTCCGATTTCGAACATACCTTCAACTCGCCCGCTCTTCATCGAGCTTGGCATCCGCTACAGAACGAAGTTATTCAACAAACAATTTGATTCAAACCTTTGAAGATCCCTTTTCACAAAACTCCTATCAGTTACCGCGATATTTTGCCCGAGGAGCTTTAGAAAAAGAGAAAAAACACAACCCCGATCCATATTTCTTTTTATTAACAGAGACCGATGAAACACCACGCCCCCGTCCGCTTCCGCGCAATCGAAACCTTCTGCGAACTTTATGCCGCGGGAAAGGAATATTACATCAAACGAAACAAGGCTATGTTTATCTGGATGTTAACAATCAGTTTATTCTCACATTACTTCCTTTCCTTATTTCTCATGACCTATCGCGCCCGCCCTATTTTAATTTATTCCATTCGCCCAATGGCGCGCATATTCCGGTCATACCATCGAGAGAAGCGCACTTCCAAGAGATCGGTCCGATACAAGAGGTGGGCCAAGAATTTTCTTTTGAAATTGACGGTCTCTATTCCGTTAAACCGAATAACTGGCCTGAAATCGAGGAGATTTGGTACTTCAAAGTGAACTGCCCCGAGCTCGAAAAACTACGCCGCAAATATTTTTTACCCGCCCTTCCAAATGGCCATCCAATGGTCATCGCCACAGCAATCAAACCGTCTGAGGAACCCATCAATCGAACGGCTCCCACTTTACGGATCAGTCCTGCCGCTTATGCAGCATAGTATTATACTGCTATCAGCCTGAACATTTAATTTTTCATCCGCTTCTCACTATAGTTATTAACTATTAGCAATTCAGAACATTTAATATAATAACCATTTTAAACATCTTTTTTGACTCAAATATTAATCTATCTGCCATAATATGACCTAATTCCTTAAAATAGCTAAACCATGACAATTGAGCGAACAGCCCATCTTCTATTTCCATTCAAGCCCGCACCTAAAGAACTACCCTCAAAATCCTTCAGCCGCGTTCATCAGATCGCCCTTCGAATCCTAACTGAACTTGTCATCGGCCTTTCCTTAACAGCAATCTGCATTCCTTTCGTTTCCACATGGATCCTCTCCATGCAGATTCTTATCATTTCACTCGCGAGTGTCGCCCTCAATGCGATCATTCAGTTGACAGCCAAAGAGATTCCCCCGGCCTTTTGCGGTTCTAATTTCTCTATTTTCAACGCGGCGAATGCAATGACTCTGATCCACGAAACGGGTCATTTTTCTGCCGCAAAACTGCTATTCAAAGGACAGCCGCAAATTCAAATCATCCCCTTTATCGGCGGTTGGACAAAATGGTCCACCCGACAATTAACACCTCTTGGCCTTCAATTGGGATTTAGAAATTCGATATTGATAATTACTTTGGCTGGAACCGGTCTGGCTCTGTTAGCAGCCGGCGTCATGCTGATCGCAGGATTAGTTTTACGTCATTCTCATCCACATGCGGGCGACTATGTGATCAGCATGGGCAGCTTTCCTTTTTTCATTCACGCAGAATATGCCTTATCTGCGCTTTGGACGTCGCCCTCTCAGCTTGGGCATGATTTCGTTCGGCTCAAAACATTTGGCATTCATCCTATCTCTGCATTTATTACCATCCTATCAATCCCCGTCATTATCTATTTAGGAACCGTTTTAGTAGATCAAAAGCAGAGTTTAAGACTCCACCAACCGGCGGAATTGATCCTCGGATAAAATTTGAATACCGAGTTTCTGGGCCTTATCGAATTTTGAGCCGGGATCACTTCCGACAATGAGATAATCAGTCTTTTTACTGAGTGAATCCGAGACATGCCCTCCACGCTCTTTGATCAATCGTGAAGCTTCGTCACGGGTATAATTTTCTAATGAACCCGTTAACACAAGAGCTTTGCCGGAAAAAGCATGGCCGATGACGATCTTTTTCTTCACACGCTGCGGAGTCACCCCATGCTGAAGAAGCAGACGAATTTCTTCGCGATGATCCGCATCGCGAAAATAATCGGCAATGAGACGAGCCGTCTTTTCACCGATACCATCCATCTCAAGAAGCTCTTTTTCCGTAATTTGCAGCAAATGATCCAGATCGCGCATATTGTCGGCCAAAAGTTCAGCTGTTTCATTGCCAACAGATTTAATTCCGAGCCCCATGATGAACCGAGACAATGGACAATTTCGAGATCGCTCAATACTCTCTAAAAGATTGCGGATCGATTTCTCCTTAAAGCCTTCCAATGCTGCGAGTTTATTTTCATCGAGAAGATAGATATCGGAAATGCGCGAAACCAAACCTTTTTTGACGAGCTGTTCGACGACCCGCTCACCCATATGCTCAATATCCATTGCTTGTTTACTGGCAAAATAGAAAATCTTACGCACACGCTGTCCAAGGCATTTGGGATTGGGACAGCGAATGGCCACTTCCCCCTCTCGATGCACGACAGCTGCCTGACAAACCGGACAACTTGTTGGCATCTTCCATGATTTGCTCTCTATCGGCCGCTTACTAAACTCAACACGGGCAACCTTCGGAATCACATCACCGCCCTTTTCAATCACAACCCAGTCGCCGATGCGAATATCCAGGCGCTTCACCTCATCCGCATTATGCAGCGTAGCGCGTGAAATCATACTACCAGCCAAATGAACCGGTTCGAGCTCAGCAACGGGCGTCAAAACACCAGTGCGGCCCACTTGGACAGAAATATCGTTGACGCGGGTGATGGCTTTTTCAGACTCAAACTTATAAGCCATCGCAAAACGGGGCGTTTTGCCGGTTGTCCCCAGAATATCTTGTGCACGTAAATCGTTTACTTTAACAACAATTCCATCAATTTCAAAGGGAAGGAGCTCCCGTAAATGATGAATTTTTTGCGCAAAATTCCATATCTCATTAATGTTAGAGGCTTTAGAAACATGTTCAGGCTTGGAAACAGGAAAGCCCAGATCCCTCAAGTATTCCAAAGTCTCGAGCTGCGTATCTCGAGGCGACTGATCTTGTGCAATCGCGTAACAAACAAGGTTGAGTTTTCGTTTCGCGGCCTCACGAGAGTCTAGAAGCTTCAACGAACCGGCTGCCGCATTGCGTGGATTAGCGAAAGGCTCTAACCCCTCCTCTTCACGCTGTGCATTCAAAGCATGAAATGTGGCAAGCGAAAGAAAAATCTCGCCGCGCACTTCCATGACATCGGGAATATTGTTTCCTGTGAGCTTCAAAGGAACCGATTTAATCGTCTTGATATTTTCCGTCACATCATCGCCGACCTGTCCGTTGCCGCGCGTCAAGGCATGAGAGAGCTGGCCTTTTTTATAGGTGAGCGAGATGGCCGTTCCGTCCATTTTCAACTCGCAACAAAAATCCACCTCTTTTCTATCGAGCAATTTGAGAACCCGTTTTACGAAATCACCGAGCTCATTTTCTGAATAGGTATTACCAAGAGATTGCATAGGAACAAGATGAGTTCTCTGAACAAACCCCTTGGTCGCTCCCTCGCTCACACGCTGCGTTGGCGAATAGGGCAATATCCAATCGGGATGCTGTTTTTCAAAGCAAATCAGCTCATGCATTTTCTGATCGTATTCAAAATCGGAAATGAGCGGCTTGCATTCATCATAATAGTGCTTATCGTGCTCGACCATCTCATCGACGAGTTTGATATATTCTTGCTGTGTATGAATTTGTTGCGCTCGTTCAGACAAAATCAACCTCAAAAACCATCGTTGCGAGTGGTGCTACGGTAACCATAAAGCCGTTGCTTTTGGCCAGACCCACTGTCCGATTGACTTGATCGGATCCACCATATTTTGCCGCATCGCTATTAAAAATTTCCCGCACTTCTTTCACTTGACTCATCTTGATCAAATAATTTGGCAAGGTCTCGGGAGCAAAATTATGAACGCATGCGAGGTATTTGCCATCCGCTTTTCGCAAATAAGAAATCACACTGTGATCCGCATCCGAAAAATCGATCCATTCATATCCGGACCATTCAAAATCATGAACCCAAAATTCAGGATGC
>CAISYW010000108.1 GCA_903889795.1 uncultured Chlamydiae bacterium | reverse complement strand
GGTTCATGGGCGTTGTATTACTTACCCACATGATTACGCTCCTTGCCATTATCCTTCCCGCTGCAGCCCTCATCAAAGAAAAGGAGCGCGGCACAGTGGAGCATCTGCTCGTCATGCCTCTTGTCCCTCTGGAAATAACCATCGCCAAGGTCTGGGCCAGCAGCTTTATCGTGTTAATAGGTGCCATGTTCGCACTCTTTTTCTCGATCAAGTGGGTCATCGGTGCCCCTATCCACGGTTCCATGCCCGTCTTCTTTTTCGGGACCATTGTCTATCTCTATGCGACGACCGAACTCGGCGTGTTCCTTGCCACCATCGCCAAGAATCAGCCCCAGGCAGGCCTTTTGGCCATGCCCATCATCACGCCCATCACCTTTCTCAGCGGTGGATTAACCCCTATGGAGTCTATGCCCAGATTCCTCCAGATCATAATGCAGTTCGCCCCAACCACACACTATATGGAATTTTGCTCCCGCGTACTCTTCAGGGATGCAGGAATAGGTGTCGTCTGGCCGCAGCTCCTTGCTATGGCAGCTATCGGGACCGTGCTGTTCATAGGCGCCATGATGCGTTTCCGTAAGACGTTCCAGTAAAGGTTTTCGTTCCTCGGGACATCTTTTTAAATATCTTTTATCTCCATTACCAGCTATTTGTTTCTTTCAGTAACTGAGTTGTTAAAGCTTGTTTTAATTTTAATCCTTCATGGCCAGTGAACAAATCAAAATGTAAATAGATTTTTCATAAGGATTGATATCGCGATGTACATCGGCATGGTCATCAATATCGCACTCCACATTTTGTGGTCAAGATTTCCTTGACATACAAGACTGGACTTCTTATACTTCATCACACAAAAAGGAAGTTCTTATCAAAAATTTTATACCAAGCGCCGAAAGTCTTAAATTTCCTATACTTCACACTTGGAAAATGATAAATCTTTCTCTGAAAAATAGCGTTTGGGGTAGATAATATATGGTGACCATCAAACAGCAAGAAACATCCGCCGGAAGAGTGCTCAATTCATCGCTCCAAGAAGATCCTGATGCCCCTTTTCGAAAAAAATTTGGAGCAAAATGGGATGAGTATCGCCGAAATTGGGCTGCCGCTTCTCGAATGGAATATCGCCCGGACTTTCCTCTTTTTGTTCGTTTTGAAACAAAATTCCGATGCAACCTTCATTGCAAAATGTGTGTCCACGGTCATCCTGATCTTGAAAAAGGTTATTCATACGCAGGAGAAATGGATTTCAAAACGTATTGTCGACTCATTGATGAATGTGCCGAACACAAATGTCCTTCAATTGGAATGAACCACGCCAATGAACCTCTGCTCGATAAAGATTTAATCGAACGAATTAATTACGCAACAAAGCGCGGCATCATGGATATTCACATGAATACCAATGCAATGCTCCTTACAGAAGAAATGTCAAAAAAACTTCTTGACACTGGCCTCACAAGGCTCTGTTTTAGTGTTGATGCTCTCACTTATGAAACTTATAAAAAGATTCGAGTTGATGCAGACTATAATAAAGTCATGGCCAATATTGACACTTTTTTAAATTTAAAGATCAAGCGCAATATCGAACTTCCAGCGACACGCGTTAGCCTCGTTCTCCAAGAAGATAATAAACATGAAGTCGAATCCTTTCGCGAATATTGGGTCAGTAAGGTTGATTATGTTGCCATCCAGCGCTACGTTCCGATTAGTCCTTTTGATCAGGAAGAAAATGACGCGCGCGCCCATGCCACATCTTTTTCTCCTAAAGAGGGAAAGCAAAAATGTTCTTATGCCTGGGAATCTCTCTTTATTCACGGTGATGGATTGGCCTTACCGTGCGCAGCTCATCGCGCGCGAAAAATTGCGGTCGGCAACATTCATAAAAATTCTCTTTATGAAATTTGGAATTCACCGGCAATGGAAGAATTAAGAAAAAAACACAAAGAAGGAAATCTAGAAGGACTGCGACTTTGTCCAACATGTATTCAATAATGGAGTTCCTGATATGACAAAAAAGAAAAAACTCGTTTATGTTCCAATGGCCGTTGATTTTATTCATCCCGGGCATTTGAACATTATTAAGGTTGCGCAAGAACTCGGCGAAGTAATGATCGGCCTTTTTACAGATAAGGCCATTGCTTCCTATAAAAGACTTCCCTTCATGAGTTATGAACAGCGCAAAGCTGTGATTGAAAATGTTAAAGGCGTCGATC
>CAISYW010000107.1 GCA_903889795.1 uncultured Chlamydiae bacterium | reverse complement strand
TTGCGCTCCAATGATCCTCGATCTCGCTAACTTGCTGCAAGTTGGCTTCGATCTCCGCAATACATTGGAACGCAAAATCTTGTCGCCAAAAATCAAAGCTTCAGACCGACGGCAGTATATTTCCAAAAGCGATCACAATTGAAGCATCATCAGCCAAACGCCCAAACAAAGTCTTAATTAACGATTGATTCGATTGTTCTTAAAGGCATCCACCCGCTATATGAGCCATCCGCCGCTCGCCATACTCCCCGGTTTTCCTATTATATTTGTGGAAAACCCCAATAACGACACAGTCCGATATGCCGTAAGAGCATAAAACATCATGATTCTGAGACGCCATGACGTTGTCCATCTTTACATTTATATAACTGAATTTATAAGGATCATCTCCAGCAGCTTGCTGGCGCTGTTCATCGCGTGGCAGGATCTTTTCTGGCTATAATTCAGAAAACATTTTGCAGTTTCGATCTATATCCAGGCTGGGCAATCCCTCCATATCATGCTGATATTTCTTGCAAATCTTTTCTATCGCAGGTTGTGAGAACTACAAGGCCTTCCACGATAAAGCGAGTGTATCGGGAGCGAGCAAACCGCTTTCATCGCCAGCATGGATGATCAGGTTGGACATGATCCTTGCTTTAGGGTGTGCCTCGCGAAAGGCTTTGAATCCGTAAAGATCCATTCGAGAAAGGTTTTGGGAACATTTGATTTCAATGGGATACAAGCAACCATTTGTCTCCAGAATCAGATCGACCTCGGCGCCGCTGTGGACACGCCAATGATAGATGGCGGGCATGAATGGGCAGGAGGCCAAGAGTTGATGGATATGATTGACGACCCAGGTTTCGAAAAGAGCTCCAAGCAAAGGGTGGAGCGCGAGCGCTTGAGGCGAATGAATTCGCAGCAAGTGGCATGCGATGCCCGTATCGGTGAAATAACCTTTGGGGGTTTCGCTGATCTTTTTAATAGTATTCGTAAAGAAGGGGTTTATTTGTCGCCATTGGTATAGAGCTGACAGGGCGGCAACCCAGCGTTTGGCTGTCTGGTGCGATACCCCTACTTCGCGGCCCAAATGATTGTATTTGATCTCTTGAGCGGTATAAGCTGTGAGCAGCGAAAGAAAACGTCCGAAGAGTTCTATGTTTTCCACATTATCGACCAACCGCAGGTCGCGTTCGACATAGGTCTGAATGTAGCTGGTGAAAAAAGGTGCCATCAATTCGGGTTCCAGCAGTAAAGCCGCTGGAAGAGATCCTCTCCATATTACTTCATGTAGAGGCGGCAACCCCAATATGCTTTTAGGTTGAGAATGGATAAACATGTTTGGCGATTCAAGATATCGAAGAAGCCAATTCTGCTGGAGAACAACTCCCTGGCGCTCATGCAAGCTCATTCCTTCCAGATGAAACAAAACAATACGGCCTGTGAGCGTCTCGGAAATGCTTTTCAGTAAGGTAAAATTTTGAGACCCCGTTAGAAAATAACAGCCCGTTTCTTCTGAGATATCGACCTTTCTCTTGATGGCCGATAATAGTGCGGGAGCAAATTGCACCTCATCCAGAATTAATGGCGACGGATGGAGGGATAAAAATAGATCAGGATCAGTTCGAACTCCCAGAGGATCCAGAACCGAATCGAACACAAAGCATTCAGCTTGAGGCATATAATGCCTTAAGAGCGTACTCTTTCCCACTTGCCGAGGCCCTAAAACCATCACAGCTTTAAAAGCTTTGGCCGCTGCTTCAATTTTAGACTCAAGAAATCGTTTTTTGTATTTCATGTCTTATAACTTGATTCTTGCACATTCCATCATCAAAAATCAAGCCCTTTTCGTTAACATACTATTATTAAACTACTTATTGTCCCCGAAGTATTAAGGAGTGTGCCGAAAAGATTGCTTCGTCGCTTTTAGAGATTATTTTGGTACACTCCCTAGCTCAAAGCATCCGGCTCATCGCTATTTTTTTCAGCATCTCGTTGTTGAAGCAGATGCTGAAAAAATTAATACTAAAATCATTCTTTCTTTCGAAAAACAGAATTGATCGAAGGACTTTCGATCGAATCAAAACCTCAGCAGTAACGATACATACATTTAATATGTAATAATAATTTATTGAAAAACTCGCTCTATGCTAAGCAATAAGAAGTGACCGCAAGGAAATGGCACATCACTATGATTAAAAAATAATTTATAAACCAGATGGGTGCAGGTCTCCCTAATGATGATTCTCATTTCTATTAAGAGAAGCTATTTTTCCATTCGGAAACAATTTAATCGAACCTGACTGTCCCCTGCCGAAAAAAGCCGGATCTCCCGTGTAAACGGATTTCCATTTGTCTGGTGCAATCGCAATAGCAACCCCGACTTTTTTCGCTTCTTTTTTAACATAGCCGGAATAATCCATTATCTCTCCAATATCACGAGACCAGTTATTTCCAAAAGCGATCACAATTGAAGCATCATCAGCCAAAAGACCAAACAAAGTCTTAATTAACGATTGATTCGATTGTTCTTGAAGGCATCCACCGGCTATATGAGCCATTCGCCGCTCGCCATACTCCCCGGTTTTCCTATTATATTTGTGAAAAACCCCAATAACGACACAGTCCGATATGCCGTAAGAGCATAAAACATCATGATTCTGAGACGCCATGACGTTGTCCATCTTTACATTTATATAACTGAATTTATATCGTCGCCTG
>CAISYW010000106.1 GCA_903889795.1 uncultured Chlamydiae bacterium | reverse complement strand
TGAGCGAACACCCCTCATGTTCACCCTATGGTGATGGACGAGCCAGCGAAAAAATTGCCCATATTATTCAAAAAATTCTCACAAAACGGTGTATATGAACCAGCGAGCGCGTGTATTGGTCGGCAGTCCCATACGTCAGAAGTTGACGATTCTTCATGAGTTTCTCGAATCGCTCCATCGGCTGAAAGAAAAACAACATACATTGGACTTTTTGTTCATCGATGATAACGATCAGGAAGAGTCGAAGAAGCTGCTTCAGATTTTTGCTAAGGCCAAAGGGCAGAAATGCACGGTTCATCCGCCCATTCCAACCCAACTGCCCAATCAATATGTCTGTAATGAAACCACTCATTCCTGGACGGAATCGATTCTCTGGAAGGTGGCGGCCTATAAAGATCAGATCATCCAGGAGGCGAAAGATGGAGATTATGACTATTTATTTTTAGTGGATTCCGATCTGGTTCTTCACCCTGATACAATTGATCAGCTCATTTCGGCTAATCGAGACATAATCTCGAATATTTTTTGGACTAAATGGGTTCCCGATCTTCCCCCGCTACCGCAAGTCTGGGTATCTGATAAATATACATTGTTTGAGCATGCGATCCAAGAATCGCTTAGCAATCAAGAAATTGCCAAGCGTCAGCGCGCATTTTTAGAGAGGTTGAAAAAACCGGGAGTCTATGAAGTGGGGGGCTTAGGCGCTTGCACTTTGATAAATAAAGCCGCCTTGAAACACGAGATCAGCTTCAAGCGGATCAAAAATCTCACTTTTTGGGGCGAGGATCGTCATTTTTGTATCCGGGCGGCCGCAATCGGACTTTCTCTTTTTGTCGACACCCATCTTCCCGCCTATCACATCTATCGAGATTCCGATTTACCAGGAGTAGAGGAGTTTAAGAGAAAATGCTAAAACCCAAAATTACTCTTTCCATGATCATTCGCAATGAAGCCGATCGTTATTTACGCCGTGTGCTGGAAAAGGCGCGGCTCTATATCGACGAGGCCGTCATCATTGACGATGCAAGCACGGATAATTCATCCGCGATTTGCAAGGAGATGCTGCAAAACATCCCGCTGCATCTCGTAAAAAACAGCATTTCTAAATTTGGCAACGAAATAGCTCTTCGTAAACAGCAGTGGGAGGAGACGATTCGGACCAATCCTGAATGGATCATTAATTTGGATGCGGATGAGATGTTTGAAAACAGGTTCAAACAGGACGTCAAAAACCTGGTTGCCATCCCAAATGTCGATGGCTACTGCTTTCGCCTCTTTGATTTTTGGAGTGAAACGCACTATCGCTCCGACCGCTACTGGTGCGCCCACCAAAATTATCAATGGCTTTTTCTGATCCGCTACCATCCACAATCAACGCCATTTCAATGGAGAGAAACGCAGCAGCATTGCGGTCGATTTCCTATTTTGCCTCTTCAATGCCTTAAGAAGTCGACTTTGCGGATTAAACACTTTGGGTGGGCCAAACCGGAAGATCGGCTGACCAAATACAATCGCTATAAAAAGCTCGATCCCGACGCCAAATATGGCTGGAAAGAGCAGTACGAATCGATATTAGATACTAATCCCAATCTGATCGAGTGGAGAGAGTAATGAAAAGCAACATTGAAGATGTTCTGAACAGCCGTATGATTCTTTGTACAGGGCCTTCATTTGGCAGAGCTGCGATGTTAAAAAGCATCACGGAAAAAGACATGGGGCTTATTCCATTTAAAAAAATCTTTTTATCAACGAATGATCCCAACAACCTAAAAGTCAGCTTTAACGGCAAAAAACCCGTCTGCGAACTCATTCCACGTAAAGACAAACAGCTCGACTGTTTAAATTGCATCATCTCATCCATAAAAAATGCGGTAAATGACCCTGATAGCGAGCCTGACGATATTATCGTCTTCAAACACGAGTCAGTCTATGTCAGCGATATGCATCTGGTAAAAAAAGCGATCGGGAAAATTCTCGACGGTTATGATGGCGTTTTTAAATATTGGATTGGATTTGACAATCAACCAACGAATCAACTTAACGATTACTATCATACCGATTCGTTTTACATCAAAGTTTCCGCAGCCAAGCCTATTTTCTCAGAACTTCATTTAGTTAAGTGGTTTACAAAAGATTATCAGTTTTGCGAAGAATATCTCACCAAATACATCGTGAAAAAACTGCCCAATGTTTTTAAAATTGACTACCATCATTCTTCATGGAAAGACAATGAACTGGGCTTTTTTCATATCGGTCGTTATGAAGAGGATCCGGATTGGTATTGGGACAAGAAGAACTACAACGAACTATACCGAACGTAGAAGATTCTCTTTCCACCATGCGATGGTTTCATCCAATCGTTGATCGATTGTTTGGCAGGGCTGCCATTTGAGATGTTCTTTGATCCGCCGGATGTTGGCAACGATTTCTGGGGGATCATTCGCCGGAGGCGGAAGAGAGCCGAATTTTAATAGATTCATTCCACCGATTTTTTCTGCCGCTTTTTTTGCCAATTCCTGAAGAGAGATTCCCTGGCCGGAGGCAATATTAATGCCTCCCTGAAGGGAGCTTCCCAGCAATTCTACAAATGCCGAAGCGGCATCGGCTGAATAGAGATAATCTCTGATTTGTTTTCCATGAGTACAAGGAATTTCTTTTTGTCTCAGCAATCCTAAAATGACTGCGGGAATAAATCGGTCCGGATGTTCTGATGGTCCAAAAAGATAAAAAAGATATCCCCAGGCAAATTCGATATTCATCTGCTTTGAAAAAGATTCCAAGATTAAATAAAGCTCGCGTTTCGATTTTCCATAAAGCGTGGCCGGTAAAAATGAATTCGAATCTTCAGTACACAATGTGCTAGGGGTATATTCCGCTGAAGAGCCGGCAACGACAATTCTTTTTCCTCCGCATTCTGCAAAGGCGCGAACCAGCTTTAAGCTCGATTCGATCCAGTTGAGGTTCTCTGGCGATTGCCAAAAAACGCGGGGAGTGGCGATCCAGGCAAGATGCAAGAGATGTGTTGGCCGAATCGACGAAACCAGCGATCTGATTTCTTCAGGGTTCAATAGATTGGCTCGATGCCAAATAATGGAGGTTGACGGAACGACTTTCGATGAGACCGCATGAACTTCATATCTATGGGCTTGCAATAAAGAAAGCGTATGCCTTCCAATAAAACCTGAAGCGCCTGTTACAAGAACTGTTTTCATGTTACCTCGACTTTGTACATTTTTTGTGGCAATCTTCGCAATCTGTTGATCTATATTCGGTTGCGGATTCTGAGGCCGGCTTATTCAAGCCTGTCCTCAAAAACCGCAACCGAATCTAAATAAACATCTTGCAAACCTTGCTCTCAAAAAATGTACAAAGTCGAAGTTCCAATAAGTAAAAATTCTTGATCTTTTTTCGAAATAACCACAGGTGTCAAGGGCCATTGAATATTGAAAGCCGGATCGTTCCAGAGAACCCCGCGGCTGTATTCGGGCATGAACGGGCTTGAAACCTGATAGAGCAATTCCGAATCATCTTCCAGCGTCTCATAGCCATGCGCAAACCCTTCGGGTATATACAGCATCTTATATTCACTCGCTTTCAATTCGATGGCAAACCATCGCCGATATGTGGCAGACGAGGGTCTTAAATCAATGATTACATCATAAAGTGAACCTTTAATGCATCGAACTAATTTTGCTTCTGCATAAGGGGCGCTCTGATAATGCATACCGCGCAAAGTTCCCTTTTTTCGATTGTAGGAACTATTGCATTGTTCAAAACGAGAAGGCACTCCGTTTTTTTCAAATTCGCTCCGACAAAATACTCGTGCAAAAAAACCGCGTTCATCTTCGATTTTTTCTATTAAAATGAGTTTTGCATCGATTAAGGGCAATTTTTGAAAAATCATACGAACGACTCGTTTTCCTCCAGGAATTTTTTACTTGCATACCAGTCTTCAAGAGGTTGATTAAACAAAGCTGGATTGGGATCTAAACAGGGAGCGTCCTCTACTACTCTGACAAACCCTTTTGAACTCAGCAGTTTATAATTACGCTCTTTGTTTTTGGGACCCCAGCAATATAGGTTATGCTCAACAGTCATTAGCGAGATATCCCAGTTCTCGAAATCAAAGTCTTTAAAGACTGTATATTCATGACCCTCAACATCAATCGATAGATAATCAATTTCTCTTGGTGCACGTACTAATTTAAAAATAGTCGATAATGTTTTGCATGTAATTAACTTTCCTGTGTCTGAAACAGATTCTTCACCAAACTTAATCTTTCCATTATAATCTGTTACAGCAACATTAATGTTTGTTGAATGTCTACAGCGTGTAAGATTGAAGAACAGGTTTGTGTTAGGCTCAATACAAAGACCTTTCCATCCAAGCTCTTTTTCTAGGTAATAAGTATTACTCCCTTGAACGCCGTCATAGGCTCCGATATCAACAAAATAACCCTTGCGCTTATTTTCTAATAATTTGATTACCCATTCATCTTGACCTGCTTGTGAATAGAACATAATAAGAAGCTCCTAATTTTTTTTACGGCCGGTATAAAGAGCTGAGATATTTTTGATACCAATCGATTGTTTGCCTTAATCCCTCCTGGAAGGAAAAGCGGCTTTTCCAACCCAGTAGCTTTTTCGCTTTTTCCGCATTCAGAGACTGATTGACAATCTCCAATTCAGCCATATCCAGAATCTTGGGGGGCAAATGAGCGCAATTCATTAGAGATTGCAGAGCCAAAACAACTTGTAAAACCGTTTTCGGGTCATCCAAGCCAAAATTAAATGGCTGTCCCTGTACTTCAGGCCGATGGAGATTTTCAGCGAGTAAGAGATATGCATCTACCACATCTTGAATGTATAAATAATCTCGGGTCAGATTTCCGTTGCTGCGAATAATGGGAGCTTCTTGAGCTAAAAGGGTACGAATCGTTCCGGGAATCAGACGGCTCCAGTTTAAATCCCCTCCGCCATAAATATTTCCGCATCGGGCAATGGCAATGGGTAGGCGGTATGTATGATAATAGGTGATTGCGAGAAGATCCGTGCAAGATTTAGAAACATCGTAGGGATGAAGTCCTTTCAAAGGCATCTCTTCGATATAGGGTAATATGTCGCTCGAGCCATAAGCCTTGTCGCTGGAAGCAATGACAACTCTTTGAACCAGACTTGAATAGCGTCGGCAGACTTCCAGTAAGTTGTAGGTGCCGCGGATATTCGATTCGAAAGTAGAAAGAGGATTGCGTAAAGCCGTTCCAACAATCGTTTGAGCGCCTAAATGAAAAACCGTATCAATTTCATTTTCGTTGATCGCTCGATCCAAATCGTGAAATTCTTCGAGCTTTCCCTGAATGATGGTCGTTTTCGCCGCATCCTCACTGCGAAAGAACTCGCTTTGGGGGTTGGGATCGCGAATCAATGCAAAAACCTCTGCTTTGCGATTGAGCAATGTTTTGATAACCCAAGAGCCAACAAAGCCGGCCGCGCCGGTCACAAGCACTTTTTTTTGATTCCAAAATTGATTCATACGCAGATCTTCACCGGAATTTTTGTGTAACGGTTACACTTCTTTTGTATTTTTCCAGGGAGCCGCGCCGGAAGCCCAAAGAGAGTCGAGCATGCGCTG
>CAISYW010000105.1 GCA_903889795.1 uncultured Chlamydiae bacterium | reverse complement strand
CCGGGGCAGGTAGGATATAATTGCAAGTCTTGTCCTCGTAGCTCAGTGGATAGAGCGGTCGCCTCCTAAGCGACAGGCCGCAGGTTCAACTCCCGCCGAGGACGATCTTTTTTTCAGAGGTAATAAATATTTTTCAAATCGGAACTGTCTAAATTAAACTCGACTTTGTACATTTTTTGAGAGCAAGGTTTATAAGATGTTTATTTAGATTTGGTTGCGAATTTTGAGGACAGGCTTGAATAAGCCGGCCTCAGAATCCGCAACCGAATATAGATCAACAGATTGCGAAGATTGCCGCAAAAAATGAACAAAGTCGAGTTAAGGCCAAAAGATGACCAAAACCGATTCGACGGCTCAAGATCCTTATCCACTTCGATTTTTAATTTCGTTGCAAACTGCTGTCGGCCCCATTTGATCAATAAACTGAGACCATTCCAATGAGTGCGGATGAATCGCTCGAAATTCCAATTTTATCACTTCGCAATCTTATAATAATGATCGATTCCCTCAACGATGCCTCGAGCAATCTTTTCAATATATCGGGGATCTTTCAGAAAAGAGCGCTCATGCGCATTGGAGATAAATCCACCCTCAACCAAAATAGATGGCATCAGGGTTTCTCGGATTACGTAAAAATCAGCCTTTTTGACACCGCGCGATGCGGCTTTCGTTCGACGAATCACCCTGCTGAGAACTGATGCCGCCAATTTACGGGATTGCAAAGCCCGATGATGATCCTCATTCGTTTCGGAAAAAAAGACTTCGACACCCTGCGGAATGGGATTGCGCGAAGAGTTAAAGTGAATGCTCACGAAGAGATCGCCGTGCGAATGGTTCGCGATTTCAACACGGCGAGGCAAAGAAATAAAAGTATCCGTTGCGCGGGTCATCACGACGCGATACCCGAGATGGCTAAGATATTTTCCAACTAACCGCGCTGTCAATAAAGTGAATCGTTTTTCTTCGCAAAAGGGGGTTTTCATATGCGCCCCTAAATTAAGGCCGCCATGTCCGGCATCAATAACAATCGTGGGTATGATGCCAATCTCTTTGACTGCGGAAGCAACAGGAGAGGAGCGGCGCTCCTTTGAAATGGCTGCATTGACACAAAAGAAAGGCAGAAAAAGGACAAAAAAGAAAAAAACACCCCTTCTCATGACCTCAACCCGCTATTGAAAGTAAAGAATCGCATAATCCCGATCCTTTGGCAAGAGCCAGTAATTTCAAGCCAAGAGATATCCTGCTATCGACCCAAGGCTTCCAACGCAACGGCGTGATCATCGAAAGGAACAGTGTGATGATTGAAAATTTGTACTCGCTCATGCCCCTTGCCGGCAATAAGAACGATATCTTCCGGCTCTGCCATTGAAATGGCCAATTCTATCGCTCTCTGGCGATCAAGCTCTACGCGAACGGCATGCGTATCGGAAAATCCCAAAAGAATCTGCCGGCATATCTCTTCGGGATCTTCGGTGCGTGGATTATCAGAAGTTATAATGTTTATATCGGAACCTTTTTCCGCCGCTCTGGCTAAGCCCAAACGCCGTCCCGGATCACGATTTCCTCCGGCTCCAAATACGGTAATGATTTTCCTATGTGCAATTTCGCGAAGAGTCTGCAAGACATTTTCCAAAGCATCGCCGGTATGCGCATAGTCAATGAATACATGGAATTTGCGGGAATGAGCCACTCGCTCGAGACGGCCCGGCACCGTCTGAAATGATGCAAAAACAGAAGCCATCTGTTCGAGAGAAAAGTTGCGGTGCAGCCCAACGCAGATCGCGCCTAAAACATTATAAACATTGAATCGTCCGATCAGCGGAGTAAAAAACGGGTACGATTGTTCTTTATAGCGAACTTGAAATGTTGTTCCCAATGGAGAAAAAGAGATATTTTCAGCCCGTACATCGCACTTTGAGCCCAAACCAAAGAAAAGCCTATTAGCCTGACAGCCCTGCAAAAGCGAAATCGATGCGTCATCATCGCCATTGGCTATAGCGAGAGGATTGCTTTTGGAGCTATTGTTCAGGAATTTAAATAAATGGCGCTTGGCCGCCGCATATTCT
>CAISYW010000104.1 GCA_903889795.1 uncultured Chlamydiae bacterium | reverse complement strand
TCTTGCCATCATATTTTCTATCATCTTCATCGCTGAAGGGTTACCACAAAATCTTTCTCCTCCCCTCGAAGCGCAAACGCTCGAAGGCGCCCGGCAATTCATCGCTCAGGGACCGGCCGCGTCACAAGAAGCGATCAAATTGATTGGCACGAATGGAGGCGGGTTTTTCAACGCCAACTCCGCTCACCCCTATGAAAATCCCACCCCGCTCAGCAATTTGCTTCAGATGCTGGCGGTTATGTTAATTCCCGCCAGTCAAATCTATTACTTTGGGCATGAGATCAAACACAAAAAACATGCCTGGTCGATCTTCGCAACACTGACATTGCTTTTATTAGCCAGCGCATGGCTCTGCATCTGGTCTGAAACCTCTGCAACCCCGCTTTTATCAAAATTGGGGTTATTTGGCGGTAATATGGAGGGAAAGGAACAGCGATTCGGAGCTGCTTTAACTGCGCTTTTCACCTCAGTAACCACCGACGCATCATGCGGCGCCGTCTGTGGAACCTTGGATTCTTTAACGCCTCTCGGCGGACTGGTGCCGATGGTCAACATGTTATTTTCCGAAGCCATTTTTGGGGGTTGCGGTACAGGGTTATATATCATGCTGATCTATGTTTTTGTCACAATCTTCTTTGCCGGACTAATTATCGGACGCACACCGGAATATCTGGGAAAAAAAATTGAAGCGTATGACATTAAATTGACCGTTATCATTTTGCTCTCTTTTGGTTTTACCATATTGAGCTTAACCGCACTTGCCGCAGTCAGTGAATGGGGGTTAAAAGGAATAGAAAATGCAGGACCTCACGGATTTAGCGAAATTTTATACGCCTATATTTCAACAACCGCCAACAATGGAAGCGCATTTTCCGGATTATCCACAAACACCCCGTCATACAATATAACCCTCAGCATATCGATGCTCATGGGTCGCTTTGGGATAATCATTCCTGTTATGGCTCTGGCCGGTTCTCTGGCGCAAAAGAAAAAAGCGCCTCATACTCCGAATGATCTCGTGGTTCATGGAATCGTTTTTACTCTCTTTTTGTTGACCATTCTACTTTTATTCGGAGCGCTGACGTTTCTTCCGGCATTGGTGATGGGGCCGATTTTAGAGCAGTTTTTAATGTTTGAAGGAACTTTGTTCTAGGGAAGGCTTGATTATGACAGTAAATTCGCCATCGCTGATGAACGTATCTATCTTTCGAAATGCTCTATGGAACGCTTTCAAGAAACTCAATCCCGTCATGCTTCTTCGCAATCCGGTTATTTTTATTACCGAGCTAGGAGCGATCCTCACCTCAATAGAAATGGTTTTAGCTCCCCCTTCTCAATTTTTATTTATTATGCAAATCACCATTTGGCTCTGGTTTACCGTTTTCTTTGCCAATTTTGCCGAAGCGATGGCCGAGAGTCGTAATCAGGCGCAAGCCGAATCCCTTAGAGCCTCGAGGGTCGAGCTTTACGCTCGACTCGTCGATCCTTCCGGCCAAGAAGTTCGCGTTAAATCGAGCTCATTGAAAAAAGGCGACATCGTTATCGTGAGTGCTGATGAAATGATTCCGGGAGATGGCGAAATCATTGACGGAATCGCTTCGATTGATGAATCGTCAGTCACCGGAGAGTCAAACCCTGTCATTCGCGCCGCCGATTCGGATCATACCGGCGTTTTAGGCGGAACCAAAGTACTTTCCGATCAGATCAAGATTTTGATCAGTTCTGCAGCAGGCCATTCTTTTCTCGACCGTATGATCCAGCTGATCGAAGGAGCTAAACGAAAACGAACACATAATGAACTCGCGTTAACGATTTTGCTCTCAGGGCTCACCTTTATTTTTCTCGTTGTCGTCTGTTCTTTCAAAATCTATGGCCTTTATTTCAAAGCCAACATATCACTGACGATGCTGGTCAGCCTTCTGATTTGCATTATACCTACAACCATCGGCGGCTTACTCAGCGCGATCGGTATCGCAGGAATTAATCGTTTAATGAAAAAACATGTCTTGGCAATGAGCGGCCAGGCTGTTGAAGCCGCAGGAGATATTGACGTCGTTCTAATCGATAAAACGGGAACGATTACAGTGGGCAATCGCCAGGCAAACGAACTCATCCCCTCTCCCGGAATTTCTTTGGAAGAACTCGCTAGCGCGGCTTATTTAGCTTCTTTTCATGACCGAACGGGCGAAGGAAAAAGCGTAATCGCCTGGATAGAAAAAAATGTACCTAATGCCGCGAAAGCAGAAGTCAAGGACGCCGAATTCATTGCATTTAGCGCATCAACCCGTTTAAGCGGCATCAACATTAATCAAAAACAAATCCGTAAGGGCGCCATCGATACCATTGAGGGGTTTTCAGAAGTGCGCATGTCCTATGAAACATCTGAAGCGGCTCAGGAAATTTCCAGATCGGGCGGCACTCCCCTTCTCGTCGCAGAAAAGCATCGAATTTTAGGAATTATACATCTAAAAGACATCATCAAAAAGGGTCTTGCCGAGCAATTCCAGAGATTGCGAACCATGGGGCTACGAACAATTATGATCACAGGAGATAACCCCATTACAGCTGCGGCGATCGCCAAAGAAGCCGGCGTCGATGAATTTCGAGCGCAAGCCTCTCCTGAAGATAAGCTCGCATTTTTATTTGAACAGCAAGACGCGGGCTACCTTGTCGCCATGACGGGAGATGGCGTGAATGACGCGCCGGCTCTTGCTTTTGCCGACGTAGGCCTCGCTATGAACGCCGGCACTCAAGCAGCCAAAGAAGCTGGCAATATGATCGATCTTGAATCAGATCCAACGAAACTTTTTGAGATCATTGAAATCGGAAAACAAATGCTCATGACGCGCGGCGCTTTAACTGCTTTTAGCATTACAAACGATCTTGCTAAATACTTTGCCATCATCCCAGCCCTATTAATCCCTCTTTTCCCATCGTTATCGGTTCTCAATATGATGAATCTTGGAAGCCCAGAGAGTGCTGTATTAAGCGCAGTTATATTTAATGCCTTGATTATCATTGCCTTAATACCACTAGCCTTTAGAGGTATCAAATTTACCCCCCAAAGCGCCTCTCAAATTCTCCATCGTAATCTATTGATTTATGGAGCTGGCGGTATCACACTTCCCTTTATCGGGATTAAAGCAATTGACTTGTTGATTCATAATCTAGGACTTCTATGAGAGATCAGATTCGAATTTCGATCATCTCCCTTCTGTTGTTTACATTGATCTTAGGGATAGTCTATCCATTGGCGATCTGTGTGATAGGGCAAACATTCTTTCCCAACCATGCGAACGGCGGTGAAGTGAAAGATTCTTCGGAGCGCATTATCGGATCCAAATTCATCGGCCAAAACTTTTCATCACCCTATTATTTCCACCCGAGGCCATCCTATGCCGGAGCGAATGGTTATGATGGAATGGCTTCCGGAGGCAGTAATCTTGGACCCACTTCTAAAAAACTAATCGATCTTTTGCAGGATCGGATTGAAATATTCCGTCTAGAGAACAACTTATCCCCATCCGAGCACATACCCGCCGACGCAGTAACGTCCTCAGGAAGTGGTCTCGATCCTCATATTAGCCTTCAAAACGCCTATCTTCAATCGCCCCGAGTGGCATTAGCACGACATCTTCCGCTGACCACTGTTCGCGACCTCGTTCGAAAAGAAACGTCGAAACGATGGCTAGGTGTGTTTGGTGAAAAGCGTGTGAATGTACTTTTATTGAACCTCAAGATGGATCAGCTTTTTCCCGGTTCCAAAGGATCCTAAAAAACCTTATTTTATTTTTATTAAATCTGTAAGTCCAATGTTTTTAGAATAGAAAGATCCTTTTTCGGAAATGTAAAACAAATGACATCCGGATAAAAGAGAAGTGATGCCAAGAGGGATCATTGTGGACGCGGAAGATAGCATAATCGCTGATATTCCCGAATTAATCACACCGCACCCCGCCGCAATGCCTACCCCAAAAAAAATCGATCCGCCTACGACAAAAGAAAGTCCTAAGCAAACCAGGAAGCAAGCAGCCGCTTTTAACATTGTTTTCAGCGTAGGCGACATTCGGTCTTCTTTATTCGTTTGAGCGTCGACAATTACATGATATTCTTTACGCTGAACCGGTGCTAATGCTGTGGCCATAATTACCTTTATTTACTTTCGCAACAAACTATACACCAAAACAGTTATTAACCACAATTAAATCAAAACATGACTACAATAAATCAATTACCAATAACCAAGAAACTTCCACCAGAACCCGCCAATGACAATCCAAATAAATAATAGAATGAGGCTAAACAAAAATCCAACTTGCCACCACTCTCTTACCGTCACATATCCGCCGCTGAATAAAACGGGCGCCGAACCTGACCCATAATGAGTTAATCCAACGTTCAGATTGCTGATAAAAGCCAATACAAGAGCGGCTAATTGCGGCGGCGTACCAATAAGAACGGCTACCAGCAAAAAAGGAACGTACATCGCTCCGATTTGGGCGACGGCGCTCGCAAAAAAATAATGAGAATAAAAATAAATTAAAATAATAAGAACAAAACCCCACCCCCAATGAAATCCTTCCACATGTCCGACGATCGATTGGCTGAACCAGGATGAAAAACCCGTCTTATTTAATTGAGAAGCCAGAATCATCAAAGAAGCAAACCAGATCAACGTATCCCATGCGCTCTGTTCTTCTAAAACGTCTTTCCATCGGAGGATGCCTGTTAATAAAAGGACAGACACTCCCAACATTGCCGCGACAGTCTCTTTCATGCCGATAAAATGGCCGTAAATCCAAAGAACGATCAGCAATACCATCGTGATCGTTATGGTTTTTTCCTGACGAGACATCGGCCCCATTGCACGCAGCTTTTCCCGAGCCATCTCCTTAACATGAGGCGTTTGACGAACCATCGGAGGCCAAAAACGAAAGACGAAATAGGGTAAAACGGCCAGCGAAATCAAGCCCGGTACGATGGCTGCCACAGCCCAGTCCGTCCAGGAAATGGAAATGGAACTTTCTTGAGCCAGCATGGCAATCATCGGATTGCCGGCCATCGCCGTTAGGAACATCGCACTGGTGATCGCCATACTCTGATAAGCGCAAAGAGTCAGAAAGGCGCCCATTCGAGGATCGTGCGAGGGTCCGGTAAACACATCGGCCAAGCTCTTGATCATGGGAAAGATTACACCTCCCGCACGTGCGGTGACGCTAGGAATGCAAGGAGACATGATGAGATTGGTCGCAACAATCCCATATCCCAATCCAAGACTGTTTTTCCCAAAAATTTTCAAGATGGTATAAGCGATTCGATTGCCTAGACCGGTAGAAACAAATACTTTTGCGACAAAAAAAACGAACACAATCAACCAGACGATATCATTGCCGAATCCGGTGCAAACATCACTCCATTGAATCGTGTTGGTTAGCAAAGCGATCGTCAAAGCAAAAAGAGTGATGACGCCCATTGGAAAGGGATTTAAAATAATACATACGATCGTAGCAATAAATATGGCAAAAAGCCGCCAGGCAATAACCGATAAACCTTGAGGAACAGGCAGCATCCAAATCAAAAGGCCCAATCCAAACGACCCGATCAACTTCGCAGCTATCCGTTTTTTTTCCGTCCATGCCATAAATATTCCTAAGTTCTGAAATTTAAATTATTAACCCGAGAGGTAAAAAGGGTCACAAATTTCGTAGCGAGGCAAAGCCAGATCAAAGCATCCGCGTTCCGAACGAGAAGCTCATGGTAAATCCATGGGCGACGAGAGAGGATTGATATGGTGAAGCCGCAGCCAGTAAGTTGTCACCCTTTTACCCCTCGGGTTAATACATTATACCGAACGCGACTCAAAAATCGGATTTTCGGCTTGGCCAAAACCGATTTTTGAGTCGCGTTCGGTATAGATACAATCCATAACTTTTGATATAATAGATTGCAAACAAAATTAGAGTATTCACTATGCTGATAAATATTTCTTTCGTCCATCACTCTCCTGTCCCATTTCAACATTCACCAAAAACGGACGAAAGAACCGTACCCGCCTATGCCATTGAGCAATCCGCGAGTCTCAAAGAGTTGAAATCCGAAAGCGTTCAACCGATTCAAGTTGATTTTTCGACAAGCATTTCAAGGAGAGTATCCTCTTTCTTCTCATCTCGATTTCATAAAGCTTTTCAAGCCATCAACTCGACTCAATTACTCCAACTAAACTCCAATTTTGCGATCGCGAATAGAGAGGATTTTCTCAAACTAAACCTCGACACCCCGCCTCCTCTGATCGGTAAAAGCGCATTTGTCTCCAAACAAATGGTTGAACACTTGATGCGCGATAAGAAAAATCTCGCTTTAGGCGTGAAATACGTGCCGGGAGATCAGATTACAAACATGGAAGGCGCTCTGCACACCTTTGTGACGCCGTTATGCAAAATTCTCATGACGGGAGATTATTTATGGAAGGGTGCTGCCGTTGGACAAAATTTTGGAAGCAACAAAGTCCGTCCGATTATCCTCAGCGCAGCAATCAATCCTGATTTTGAAACAGATTCTGTGATCATGCCTCTCGTAAAATTGGGAGATAAAAAAATCATAGGCAAATCACTTAGCCCAAGCGAAATGTCTCCCGATCAGTTGAAAAATGAAATCTATGAATTCAATCTCTTAAAGCACATGATCTTTCACCTATCTCCGGATCATCTATTGCCGGCTCTCTCAGAAATTTCACCTAGCCAGATTTTCAACCCCGATCAGGCCCAGTCGCTTCTTGAATCAATCATCAGCCAACCGCAAAAAAATCCACGCCCGCTGATGGGAACATTCATGCGCGTTAACGGTTCAGTGATTTCCCTGGAAATTCTCTATCAGCTCTACATTGAACAAATTCAAAATGAATTCAAGATC
>CAISYW010000103.1 GCA_903889795.1 uncultured Chlamydiae bacterium | reverse complement strand
GCCGGCGTATCAGCCAGCCATGGCGCTGCCTGCTCCTCTGGATCGGTGGAAGCCTCTCGAGTACTTCTTGAAATGGGCTTTTCTCAGAAAAGAGCCGCATCCTCCATCCGTTTCTCATTCGGAAGGTCAACCACTGAGAATGAGATTCATCGTGCCGCTGAAATACTCATCAGATCGGTTCAGCAACAAAGAACTCACTGAAAAAATGTTGATTGATTATGAGGTGATGATCGGATGTCAATACTTTTTCTTCGGCCACTTGACCCATATCCTTCTGATGGTACATAATTGACCATCTGGAGGTTTTTATGTATTTTCATCGAAATCTGTTTTCTCGTGTCGTGTCTTCGCTAGAGAATAGCCCTGTCGTTTTGCTCGTTGGACCCCGGCAGTCAGGAAAGACGAGTTTAATAACAAAAATCACTCAAGAAAATGAATACGACTTCATTTCATTCGATAATATTACGATCCAAGCAGCGGCTTTAGAAGACCCTGTCGGTTTTTTGTCAGCCAGAAAAAAACCGGTCATTATTGATGAAGTACAAAGAGTCCCTGAGATTTTTCTTCCCATCAAAGTTGATGTAGATCAAAACCGCAGTCTCAATGGGAGATACGGCCTGACAGGATCAGTGAATCCCTTGCTTGTGCCAAAACTAGGCGATTCACTCGCTGGTAGAATGCTCCTTTTACAGTTATGGCCGCTATCTCAAGGAGAGCTGGAGGGAACTCAAGAAACCTATTTGAATAGGGTGTTTGACGAGGATTTTGGATATAGCAGGACGGTCTCATTTTCCAAAAAAGATCTTCTCCATAGAGTATGTTTGGGAGGATTCCCCGGCATGCATGCGGCAAAAAGTGAAGCACACAGAAGGGACTGGTGTAATTCGTATCTCTCTCTTGTAACGCAGAAGGATGTACGAGAACTAGCACAGATTGAGGGCTTTACCGCTCTTCCTAAATTGCTACAGGTCATTGCCACAAGAGTTGGCTCTACGATTAATTATTCTGATGTTGCAAATACTACAGATATTCCTCTTACCTCACTTCGAAGGTACATGCAATTACTTCATAGCCTATTTCTTGTTCATTCGATCCCGGCGTGGAGTAGAAATCTTGGGAAAAGGCTCTCCAAAGCAAATAAAGCCTACTTTATTGATACAGGAGTTCTCCTTCATACCCTTGATTTCAATGAAGAACGTCTTGAGCAAACCCCTTCTCTTCTTGGTGGAATAGCTGAAAATTTTGTGGTCAATGAACTGTGCAAACAAGCCTCGTGGAATGCCAGTAAAAACATAAAAATTTTTTATTGCCGGATGAGTGACAATCGTTCTGAGGTCGACATTGTTTTGGAAGATGAAAGAGGGCGAGTTGTTGGAATAGAGGTAAAGACCTCCGAAACGGTTCGATCAGATGATTGTAAGCATCTGAAACAGCTACAACAGTTGGTCGGGAGTGATTTTGTACGGGGGATTGTGTTATATGCCGGAAATGAAAAGCTTCCTTTTGGATCCGGCATGTGGGCTGTTCCTATAAGTGATCTGTGGTCGCTATAAGGGACTGTAAGAGAGACAGCGATTTCCCCTTCAGCATCACATTGTCTCAAGAGAGTCTTGATGGAGTTTCATTTGCTTTTGGTATC
>CAISYW010000102.1 GCA_903889795.1 uncultured Chlamydiae bacterium | reverse complement strand
AATTCGTCTTTCAGACCCAAGACGGATTAAATCCGTAACTCGAGCTTGAAGACGAATAATGCAACCACGGTATACGGGTGCCGCGAACAGCTTTAGCGGCTTAGCATTACGTTGATCCAACTTAAACGCACCAGAGCGGTACGCCGGGGCGGTGAAATTACCAAAGCCGTTGCCTCTTTTGAGATGTTTGGATCATTTAACTTTCAACATCATAATAATTCATATTAATCCAATGTCCATAATCTTGTCAAATCCTTATATAAATAGTTCCTATTTTTAACCCTCTTGACGTAGTCAATATATATCATTCCTATAAATTTATACCCATACATAACAAAACCACCCCTTGTGGGGTGATCGTGTAATTTCTCTTTTAATATAACATATCCAAAATCCTTGTCAATTTTTTGTCAAATTAATCTTCAATCGGGAATTCTAAATTGGAACTATCATATATTTTTTCCAAGCCATTAACCGGCTCAATCTCGCTAATATTAGCCACATTAATCTGTTTAGGGATACGCTGTCCAGCGCGCTTACCTTTGCCTGGGGCATAAATTACATTGATTAACCCGGATTCTTTAGCAATCGGGAACTCATCGACTTCAAAAACTCCGCCGCTTTTGCCATCATTCATTCTTATATAAACTTTTACTGCCATTTTTTTCCGTCCTTTTGGGATCGGGTATTAATTTTAATTGATGCGTATTCGGAATATCTTTTGAGTAGTCCTGATTTTGCGCGATACTGCGCACCTTTTTATTTTGATATAACCACCTACCTTGCTGGAAAAACTTGCTTTTCCAAAGCGGGTGATCCTGCGGGATATTTACGGCTTTTTCCATGTTTATTCCTGTACTCGGACCGTGTTCCGGGGCTTTAGCCGTCGATCCGGCGCCTGCTCCATTTCGGTAGGTTTGATGATCTCAAAGGCATTGTAGAGCGGATAATAGCGTTTTTTATTAGGGATCCGCATCCGGCCGACAATCACGCCATACAGCCAATTAACACACGTTAAATTGATCTGATCGGTCCGCAATCCCCCATCGACAAAAAACATATAGTCGGTCAAAAACCGCAAACGCTTGTCAATCTGATCCGGGTGTTGGCAAGTATAAAATAAGGAAGTTCGAAAATGCGAAATAATCGACAACCACGCGGTATAGGTCATTGATTTAGTATCTTTAAAATTGCGCGCGTCCATTGAGTGATGAATTTCATCCCACGCAATTATTACATCCGTCTGTTCGGAAATTTCTTTGAATTTTACAAATCGCCGGCTATCCATTAATTTGTAATTTGCCAAAATCGGCTGTTTGGTTTGCAAATGCAACCGCTCAACCATAATCGACATTGCTTCACTTTTGCCTTCCCGGGGCATTCCGGTAAATCCAAATATCATATATTTAATACGCGATAGCGCGGCGCGCATTTTTTCCGATCAGGCGCCGGATCGCGAAGACTTGAGCCAAATATCATAAATTAATCTTTAAATTTCCATCCTTGATTCCACATTTGGAAAAATACACAAACCAAAATCGACCAGCCAAGAGATAAAGCGGAAAAAACTAAAATCATTTGTATTGCTTCGCTCATTGTAATTTATCCCATTTAGTT
>CAISYW010000101.1 GCA_903889795.1 uncultured Chlamydiae bacterium | reverse complement strand
GAGAGTTGTTAGGCGGCTACCCAGAAAATGGGAATGCGCCCGCCAAATGGTTGACTTTATTGTTTAACAACTCCGAATTGCTTTTCTAGCATCTTCTCTTCAGCCATAAGTTGAACATCGTTGAAAGGCGTCGATTTCTATTTACAACATTCGTTTTTCTTACCTAAACTTCTTAGTTATTAATTTATAGATATTTATATGTATCGATTCCTTCTATTTTTCATTGCCGTCCGCATTTTTGCAGAACCAATCGACGATTTAGCTCCATCCGCTCCGGAAGAAATCGCATCTTTGCGCACTGATCTTTTGATTGGGGGTCTTGTCAATCCTTTTTCGGGTCAAATCGCTCACTCAGAAAAAGATCTTCATATCCATGCCGCGCAAGATCTGATCTTGCGGCGAACCTATGTACCGCCGCTGGTGCTGGGCCGCTATGAGGATAAAGATGCACAGGATCGCTTTAAATTAGCAAAAGCTTTGAGTTTATCTCACAAAGGCTGGAGCGTTCTTTCCCATCTTTGGTGCGGCTTCAATGCCAAATCGCGCCATTTTCAGGTGCCGGATCCCAGTGGGTGCGTTCTAGAATTTCAGCTGAACAACCAGACAGGCACTTTAGTGACAGATTCTTTTGGAATGAGCAATCTGGGTTGTGAGGAGCCATGCTCCGATGCCGATTGGCGCAATACGAAATTAGTTGTCGATGAACTGAACGCCCGTGTGCAAACTCCGGAAGGAACGGAGCGCATTTATCACCGCATCGGCCTTTCCTATCGACTCGAACAGGAGGTTCTGAGTAATGGCAAAGTGATTCGCTATGAGTATCAAAATAATCGTTTATCAAAGATTTTATCGACCAATGCCAGCGGACAATTTGTCTACGCGTCTATTGATATCCAGGATCTGAAACACTTCAGGGGATCGGACGGAACACAAGCTGATTATACTTACGAGACCCGCACGATCTCGGGAGAGAAGAAAAAAATTCACAGCAAACATGTGTTCAATGTTTTAACGAAGATCTCCAATCCCTTTTATCACAACACGGCTGGATATAACGATCGGCTGCTGCTGAGCTCATATGATTTAAAGGAATATCCGGTCAGCTGCCAATATTCATCCACCAAGAATCGCCTCGCCCAGGTGACTTCCCTTTCGTTTCCCATCGGCCGGATAGCGATTTCCTACGATCCGCCCCAGGCGGGCGTCAAAGGCGGATGGACATGCGCCACTGATGAAAATGGCTTATCAACCATTTATCGTTTCAATGAGAAATTGCTGCTGACAGCGATTGAAAATCACAACGGTTCGCTCGTCAATCAAAAGCGATTCACTTACGACGAGCGCCAGCATATCCGCGCAATCGAAACGAGCGATGGCCAAGGGAATGTTCTTTTAACGAAAAATTTTGAATGCGATGAGGCGGGCAATCCCCTGATCGAACAATGGACCGGTGATTTTGGTGCGTTTATCATCCGCCGCCGCTTCGATAACAACCGGCTGATCGAAGAGAGCCGGGATGATGGCCTCTCCACGCAATGGACCTATCTCAAATCGACGCGCCTCATCACGTCTATTACCATTCTCGATCATGGAGTGTCGCTCCGCAAAACCACTTATCAATTTGACGGGGCCTGTAATCTGATCCAAGAATCGGAAGAAGGTCAAACGGTCACTGATTATATCTTACGCAGCCAAGCGCCGCATTTGCATCGTATCGAGTGGAAAATCGAAAAAGACTGGGTTGGTAATCTCATTCGCAAAATTCATCTGGATTACGATCAGTGGGGGAACATTTGTGCAGAAGCAGTCTATGGATCGGACGATGTCTTAGCCTATACCATCGAGCGCACCTATAATGCTAAAGGCGAGCTGCTTCATGAAACCAATCCGCTCGGCCAGGATGCTTCATATATTTATGACGCGAGAGGCCGCTGTATCCAGGAAATGCCCTTTTCCCATGATTATTCCATTCATCGGACGTTCGATGCCAAGGGCCGTTTAATCCAACTCGATGAGGGCAGCCATTCCACTCAATTCAGCTATGATCCCACCGATTTGCTCATCGAAAAAATCGATTATCTGGGTCAACCGACCAGATATTCTTATCATCCCGTCCATCGAAAACCCGTTCGCATTGAATCAACACCTCTCGTTCAAAAAAATGTCTTCGACGCCTTTGGCCGGCCTATTCAGACCCAAGACAATGCAGGCAACCCAACTCGCACGATTTTTAATTCCTACGGCTCGCCGCTGCAAATCATCCATCCCGGCGGAGGGGCCGAGTCATTTGAATATGCGCCCAATGGCAACCGGATTCGGCAGATCGATGCGGATGGCATTGCCGCCACATTTGAATATGACGCTCTCAAACGGCTCACCTCAAAAACGACCGGTTTGGCCCAGACACTTTACCGGTATGACGCCTACTTTCTCATGGAAGAGACAGATGCCGAAGGAATCTCAAAGCGCTATTCATATAATGGCGTGGGGCAAAAAATTCGAGAAGAGACAGCGGGAAGAGTTTCTACGTTTGGATATGATCCATTGGGGTTTTTGAACCGCATCGAAAAAGCGGGCCGAATGACGACGATTCAAAATGATTTATTGGGCCGTCCGCTAGAAAAAAGCGTATTGGGACATCTCAAAACGACTTATTCTTACGATTCTGCCGGAAATACCGCATCGATCACGAAGCGAGGAACGACTCATTTTCTCTATGATCCCTATCACAGGCTCATTGAAAAGACCGATCCGTTGGGCAATCGAACCTTCATTACTTACATCGAAGGCGATCGTTCGCTGATCAAAAAAATCAAAAATCCGCGCGGGATCGAAACCGTCGAATATTACGATCCTCACCATTGCCTGCTCAAAAAAGAAGTCGATGGCATTTTGACGCAAGAATATGACTACGACTCTGATTTGCGAAAGATACGCCAGGATCATCTGACCTTTACTTATACACCCGATGGCTTCCTGGCATCCATGACCGAAGCGGGCGAGAGAACCACTCGCTATTCCTACACGCCAGCCGGCCGCTTACAAGCTAAACAGCTGCCGGATGGCCAAATCCTCTCCTATGAATATAACTCCCTTGGGGATCTATGCCGCATCGGCGATCAATCGATCGAATATGACAAAATCGGTCGCCTCATTGGCGGCAGCGGTTTTCGGCGCACGCTCGATCCTTTTGGCAATATCCTCATAGAAGAATTTGATACAGGACTTTGCATTGAGAGCCAATACGACGAACTGGATCGCCCCCTCGAGCGCATCCTGCCGGATCGCAGCCAAATCGTCTATGAATATAACCCCCTCTTTTTGGAGCGCATCCGGCGCATTTCTCCCGACGGGCGCCTGCTCTATACCCATACATACGACCTTTACAGCGATGCAGGCGATCTTCTGCTGGAAGATCATCGCACTTCGTATGAATACGATTTGTTGGGACGGGAGATTGGGCATAGCGATCCATATCTGACAGAAACTTGTTTCTACGATTCGCAAGGAAATCTCATCCGAAAGGGACAAACGACCTATTCCTATGACGCTTTGTCGCAAATGACGGGCGAATCGGATCGTTTTACCGCACGTTTCGATCCGCATTACAACTGCGTCGAAATGAATGGACAGGCCATTTTGCTGGATGCTTTCCATCAGATTGCCTCCCTGCCCTATGACGCCAACGGACGGCTCTTACGCGATGGTTATGCATATGACCTCTGCAATCGGCTGATTGCCACTCCCGGCGAAAGACTTTCCTACGATGTCATTGGACGCTGCCTGACGAAAGGCTCTACTTCCTATCTTTACCTGGGCGATGAAGAAATTGGCTCATATAAAAATGGCCGCTGCCAGGAACTGCAAATTCCCGGCCTCAATCGAGCGGCAGCGATTGAAAAGGACTCCATTGCCTATCTTCCGATTTATGATGTCCAGGGAACGATCCGCTATCTTGTCGATCGATCCAATCTGCAAATTGCGGAGGAAAATCATTCCGATTCGTTTGGCCGCGGCCTGAATCCCCGCATTCCCTATGCCTACGCGGGCAAACGATTCGATCCGGCTACTAACCTGATTTACTTTGGCCAGCGCTATTATGATCCAAATCTGGGCCGCTGGCTGACGCCCGATCCCATCGGGCCGTCAGATAGCTCGAATCTCTACCAATATGTTTTCAACAATCCCTATCGCTACATCGATCCCAACGGCGAGAGCGTCCTGGATTTTTTTGTTGGACTTGGAGAAATGATTGGCGGAGGCGTGATCTTCGTAGGCGGCGGCGCTCTTGAAATTGTCTCATATGGCGGGTTTTCATGGGGTGTGGGCTTTACTACATCAGCCGGAGCCGCTTTAATGGTAGACGGAGCCGTTAGAGTAGGGAGTCATGCGACCAGCACGGCTCAGGCAATGGATTCCGTGGTTCAGTCATTAAGAACGAGCTCGGTATGGAATACCACTTCGACATCTTTGTCTTATTTAAATTACTCAACAGTAGATGCGTTTGAATACTCCATGTGGAGGAACAAAGAGGGAAGCGTTGATCCAAGTTTGCCTGCGAATCCGGATGAAATTGCTAAAAAACCAGGATGGAAGGAAACCACTCATCCCGAAGCTGGAAAAAAGGGACACAGGACATTTGAAAACGGAGATACTGGAGAACAAATTCGTCATGATAAAGGAAGGGATGGAGAAACAGGACATGAAGCACAGGATCACTATCATCATCTAAAACCCGATGGAAAAGGATCATTTAATTACTTAGATGCAAACGGAAAGATTGTTCCTAAAGGAAGCGATCCTGCTCACATTTATCCCCCTTCATATGTATGGTGGAAATAATCTATTTGGAGAATGATAGATGAAAATATCTAAATACACTTCTTATTTTCATGATGGTGAAATTTTAGATATCAAACAGGTTGGAGACAGCATTGAAATATTTATGAAAAGCGCGGAAATGGATCCCAATGATATGAAAGATAATCT
>CAISYW010000100.1 GCA_903889795.1 uncultured Chlamydiae bacterium | reverse complement strand
TGCTTGAAATGATCGCTTTGCAAGCCGAGATCCTCGAGCTCCGCGCGAATCCAAACAGCCGTGCACGCGGAACCGTCCTTGAATCTGAGATGCATAAGGGCTTAGGAGCCGTTGCTACGATTCTCGTGCAAAACGGAACCCTGCGCAAAAACGATGCAATCGTTTTTGGTCATTTTTCAGGCCGGATCAAGACCATGCAAGACGAATATGGTCATTCTGTCGACGAAGCGGGACCCTCCACTCCCATTAAAATCACAGGTCTTTCCGAGTTGGCAGAAGCCGGCGAAGAATTTGTCGTTGTAAAAAACGAAAAAGAAGCGCGCAGTCTGGCCGAAGAGCGTGTTGCCGGATATAAGCGAAGCCAGATGCAAGGAGTCAAACTTAGCAGTCTTGATCGCATGATGGCCAAAAAAGAGAGCGGAGAAAAGAAAATTCTTCCGGTCATTTTACGTGCCGATGTGCAAGGGTCGTTGGAAGCGCTGAAGAATTCACTTCTTAAAATTCAATCGGATAAAGTACGGCTTGAAATCGTGAATGCCGATGTCGGCGAGATTTCGGAGTCAGACATTGCCCTAGCGGCCGCTTCCAAATCGTATATCATTGGCTTTCATACCCGAATCGAAAGCCGTGCTGATGATTTGATCAAGCAAAAAAATGTCAAAGTCGTTCAACACGATGTCATCTATCATCTCATCGACGACGTGAAGCTTTTGATGAAAAAACTTCTCGATAAGCTCGAAAAAGAAAATGATGTTGGAGCGGCTCTCGTCAAGACAGTATTTAAATCTTCGCAATTGGGCGCAATCGCTGGATGTCAGATTACTGACGGCATTATCAAACGCACTAGCCTCATTCGGCAAACGCGTGCAGGCAATGTCATTTGGAAAGGAAAAATCGCCTCTCTCAAACGTCAAAAAGAAGACGTTAAAGAAGTTTCTAAAGGGCTGGAATGCGGCATTCTTCTTGATGGACAATCAGAAGTGAGAGAAGGAGATATTCTGCAAGCCTACGAAATTACATATCACGAACAAGAGCTATAAGAAAGGATTCCAGGCAAACTTCAGATGAAAAAACAACGGCTCGATCGTGTCAATTCCCTTTTGAAAGAGGTCATCGTCGAAGTGATCCAAAAAGATGTTCGTAATCCGAATATCAATACCTTTATCTCTGTCACAAAGGTAGAAACTTCGGCCGATCTTCATCATGCGAAGGTCTATATTTGCATGATCGCAACAGATGCGGATAAGGCAAAGATTCTTACCGCCATGCAATCAGCCGCAGGCTTCATCGCCGTACACGCTTCAAAAAAAGTCAAACTCCGTTATTTTCCTCAGCTTACTTTCATCCTCGACAAATCGCTGGATGAACTGATGCGAATCGAAAAAATTCTTGGAAAAATTGAAGAAGAACGGCGCTCTCGTCCTGAAATAACTCAGGAATCGACTGATTTGAATGACTAATCAAATGACCTTTTCGCAAAACAGTTCTTTTTGCGGTATTTTGCCCGTTAATAAAGCTGTTAAGTGTACCTCTTTCCATCTTGTTCACTTGTTACGAAAGCGAACGCAGATCGAAAAAATCGGTCATGCCGGAACTTTAGATCCCTTTGCAACCGGCGTAATGGTGATGTTGATCGGCCGCCAATTTACTCGCCTTTCAAACCAATTCCTCTATGCCGATAAAGAATATCGAGCCACAATCCAACTCGGCCAAACAACCGACACCTTCGACATCGATGGTCAAGTCCTAACGCAATCGGACCATGTGCCCTCTCTTTTTGATCTCGAGCAAGCACTGCTCTCATTTCAAGGCGACTGCCTGCAAGTTCCGCCCATGTTTTCCGCCAAGAAAATCGCTGGCCAAAAACTCTATGATTTAGCTCGCAAGGGCATTACCGTCGAACGAGCGCCAAACCAAGTTCGTATCCACACTACGCTCATTCGCTACGAATATCCCCACGTTGAGCTCCACATCGTTTGCAGTAAAGGCACTTACATCCGCACACTGGCCTATGATCTCGGAGAGCTCCTCGGCTCAGGAGCCTTTCTCCATGCTCTCAGCCGCACACGATCGGGACCATACTCCTTATCTGATTGTATTCCGCAGGAAGAGATCTCGAATCGCGATTTCGATTTTCTCCCTTTTATCAAGAGGACGCCATGACGATTCTGACAATCGGCGTCTTTGATGGTGTGCATCGGGGTCATCAAATTCTTTTAGGCCATCTCGGGGAACAATCGATCGCAGTGACCTTTTCCAACCACCCGTCTGAGATTCTCAAAGGCGTCTCCCCTCTTCGTCTCAGCTCGCTTCGTCTGAAAATCGCCCTTCTCAAGGAATTCGGCGTTAAAAAAGTCATCGCCATTCCATTTACTGAAGAGCTATCCAATCTGACGTTTGATGCGTTTTTAGAACCCTATCCCATCCGTCATCTGATTCTCGGCGAGGGCGCCGCTTTTGGAAAAGAAGGGCTTGGCAATGCAGACGCTCTCAGGACATTGGGTCTTCGCCGTGGGTTTACCGTACAAACAATTCAAAAACTATGCCTCGCTGATCAACCGATTTCCAGTTCGCGCATCCGTACATTGATCCTGGATGGAAAATTAACCGAAGCTGAATCATTGCTTGGACGCCCTTATTGCTTTGAATATGACCCTTTAATACCCGATCTGAATATCGCGCTGCCTCCCGATGGATCGTACAACGTTTGGTCTCATTCGCCATCCGGAATCGACGAAACCAGCCTCACCATTCAGAATCGAATTCCCCGACTGTCCGCGAACATGATCCTAGAAACTAGGATGATGCAACTCATTAGTTTCGGTCCCAACCTAAACCCAAACCTCATTAACTACCTATGTCAAACCTCTCCTGCGGTATCGTAGGTTTGCCGAATGTCGGCAAATCAACTCTTTTTAACGCCTTAACGCGTAAATCGATTCCTTCAGAAAATTATCCTTTCTGCACCATCGATCCGAATATTGGAATTGTGAATGTTCCCGACCAAAGACTTACAGTCCTCTCGCATCTTTCGAAAAGCGCCAAAATCGTTTATGCATCCGTGACATTTGTCGACATCGCGGGCCTTGTCAAGGGTGCCTCGCTCGGCGCCGGCTTAGGCAATCAATTCCTCTCTCATATCCGAGAAACCGATGCTATCGTGCAAGTCGTTCGCTGTTTTGAAGACGAGAATGTGATCCACGTCTCGGGGCGCATCGATCCCATCGAAGATATCGAAGTGATCAACCTCGAATTGATTTTAGCCGACCTGCAAATGGTCGAAAACACTCTGCTGCGCATGGAAAAACAGGCCAAGGGGAAAAAAGAGCTTCTTCCCACCGTAGAACTACTCAAAAAAGCAGCTGATCACCTCAATCAGAATCTTCCATTGCGTAAATGCCCATTTTCCCCGAAAGAGCTGGAGATTGCGATGAACTATCCCTTCCTCACGCTCAAAAAAGTACTTTATGCGACCAACGTAGGCGAAAAAGATCTTCCTTCCATGGAAAACGCCTATGTCCAGCGAGT
>CAISYW010000099.1 GCA_903889795.1 uncultured Chlamydiae bacterium | reverse complement strand
GCCTGATAGAGATTTTTGATCCCCTCTTCCGGCGGAGCAGAGGGAGCGGCATTTAAATCCAGATCGATCAAAAGCTCATCTTCCGCAAAGCCCTTCGCCAACCGAACAAGCTCTCCCTGGGCATTGAGATAAAAGCTATGGCCATCAAATACGAGCTGATCATTGGCGCCGACCTGATTACATAAGATCAGAGGCGCTTGCAAAGCGCGGGCGGATTGGGAAAAGGCATGACGACGCGTTCGCTCGCATTGATAACTATATGGAGATGCCGAAAGATTGAGAATGAGATCGACTTCTTTTTCCTGGAGATCCTTCACAGGATCGTTTCGATAATTCGTGTAGCCGATCGTGTGGGAATGCTGCCAGAGATCTTCGCAAATCGTCACTGCAATACGTTTTCCCAGATGTTCGAAAATCGAGGTCCGATTTCCGGGCTGAAAAAAACGCGCCTCATCAAAGACGTCATAAGTCGGCAAAAGCTGTTTATCGTGAAACCCAATCAGTTTTCCATCCCGAAATACCGCCGCACTATTATAAAGCACTTTTTCCACTCCCGAATCATTGGGCCGCGGAAGGCCAATCACAGCAAACAGCCCTTTCGTTGCCGGGGCAATTTCTTTTAACTTTTCTTGCAGAGCATCGATGAAACTCTCATCCAGAAGAAGATCTTCCGGCGGATAGCCCGACAGCGTCAGCTCGGGAAACAGCACGACATCGACGTCATTATCGCGTGCGTGGCCAAGAGAACTCAGGATTTTTTTCGCATTTCCGGCAATATCGCCAATCGTCGGATTGATCTGGGCAGCCATCACTCTCATATTTTAGAGAAATAACCTAGATCCTCCTTTTTTTCAGCATATATCTCCCTAAGGAAACACTGGGAAACCCCATTCCGCGAATATTTTCCAATACAATCTATTCATTAATATTGACACTAAAGTCTTCGACGCATTTAATTAATAATATAGTTTTTTTAATTAGGAGTATTACTTTATGCGTCAAAACAAGCTATCCATTCATAGTGAAAACATACTGCCCATCATCAAAAAATGGCTCTATTCCAGCCATGATATCTTTCTGAGAGAACTGGTTTCAAACGCATGCGATGCGATCAAAAAGCTGCGCATGTTAAGGGATTGCGGACAAGCAACCGCCGATGATCAACCCTTTGAAATCCACATCCGGATCGATGCAGAGAACAAGACCATTACGATCTCCGACAATGGGCTCGGAATGACGGAAAACGAGGTCGAAAAATATATTGCCCAGATTGCGTTCTCCGGCGCCGAAGATTTTTTAGCTAAATACAAAACACAGAGTGAAAAAGATCCGATGATCGGTCATTTTGGCCTCGGATTCTATTCTTCCTACATGGTGGCTGCCAGAGTCGAGTTGGAAACACTTTCCTATTTACCTGAATCCAAGCCAGTCAAGTGGTCTTGCGACGGTTCGTCGACTTATGAGATCGGGGAAGGAAGCCGCACAGAGCGAGGAACGGATATCATTTTACACCTCGATGAAGCCAGCACCGAATATTTAGATGCCGGCAAAATCCGAGAACTATTGAATCGCTACTGTTCTTTTATGCCCGATCCGATCTTTTTAAATGGCCAGTCCCTCGGCAATCAATCTCCCCTTTGGATTAAACCGCCGTCTGAGTGCACTGATCAAGAATATCTGGCCTTTTATCGACAGCTTTATCCCACAGATCAGGATCCCATTTTCTGGATTCATCTCAACGTCGATTATCCATTCCATCTGCAGGGAATTCTCTATTTTCCGAAGGGACAGCGTCAAGTTGACAACATGAATAACTCGATCCGTCTATTTTGCAGCCGCGTCTTTGTCTCCGATCATTGCCGCGACTTTTTACCTGATTTTCTCACACTGCTGCGCGGTGCGATCGACAGTCCCGACATTCCTCTGAATGTCTCTCGCTCGTATCTGCAAGTCGATCACAATGTCCGTCAGCTGAGTGGCCATATTTCGAAAAAAGTCTCCGACCGCCTCAACAATCTATTTAAAATGGAACGCGACACCTATATTTCCTATTGGCCCGAGCTGGAGACGCTCGTGAAACTAGGTATGTTGCAAGATGAAAAATTCTACGAAAGAACCAAAGATGCCGTCATCTGGAAAAGCAGCAGCGGACAATGGACAAACTTGCAGGAATATCTCGATCGCGCAAAAGAAAAAAAGATTCATTATAGCGATCAACAGCGTGCCGCATTCATCCAAAAAGCCTATCTCGACAAGGGCATCGAATTAATCTATACCAGCTCTTCATTCGATGTCGCCGTTATCAGCGCGTTTGAGAATAAATTATCTGATGTGCCGTTTCAGCGCAT
>CAISYW010000098.1 GCA_903889795.1 uncultured Chlamydiae bacterium | reverse complement strand
ATTATCAGGATCATCAGGCTCGGGCTCGAATTCTTCGAGAGTTTTCGATTTTTTTCCCGCGATGAACCGAATAAGTGACAATATGAGGGCAATGAAAATATAGAGCCAAGAACTAAAAGCGAGAATGATTGGGAAAAAATAAAGAATGCCATAGAGCGTAAAGACAGCAAAAATGACAGTCAAAAACGCCATAAAAAATGAAGGCACTCGCAAACGAAGCATCTTCAAACTTGGGAATTTCAGCCGACAGACCATCAAATAGCCCAAAAAGAACATCACACAGGTCAAAGCGATCGCCCGATCAATGTTCGACATCGGAAGCCAATTTTGCGCCCAAGGAGATAGCAAAAGCAGATTAGCCGATACGGCCGCAGCAGCGGAACCCGTAATCGGAAGGCCGGTAAAATGAGGCTTTTGCACCGTCTGCACTTCCACATTTCGCTTTGCTTCTGCGGCCTTCACATTAAAACGCACGAGCCGCAACACCCCGCAAAGTGAAAAAACCATAGCGCCGGATGCGGCGAAAAAAGAAATGAGCGTTCCTTGTTCGAGTGAAAGAGTCTTCAAGAGGAGCACAGATGGAGCAACACCAAACGAAACTGCGTCGGCAAGAGAATCGAACACTACGCCGAATTCACTTTCCGCATGAAATGCACGAGCTAAGGCACCGTCCATAAAATCAGCGAGTACAGCGACAAGCAACAATAAGACGGACGTATGAACCACCTCATAATCGCCGGCGCCGGGCTGCAGCATGTTGATCTTAAAAATAACAAATAAACCACACGCCAGGCCAAATGCCGTGATCATGTTAGGAAGCAGATTAAACTTTTTCATAGAACATGATATTAGCAAAAAGAGAGCAAAATGGACATCAATTATTCATACCTGCACTTCTTCGACAACGCCAAGAAGCCAAATCCAACACACTAATAAACATAATCATAACGAGTTATATTTTAATTAAAAACATAACTATTGCCAACTAAATAGTTTTAATTTTAAAATAAAGCTAGAAAGGATTGTTGAATTATGGAATCACCGTTAAAAAAAGCTCCGGCTAGAGATTTTTCAAAACCGGAAAATCAACAGGCTTATGTGCTTGAAAGTCATAACGGCATCGATTTACTTCATAAAGAAATGGATGTTAATCGCGCTGAACAGGCTCTTTTATTACAAAGAATCCAAATGATGAAAGCTTTAGTCAATGACATACCCTCTTCTGATTCCGAATATTCCATGCTTCTCGCTCAAATACAAATGGATCAGGTTGAGTTCGATGAGATAAAAAGACGCGAAAACGCTCTAACCGAACAACTGAAACGACACTCTCATCCTAAATATGAAACGGAAATGAAGAAATTTAAATAAATCGGGGGTTTAAATGGTTATTAAACGATCTTCTAGAAAAAGTCCGCATGCCGCAAAAAGAAGCTCATCCAAGCACCTGAGCTCCAAAGTGCGCACAGATTTGAAAGCGAAGGCGAAAAAGCTTCTTTGCACAATGAAAACACCGCTCAAAGCGTATCGTGATATCGAACATAAAATTGACACGACCTGGAAAAAATTGCGAAGCGATGTCAAACGCCGCTCGCGCAGTGCAATTCTAAAAGGCCGCAGAGATCTGCTGCTGCTTTTGGGAGAATGCAATTATATGGCTCGAGAGTGCGCACGCCGCTTGCACATTACAAGACGCTAAAGAAACTCTGAATAGGCGCTGGCGAAGCTTTTGCCTCGCTAGCGCTTCATGTCGCCTGTTTATCAATCTGGTTAATAACTAAATCCTCATTTATATTGCTGGTTCGATAAAAGAGGAATTCAATGAACCAGGCGCTCGATGTGGAAGGACAGAATTATCGTGGCTTTATCGTCACTAAATACCTACCTTTAAAAGAGTTGCAAGGCACTCTTGTTGAGCTGGTTCATGAAAAATCAGGTGCCCGGATCATTCAAATCGCAAATGACGATCCTGAAAATCTTTTCGCGCTCTCTTTTCAAACTCTTCCGGACAGCTCGAATGGCGCGGCGCATGCTTTAGAGCACATCGTCTTATGCGGATCGGAAAAATTTCCTGTAAAAGATCCCTTTTTTTCCATGACGCGCCGCAGTCTCAACACCTATATGAACGCCCTCACAGGCCAGGATTTCACCGTCTATCCCGCCAGCTCTCAGGTGGAAAAAGATTTCTACAACCTGCTCGACGTTTATCTCGACGCCGTTTTCCATCCGCTCTTAAAACATCTCAGCTTTCTACAAGAAGCGCATCGACTCTCCTTCACCACCACAGGGGATGTGAAAAGCCCCCTGCAAAGACAGGGTGTTGTTTACAACGAGATGAAAGGAGCGATGAGCTCGAGCGACGATAGGCTTTCATTTCATCTCTTTAGCCACCTCATGCCGGATCTTCCTTATGCCTATAACTCCGGCGGCGACCCAAAGAATATTCCTTCCCTGACATACGATGAGCTCCTCGAATTTCATCGCACTTTTTACCATCCCTCGCGCTGCCTGTTCTTCTTTTACGGAAACCTTCCCCTATCCAGGCATCTGGATTTTATCGATCAGCACGCACTCTCTCATGTACAAAAAGCAACTTTGCTATCTCCTTTCGCACTGCAAAAACGCTTCTCGGCACCAAGGCATGTTGAAGAAACGTATCCAATTGGACATGATGAGGATACGGCAAAAAAAACAATCGTTGCCCTTGGCTTTTTAACCGCACCCATCTCCCATCAAACCGACCTTCTGGCGTTGAGTCTTCTCGATAGCTTGCTCACTGATACCGATGTTTCTCCGCTCAAGTTCGCGCTGTTGCAATCCAAAATCTGTACCAGCGTCGAATCGCATTTTGATACGGAAATGAGCGAAGCGCCTTGGCTGCTCATCTGCAAAGGCTGCGATGAAAATAGCGCAGAAAAAATTGTCCAAATCACACGGTCCGCTTTGGAAAAACTCGTTATCAGCGGATTTGATCCTGCAGCGATCGAAGCTTCCTTGCATCAACTGGAATTCGAGCGAACGGAGATCGGCGGAGATAATATTCCCTTCGGATTAACACTCTTCTTTCGCGCCATACTCGCAAAACAGCATGGAGCGGCTCCGGAACAATCTCTTCTGATCCATTCTCTATTTCAAGATCTCAAAAACCATCTGGCCGACCCCGCATATCTTCCCAATTTAGTACGCCTCTATCTTCTCGATAATCCCCACGCGCTCTACTTGACGATGAGACCCGATCCCGCGCTAAATCAAAAAGAGAGCGATGAAGAAAAAGCAACGCTCGCGGCACTCCAAGCCCAACTGTCTGAAAAACAACTGCAGGAAATTGTTGCACAGGAAAAAAAGCTCGCTGCCTACCAAGAAGAAGTGGAACACCAATCGCTGGATTGCCTACCCAAAGTCACTCTTCATGATATCCCAAAACACGCGAAAGATTTTCCTCTCTTATCGTCCTCTTTTGGTCCTCTTTCACTGCATTATCATCCCTGTTTTACGAATCGGATTCTCTATGCCGATCTCTGCTTTGATCTTCCATCGATCAATTTCAAGGATCTTTCCACGCTGTCTCTCTTTACCCGATTTTGGGTAGAGGTCGGCAGCGGAGGCCGCGACTATGCGCAAACCCTCGAATTACAGCAGGCGGCTCTCGGCGACATAAGCGCCTCCCTCTCTCTCTACATTCAACATGATGATCCCAACCTTTGCCGACCCACGCTTTCTTTGAGAGCCAAAGCGCTGGAGCGCAATATCCCGCAGATGCTTCAGATCTTAAGCGACTCTTCTCGATCGCCCGATTTCCAGGATCTTCCTCGGATCAAGGAGCTGCTTTTGGAACATGCGACCGAATTGCAAAATCGCTTACCGAGAGACGCCATGAGCTACGCCGTTCAGCTCGCGTCGAGCGGTTTATCCCCCTCGTCAGCCATTCATCAACAACTACAGGGATTACCCTATTTTTCCTTTATTTGCGAAAGCGCCAAATCACCCGTATCGCATCTGAGCCGCGAATTTCAACGTCTGCAAGAATCTGTGATCGGCGCTGCAAAACCCGCTCTCGTTCTTTCCTGCGCACGCGATGAACAAGAGCTCTTAATCCCCCATCTGGCTCCATTTGCAGAATCGCTCCCCCGCCGCAATTTACCCGCATGGGAAATGAAGCCGCCGCTTTCAATAATCGCATCGCAAGGAAAAATCATCCCATCCCCCGTTGCCTTCTCTGTTCTGGCTTACAATACCGTTCCCTATCGCGACAACGACTCACCCGCTCTAACGGTAGCAACCGATCTCATGGAAAATCTTGTCTTACATAAGGAGATCCGCGAAAAAGGCGGCGCCTATGGAAGCGGAGCATCCTACTCCCCTGCTACGGGCCAATTTCATTTTTATGCTTACCGCGACACGCATCTCTTCCACACTTATCAAGCATTTCTTGAAGCCATCAACCGAATCGCTTCTCAGAAATTTACCGATCGGGAGCTCCTTGAGGCCAAGCTTGGCATTTTGCAAGGCCTCGATGCCCCGCTCCCTCCCCGCCAAAGAGCGATCTGCGCATTCGGATGGCAGCGCACCGGACGCACTTGTGAAAGACGCAATGCATTCCGCCAAGCCGTTATCGAGGTTTCCGGCGCCGACGTCGCCAAAGCCGTTGAAAAACACTTATCCGGGCAGAAAGAAAAAGGGATTTTTGTCTCTTTTGCCGGCCCGGAATTATTCAAAAAAGAGGCAGGCAAGCTCCCCTTCGATTTTAAGGTTTCAAACTTGTAGAAGGGCATACAGGGAATGATTCAAAAATCGGTTCTACCTGAGTCACTTGATAGCCACCATATACCACAGCGCCGGTGAGTGCACCGTATATAATTGGGCCAACGCAAGCTGATAAAGTGGGCAATGCAATTTCCGCACCCCAAATTAGAAAAGGTATCACAAATGCAAATTGCCCATCCGGATCCCGGTAGACAAACGGATTGTTGAAAACGTACTGATAGAGATTCGAGCTATCAGCCCATCCGGCCGGGTCCTGAGTGATCCAGCGTCCGAGATTCGGATCTAATTCCGAAACTGATACAACTGTCAGACTTGGTCTAGTTTGGAGCTGTAGGAACAGTTAAATTTGTTCGCCAGTTTTTTAATGATCATTTCATCTTCAGAATAAATTTCAAAAAATGATGTATCAAATGTTCGTAATTCTATAATTATTCCATTGCAAGCGATAGAACGAAATGGCTCGTCTTCTGTTTCTAGTTCGATGTCTAAAATGTTTTGAGATGAAATATTGCTATCAATACATAAAAAAACTCCCCATATGAATTGGTCGATTCCAGAACAATATTGAATAAACTGAAAATCTGTACCAATAAGATTTAGTTTAATATCTTTCATGTCAGTTTTCATCGCACCTTTTCCAACCGCGTCGACATCTGCTCCATACCATATGTGCTTAGGCAAAAAGTCTTTCAGAAAATTAATGATCGAAATTAATTGAGTTCCAAGACAAATTACTTTGTCTGTTGGAAAACATTTGCTCGTAAGTAACACTCTATATTTCGGATTAAACATCAATATTTCCAATTTTCTAGAGATCTTGGATCTCCTCTCTGAGGAGTTCCTCCTGTTGGGTTTGTTTCATAATCCTTTACTGACTTACCACAATGGCCCTCCCAAATCAGGAATATTTTCCCACCATATTTTTTCTGCCTCAATTTCAAAAGATGAATAAACAGTAATGTTAGGATGAGGTGGATAATTTACCCATTCTAATAATATTTTTACATTATTTTTAGTGATTTCAAAATCTAATATCCCAGCGCCATCATACAACATGCTTAAAATGCCATGAAAAGGTTGATCACTATTCCTAATATACTTTACTCTTTCTAAATGAAGTATTCCCTTTATTCGATGATATTTTGAAAGAGTAATGTTTTCTTTCAAATCTTCTTCATGCATTTCTGCACTCTGCATGGAAAAATCAATATTATCTCCTGATTGTTCAATGTTTATAATTGATCCATCATGGAAGTATCCCGCATATATTGAAATGTCCATATGTTTTATACCGATTGAAATGTTCTATTTCCACCACACTTTCTCTGGAGAATAAATATGAGCTTTGTCTTGTCCATCTGGAACTGGATTACCTTGTCCATCCAAATATTCATCAGCCCAATTTGTTTTATTTGGATTAGGCCGATGGTAATGATCATGGCCTTGATGTCCAGATTCTTTAGGATTGCCTTCGTCATGTCGAAGTTTTTCTCCTGTTTCATCATTTTCAAAAGACCTGTGTCCTTTTTTTCCTGCTTCAGGGTGAGTCGTTTCTTTCCATCCAGGTCTTTTAATAAGATCATCTGGATTTGCAGGCAAACTTGGATCAACGCTTCCTTCTTTGTTCCTATTTAAAACATTTAAATAATTATCCTGATAGAGAAAATCGCTCAATACAGGTGTCGAGGGGATGTACGTCCAGGAAATTGGATTTTTATTTAATGCCTGAGTCATTTGATAACCACCATATACCACAGCGCCGGTGAGTGCACCGTATATAATTGGGCCAACGCAAGCTGAT
>CAISYW010000097.1 GCA_903889795.1 uncultured Chlamydiae bacterium | reverse complement strand
AGAACTGCAACGAAAAGCGGAATTTGTTCGGGTAACTAATTCTTATATTTTTGAAAGCAAACCTCGTCCCGATTGATTTGATCAATTTAAATTTGATTTTTGAGCCGCGTTTGCTATATGGAGTGATTGTAATTAACACCGCAATGCTCGATAATCGTATTTGATATGGTAAAAGATTTTCTCCACTCCGATAAAAAAATCTTCGACTCGCTTCATGGGTTTATTCCGTTTGACGAGTTTGAAAAAGAGCTGATCGATTCTCTGCCATTCCAGAGGCTCCATTACATTCATCAATTGGGGATCTCGTATCTCGTTTATCCTGGTGCAAACCACACGCGATTCGAGCATTCCATCGGCGTTATGGCCTTGGCCACACAGATGTTCGATAAAATTTGCAAGTCTGTGAGGCCCGACGTCTTTCATTTTGTGCCTCGGAAAGGTTCTTCCGATTACCTCTATTGGCGTCGAGTGCTCCGCATGGCCGCTCTATGCCATGATTTGGGGCATCTTCCTTTTTCTCATGTTGAGGAGAACTCCCTTTTAGAACCGCATGGACATAAGAACTGGACTCTCAGCATCATCGATAGCCCGCACTTGCAAATCGTATGGGACAAATTGAGAAAAGCTCCTTCGTATCTCGAAGATCTCATTGAGCGCGATATTATCCAGGACATTAAAAAAATCACCGTTGGTGAGGCCAAATGGAAAGCGCTTCAGCACGGAACATTTTCTCCATGGGAGCGAATCGTCTCTGAGATTCTTACAGGCGATTTTTTCGGTGCTGACCGGATCGATTATCTTCTGCGCGACGCCAAAAGCACAGGGGTTACTTACGGTCTTTTTGACTACCATCAACTGATTGAAACTTTGAGAATCCTGCCCAGCGTTGATCGCGGCGCCGATGAAATGCAATTGGGTATTGATGAAAATGGCCTGGAATCATGCGAAGCTCTGCTTCTCGCCCGTCACTTTATGCATCGACGTGTCTATCACTATTCTTCGGTAAAAGCTTATAATTTCCATCTCCGTCGCTACATGGCGGAAAACTTTCCGGTCACTTCTCTCAAATCGGTCGATGATTTTCTCAATTTGAGCGACCCCGATATCATCTGTGCTCTCAATCGAGCGGCGAAAGACCCCAAGATAAAAGGCCACGAAGACGCTAAGTGTGTTTTCTTTCGTCAGCATCGATTTCGAGCAATCGATCTTCCTGAGGGTATGACTGAAAAAGATATCACGGATTTCAAAAATAAAAATCACATCCCAGATCGCGACCTTGTGGCGGAATTCCAAAAAGAGGCGCGCACTGGTGAAAAACTCAACTTTCCCGTCTCAAAACGACATGTCATCATCCAAAAGGCGCGCAATTGCTCCGATTTGCTGCTCAAAGTTCCCGAGATGAAGACAAACTGGGTCTACGTTTCCCCGGAATATGATTTGATATTGATTAATTTCCTCGAATCCTGGAACGGCTAATCGATGCTTTCTCTTCGAAATGAGCTTACCTCTTTAAGCCGCACAGAAAAACTTTTTATTTTTTTTGCGATGTTAACCGGCTTTTGCATCGCCGGAGAATATGGGATCATTCGGCCTGTCAGCCAATCAATTTTTTTGACTGTTTTTTCGGCCGCCTCTATTCCGGTTTTTTGGTTGGCGACCGTTCCTCTTAATTTTGTGATTGTTTATCTATATAATCATTTTTTGCCGCGCCTGGGTCCGTTGCGAATGGTTGCTATCGCAGCGATCGCAATCGTTTTTGTGAATTTGTTATGCGTGGTTCTTCTACCCATTTTTCCTCAATTTATATTTTTTCATGCTTGCTGGAAGGATGTTTACATACTTCTGATGTTCAAACAGTTGTGGTCAATGATCCATAGCACGATAGCCGCTTCTCGCGCAAAATATATATTTGGATTTATTTTTGGCGTAGGTACGTGCGGAGCTGCTTTAGGCAGCTTGGTTCCGGGATTTCTTGCACCCTATTTCGGATCGACTCCACTGCTCTTATTTTCTGTACCGATATACGGTCTTCTTTTCTATGCCTATCGCAAGGCCTATTATTTGAGCGGAGCAAACAAGTTAACACCATCCATCGCCGCGCATCGAACATCCGGCAATGAGGGATTTTTGCAAATTCTTCGAAACCGCTATATCAGCGCAATTTTGATCCTGGTTATGTTTATGCAGATCTCCGTAGCGCTCGTCGATTTTCAGTTTTGCCATCATCTGGAATTATTGATTCCATCGCAAGATCTTCGCACAGCCTATTTCGGAAAACTGATCAGCATTATTAATGTGATTAGTTTAGTTTTGCAGTTTGTTGGCGGGTTTTTACTCATAAAAATGATTGGACTGCGCAACAGCCATTTTTTTATTCCCCTCGTCTTGTGTGCGACTGCGGTTGGCCAGTGGATGATTCCGAGCTTTGCTATGGCGACGATCGCTTATAGTTTAACCAAATCCGTTGATTATTCCATTTTCGGTGTGCTTCGCGAGATGCTGTTTCTTCCACTGAAATTGGATGAAAAATATCGAGCCAAAGCGGTTATTGATGTTTTTGCACATCGAACGTCGAAAGCTTTTGCCTCATTTTTACTCCTTGGTCTGGAATGGTTAGTTGGCTCTCAGGTTTTTTCGATGGCCAATTATTTGCTATTTGCTCTTTTTATAGCATGGCTTGCGGTTGTTGCTTTTGTTTTCAAGAAATCGGAGTTTCATGAAACTGTGGCCAGTGAATAACAGTCTGGTTTAGATGCATAGCCGCAGTAACCGACACTCAAATTTTTGCAAAAGCAAAATGAAAAATCCTGTGGCACTTGATGCATTACAAACATTTTCCAAATTGATTTGTACAGACAAGGACGGATTCCGATCATTTGCTTAATCCTAAGCTTATGCATTACAAACATATCTTCCATTTCATCCGGTCGAATCAACATGGGATAGTCATGCATGTGGTGATACGGATGAGCAAAGCAAGGTTTGATTCCCTTGATGATCCAAAAATAACTCAGGGGAGTACGGTTGAAAGTATAAAAGAAAAGAGTTCCTGTTTTTTTTAAGACACGAGCGGCTTCCCCGATCAGCAAATAAGGCTCTTCCACATGTTCAAGTACATCCATAACGCAAACGGCATCAAATTCGTCATCAGGGAAGGGGAGTGAATATGCGTTTGAATTATAATAACGCACAGAATGAGTTTCGTCATGATCTTGTGCAATCTCTAAACTTTCCCTCGATAGATCAACGCCCGTAACCTGATGTCCTGCCTTCGCCAAGGTGTTTGCGAGTATTCCGACTCCGCAGCCTATTTCGAGGATTTTTTGGGGGTAAGGGAGCTTTTCTAAAATCCATGGATCGCTAAGACGATGTGTCGCTCTTAAAAATGAGATCGGATAATCCGACTTACTATAGCAGTCGTCTTTTAGATCCGAATAAAGATTGTTTATCGTGTATTGAGACAAATTCATGAGAAATCGCGCTGTTCTTCATGTTTTTATTCATACGTAATTTTTAATTAATTTGTAATAAAAAACTTTTTCTTTTAATGTCCGATATTAAGGAGATGCCGGAAAACTCGCTTTCGTGAAGATTTTGAATTATTTTTGCGAAATTGCGATTTTGGAGAACGGGGTTAACTTCCTGTAAGTTAACGCAGTTCGAAAAATCGAAAGTTTGCAAAAAGAATCAAAAGATTCGCGGAATGGGGTTTCCCAGAGTCTCCCTAATGAAGCCGTTCGCCTAGGAATGATGAATATGAAAAAAATTCTTTGGACCGTTCTTCTTCTCGGCTCATATATCTGGGTTGTTTCAACCGGACATGAGCAGTTCGTTCTTGATCAGAGCAGCCGTCTTTATCATGTTGTAGCTACATGGTTTAGTGATGCTGAGGTTGATTTCCAGGTTCAACAGAAACCAATCCCCGCCAAAAAAAAACGGCCTCGCCGCTGGGATTAATAATCGGATTTTTAAAAATGCTTCTAATATAGGAACATGTAAGTTGAATGATAAAGACTTACGTGCTAATCTTTTCGGCAAATGATACCAATAGAAGTTGCTGCAAATCACTTTAAATTACTCTTGCATTTACTTAGTATGCTCGATCCTGTCCCTGGTGAAGGACAATTTGGGGAGGGGCATAAAAAAGCTACGGACTTCTTCAATAGCGCAGTCAATGGTTTAGATCAAAAACCGTTACGAAATGTTTCTCTCGATCATTCCGTCAAAATCATCAAATCATTGATTTCCAATCATTACAACAATGACTCCAAAGCGAACCTGCCAAACAACGCTAAAGAATCCACTATTGATCGATTGATTGAAAATCCGCATACCAAACCATTCAAAAATAATGAGATTCCCGCTCGTTTTATTCAAACCGCGATTGCGCAATTAAGTGATTTGTCTTCTCATGGCTGCGAAAATTGCGAGCAAATCACCCTGGTTTGCCAATCGGCGCGACCCATGATGAAAGAGGGCGAATTGGACGACAACGATCCAAATCGGCCATCTTTGCGCAACAATGCGGACGAAATGAGCCCTGAGGTAGGGCATTCGACCATCGAAGAGACCCAAACATCGGACCATATTATAGCGAAAAATTCTGGTTCAGATAACAGCGAATCAAAGTGGCATTCCTTCATGCGCAACGATGCGATTTTGTTGAAACCTGCGATGGATCGTTTGATCTCTGTTCATGAAGGCGATGCTCCAAATGAACGGTCCCAAAAGATTGCCGTGAAAGAATCCTCACTCGCAACGCCTCGAGATAGTACGGTTTCTTTTCGGGCAAATTCCAAGATAGGGGAGATGAGGGAGTTTTTTCAACCGACTTCATCGAATCAATCTGTAAATAATCCTGCAGCTCAATCGATTAGAGAATCCACCCTATCGGTGAAGCTGGTTCCTTTGCCAACCATAAATACGACCGCGCCTCTTAATTTTTGTGTGCCTATTGCAATTCCTCTCGGAGCAAACCGATCTCAGGCGAGGGTGACTCATGAAGCGAGTGTTGTTTCTTTGACGGATGTCAAAGTCATTCCGGCGGCTTTGCCATTTCCGGGAATGTCTTTAAATAGCTCTTTTCTGACAGCAAGACGAAAAAAGGAAAAGAAAAAGCAACCCGACGACGAAGATCGTGAAGAAAGAGCCACTAGAGACGATTTACTTTATTTTTAGTAAAGGGTTTTTAGTTTTACTAGAGTTTCTTCGATGCCCATATTTTGTGTCGGCAAAAAAATGATTTTTTCTTGAGTTTTCAGACTTATTCCATATCGATATTTCTTATCATAATATCTGAGTAAAATCTCGCAGCAAGTTTCAAATTGATTTTGTTCGAGCGCTTCAAGAGCTCTTTTCGTTTCCAGACCACCTAATCTCTTTTGTAATCGATGGATCGCAATGGATAGTTCTTTATTCCCAAGAGCAAGATACTCATCAAGACATTGCCGTACTCTCAATTCATGAGGCACCTGAAGAACAATCATGCGCGCGGCTCGCATCTGTTGGAAAAAAAAGCGGGGAACTGTCAAAGAACCGATTCTTTCGCTTTCGTCTTCGACCCAAATGACGCCATCACTTGTTTTTGCTAGTAATCGAGCCAAATGATTTTCAAATTGTTCTTGCGTTGGTTGGCCATCCATGCCTCCGAAAACAGAACCTCGATGATGCGCTAGCTCTTCTAAATCAATAACTTGTTCACCATCAATATCAAGCCGTTTGAGAAGCTTTGTTTTTCCTGAACCCGTTTCTCCTCCTAAAACGAGCAAATGGTAAGGGCGGGAAAATTGTTCAAGCGCCCAATTACGAAAGCTTTTATATCCGCCTTCGATTGTAAGAACCTCATAACCAAGGAGAAACAACAGCCAAGCCATCGACGAGCTTCTCATCCCTCCACGGGCGCAATAAATAGTGAGCTTTTGGGGGAGCTCCAACTTTCGGATTTCTTGCAGGATTCGTGGAAAGGAGACGAGCTCGAGTCCTTTTTCGATGGCTAATCTCTTGCCTAGTTTTTTATAGGTTGTCCCAACGATCTTTCTTTCCTCATCGGTAAAGAGCGGAAGATTCTTGGCATGAGGAATGTGGCCGTGATTAAATTCGATCGGGGAGCGAACATCCAGAACAACCTGCCCCTGTGAAAAATGTTCTACGATTGAAATTTGTCCCATAAAACAGTCTCCTTTGGATTGACAGCGAATGGCTGATAGGCTATTGCTTAAAAAAAAGGTTATATCGGTCGGTAACCATTTGTTCCGACTTGATGAGCCCCATGACCGGAATATTGTATTATGATTATACGAGCACTTATCATTTCAACAACCCTTATCTTTAGCGGTTGTCTTTCCAACAATGTTCTTATGTCCAAATCAATTGCGCACAATAACCTCGACAAGATCAGTCAATTAGAAATTGGGATGACACAAAACGAAGTATATCAAATTATGCGCGCTCCTTCGAACGAAGATCAACTCATAACCGGTGAGGGCTGTTATGATATTTGGTTTTATATCACGAGATCGAATGCTCTCGATCCGTGTCATCTTGTTTCGCGCGGCTTAACCCCTTTAGTATTTAAAGATGGTGTTTTCGTCGGCATGGGGCGCCAATATTATAGTCAGCTGATTCAAAAATCGAAAGAGCCGCAGTTAGAGCCGGCAACGCCAACGAAAGAGGAAGAAGAAAATCTTGAACTTGAAAAGACATTGACACCTCTTAAAAAGACTCCCGCAACAACAGAGCCGATTAAAGAGGAGAAGCGTGAAAATCTTGAACTTGAAAAGGCTTTGACACCTACTAAAAAGACTCCTGCAACGACAGAGCCGGTAAAAGTGAAGAAACAAGAAAATCTTGAACTTGAAAAGACATTGACACCTCTTAAAAAGACTCCCGCAATGACAGAGCCGGTAAAAGTGAAGAAACAAGAAAATCTTGAACTTGAAAAGACATTGACACCTCCTAAAAAGACTCCCGTCGCACCCGTAAAACCTCCGAAGAAAAGTTCAAAGCCGCTTTCTATGTGCAGTAAGCCAAAACGGATTGAATCGTCGACAGATCAACCCGCCGACAAAAAATCAAACAATGATTCTTCCGAGCCGATGTTGGATGAAGAAGATAGGGAAATGTTGGACCAGGTGCGAGAAGAGAATTTTAACGATTGGTAAAATGCGGCTTAGCCTTGGCTATCAGGTTCTTATTGCAGTTATCGCCGGAATTTTAACAGGGTTGTTCTTAGGGCCTTTGGCTAGTTTTTTTCGTCCCGTCAGCACAACCTACTCTATGCTCCTACAGATGGTCGTGCTCCCTTATATAAGCCTTTCACTCATTCATGGGCTGGGTTCTTTGACGCCTCCTATGGCCAAACAACTCTTCAAAAAAGGGTGGGCTTTTTGGGTTCTCTTATGGGGACTTATGTTTTTCATGGTTTTTTTGGTATGTTACTTCATTCCAAAGCCCATTTCCGTAACCTTTGTTCAGTCGGGAACGTCGCTTTCTCTCAAAGAAGAGCTAACAAAAAATATTCTCACTTATTTGATCCCGGAAAATCCGATTTACGATTTTGTCAATAATATCGTTCCTTCGATTGCGATTTTTGGGGTAATCGTCGGCGTTGCTTTAATGCTTATCGAAAAGAAGGAACCTCTTCTCAGTTTGGTAAAAAGAGGCGATCAGATTATTGAAAAAATCCTTCAGGGGTTGGCTGTCGTTTCTCCTATTGGAGTTTTTGCGCATATATCGGTAGGATTCGGAACAACCGCATTTACTGATCTCAACAAAGTCGGTTTTTATCTTATCAGCTTTATATTGATCACTTTATTTATCACATTTTGGATTTTACCTCTCATATTATCGAGCTGCACTTCCTTGAGTTTTCGCGAATCGCTGCGAGCCATCCGAGATGTTTGCACCCTGCCATTTCTTACCGGAATTCCAACGATTGCCATTCCGTTTATTAATTTGTACCTGAAAAAGATAGGGGATAGGCTTGAATTGACCCCTAATCCGGAATTTCGGAGTATTTCGCAAACAATTTTACCAATTTCCTATTCATTTGCCCAAATCGGGAATTGCATGCTTTTATTTTTTATTCTATTTGCATCTTTTTATTACAGGCATCCATTCTCCGGTTCGGAAAAAGCTCTTCTTTCTTTTCTGACAATTCCCTTATCGGTGGGATCTTCTTCCTCATCCATCAACGCCATTTCATTTTTATTTAATGAACTCAAACTTCCTGACGAGACGATGAACTTATTTACTCAGACTATGCCCCTCACGATGAACTTCCAGATACTCCTCAGCATCGCCAGCGTTTTGACATTCATTCTCTTGGTTCTTTTTGCGAATTATCAATTATTGCAAGTGAAATGGAAAAAATTATTATTTCAATTAATTGGAAGCCTTAGCCTTGTCACAGCTGCCGTGATTTGGGCTGCTCCCTATCTGCATCTCGAAGATAATTATCGGACTCTTTATGCCGATCGAAAAATTTCAGATGTGATCAACAATCCCATTACACCTCAAATTTACTTTCCAGGAGAACCAATTCCCGACTTATTGGCACGAAAACAGGGGAGTGTGCTGGATCGAATTCTGAGCTCAGGCGTGCTCCGAGTCGGTTATGCGATTCCAATTTGTCCCTATGCATATCTCAATCGCTTTGAAGAGCTCGTTGGTTTTGATATTGCTATGGCTTATCAGTTGGCTCAGGATTTGAATTGCAAGCTCGAATTGATTCCTGCCGATCCTGATCGTCTTGGGGATCAACTCAACGAAGGAATCTACGACATTGTCATGAGCGCTGTTGTAATGAGCGAGGGCAGGATTTTGCAAATGAGTTTTACCGATACTTATGCTGATCAGGATTATGTACTCGTTATTCCGGAAAAAAATCGGTCCCGATTTCAAAATTTCGAAAATCTACAAAAAGATAAAGATTTGGTCATCGGTGCCTTCGGCGGATTTAAAAACACTGTGAAACTGACTTTCCCGAATGCCAAGCTGTTTGCCGGAAATGTTGAAAAAGGTCTTGAAATGGATCAGGTCGATGCATGGATCTGGTCCCAGGTTTCGGCGACCATCTGGTGTCTCAACCACCCCGATTACTCCGTTGCCGATTTTGCAGGCAACCTCGGGAAATGCTACATTGCCTATCCTGTGAGAAGCGATGCTTTTCGGTTTTTGCGATTCATGAATAACTGGATGCAGCTTAAGATATTAGATGAATTTTATAAAGATCAAAATGATTATTGGATATTAGGAAAAGCTCCGAGCAAAGTGATAGAACCTCGCTGGTCGATCATACGAAATGTGCTTCATTGGACAAAATAAACCTCATGCGACTCAATCTTGGCTATCAAGTTCTGATTGCGGTGATTGCGGGGATTTTGACGGGTCTTTTCTTAGGACCGTTGGTATCCGTTTTACGGCCGATTAGCACAATCTATGTCATGCTGTTGCAAATGGTCGTTCTTCCCTATATTTGCTTATCGATTATCCATGGCTTGGGATCTCTGTCGCCTGGAAAAGCATACCAACTATTTCGGAAAGGCTGGCCTTTTTGGATGTTGTTATGGGGACTCATATTCTTTGTGATTTTTTTGGTTGCTTATCTCATTCCTCAGACAACGGCCGCTCCACTTCTGCAATCAGGGGCTTCGATTTCGGTAAACGCAACGTTAGCCAGAAATATACTTACATATCTGATTCCGGAAAATCCGGTTTACGATTTCGTCAATAACATCGTCCCTTCGATTGCCATTTTTGGCATCATCGTGGGAATTACTTTGATGCATATCGAAAAAAAAGAACCGTTGATCAGCGCCGTGGAAAGAACCAATCAAGTCATTGAAAAAATCTTGACCGGCCTAGCGATCGTTTCTCCCATCGGGGTTTTTGCTCATATTGCGGAAGGAATGGGGACCATCCGTATATCGCAATTGGTGCAAATCGATTTTTATCTGATTGGCTTTGTAATTATTACCTTATTTATCACTTTTTGGGTTTTGCCCTTAATATTGTCTAATTTGACTCCCTTGAGCTTTCGAGATGCGTTAAGAGCATTTCGGATGGTTTGCCTGCTCCCGTTTGTCACGGGAATTCCGACGATCGCAATCCCGTTTATTAACAACTATATGAAAAAAATCGGAGAGAAATATTCTTTGAACGCCGATTCGAGTTTTCGCAGCACGGCGCAGACCATTGTACCGATTTCTTATTCATTTGCGCAAATCGGCAATTGCCTCCTTTTGTTTTTTCTGCTGTTTGCTTCATTTTATTATCGCCATCCGTTTACCGGTCTCGAAAAGTTTCTCCTCTCAGTTTTAACTATCCCGCTATCGATAGGATCTGCCGTTACATCAGTCAATGCCGTTTCATTTTTATTCCAGGAGCTGCGTTTTCCCGACAATGCAATGCAATTATTTACCGAAACGATGCCCGTAACCACGAATTTTCAGGTTCTTCTCAGCGTCGCAGGAGTTTTAACCTTCATAATTTTAGTTCTTTTCGCCAATTTTCATTTGTTAAAAATGAATTGGAAAAAATT
>CAISYW010000096.1 GCA_903889795.1 uncultured Chlamydiae bacterium | reverse complement strand
TATTTTTTCCCAATCATTCTCGCTTTTAGTTCTTGGCTCTATATTTTCATTGCCCTCATATTGTCACTTATTCGGTTCATCGCGGGAAAAAAATCGAAAACTCTCGAAGAATTCGAGCCCGAGCCTGATGATCCTGATAATTTGTGAATAACCGGTACACACTTCTATGATTATTTTAGGCTTGGCGGCAGTTCTTTTTTTTGCCTTGATTTTCGCTCTGTATACCTGGATTCGCCGAAGTGCGGTGGAGACAGAAGAGCGAATGAAGACTTCGTTTCAATCGCTATCGTATGAAATCATGGAGCGCAGCAGCCGCACTTTTCTGGATTTAGCTCGCTCGACATTTGAAAGAGCGCAAGAAGGGGCCAGGGCTGATTTGGAACTCAAGCAAAAGAGTTTGGAGTCTTTAATCACACCGCTTCGTGAAACAATGAAATCGCTGGAAGATCATCAGCGCGATCTTGAAAAACGGCGCGAGGGGGCTTACGCATCTATTTTTCAACAAATTGAAGGCATGATGCAAATCGAAAAGGATTTGCGCAAAGAGACGGCTCAACTCTCGATGGCATTGCGTGCGCCGCCTGTTCGTGGAGCGTGGGGCCAGGTGCATTTGCGGCGCGTTGTTGAATTAGCCGGACTTCTCAATAAATGTGATTTTACCGAGCAGACCAGCCATGAATCGGATGGACGTCTGTTACGGCCCGATCTTGTTGTCCACTTGCCGGGGGAGCGTCACATTATTGTTGATGCGAAAACTCCGTTGATCGCTTATTTCGAAGCACAAGAATCGGAAAATGATACGGCTCGGTCGGCTAAACTGGAAGTTCACGCCTCGCAGCTTCGTAAACATATGAAGGAATTATCGCAAAAGGATTATTGGAAGCGATATGATCTGAGTCCGGAATTTGTTGTTTTGTTTTTGCCCGCCGAATCTTTTTTTAGTGCGGCGCTGCAGGTGGATCCCACTCTGATTGAAGCGGGTGCGGAGCAAAATGTCATCGTCGCCACTCCCACTACTTTGATTGCCATTCTACGGGCAGTCGCTCATAGCTGGAAGCAAGATTTGATTTCCAAAAATGCGGAGCAAATTGCTCTTCTCGGTCAGGAGCTTTACGAGCGCCTCTCAGTCCTTTCGGAACATTGGAACAAGGTCGGCCGCTCTCTGACAACGGCTGTTGATGCCTATAATCAAGCGGTCGCATCGTTGGAAAGCCGCGTTCTTGTTCCGGCCCGCAAGTTAAAAGAGCATGGAGCCGCGCCGCAGAACAAGGAGCTGGCTGTACTCGAACCGATCGACAGGCTGGTTCGATAATCTCATTAACGATTGCGTTATTGCATAAATAGCATTACATTTTGCGGCTCTTGAGTTTAACAAGAGCCGCGATTCCCTTATTCGACCGAAAGGACGAAATATGCGGGAAAAGCAAAATGGTTGTTGGGCCGCAGGCTCACAAGCATTGTTACGTTCTTGCCGGCCAGCTTTTCTAAATCAACCGTAGTGCTGTAGAGATAAGCGATGGGAGCGTCATTGCCGCGCAGGATATAATCGCCCGGTTTGTTTTTAACGGGGTGGTCGTATAGCTCCACAGTACCAGTGACAACGGTGGCGTTTGCTTTCTGTTCTTCATAGAAGTCGTCAATCTTTTTGTTAGTATGAAATGCAGTCCAGCTTAAGTAGAGAGACTCTTCGATTGTATCCCAAAAGCGCATGCGGTCGGTGAGATCGATTTTGGGCTGTGTGCGCTTGCCCCAAAGGGTTGGGTCGAGTTTCGCGTTATCGATAAGCAAGTCGCGATTTTCCGCTTTGTGCTTAGCAATCAGCTCTTCTTTTGCAGTTGGAGAAAGTTCAGCGCGCGCTTCTAAATAAGAAATCTTTTTTTGCAGATAGGTTTCTTTTAAGAGAGCTAAGCCTTCTTTAGCCGTTTGGCAGGATTCTGGAAAATCAGTATAGGAGCGCATCACTGTCTGAAATTTTTCGATCGGTTCTTGTGGAGACATTTCTTCGTAAGGCTTTTTGCATTCGGCTTCAGCAAGGAAAAATGCGGAGTTGATCAATTCAGCCACTTCAGTTTTGCGTTTTTCCATCGCAGATAAATAATCAGGTCCGCCGGCCTTTTCGACGTATTCTTTAGAGACGTAGAAACAGGCCTTTGCTGGTGGGGCGATTTCAAGCCATTTGTGATTCATTGCGCAAATTTCGCCTTGTACCTTATCTCCTGCTTGCAGTTGAGCGATAATCGGAGCATCGACATGAGGCTCCAAACGCACATTGACCTTGTTGACTTCAACGACGTTATCGAGAATGTAGCTTCTGAAAACATATGCTTTCGTTCCCTTGAGAGGCTGGATTGCCCAAAAATCTCCTTCTTCTCCGACGACGAGCAGTAGTTCGTTTTTGTTGACTTGGCGAACGATGCGGCTATCGACGTCCGGTTTCGAGCGGATCCGTACCTTGTTCGCGAGCACTTTTCCGGTAAATGCTTTGAGTGCTTCGCTCTTCTTTGCAGTCGCTTGCACATTTTCAGCCGGCTTTTTGCCGGGAGGTTGCGCGAATGCAAAAGTCGTCATGGACAGAGCACTTAAAGCGATCAGTTTGTGCGTAAAAAAAGACATGGACATCTCCCTTAAAGATCAACAAATAGCTATACCGAACGTGACTCAAAAAAACGGATTTTCGGCTTCGCCAAAGCCGATTTTTGAATCACGATCGGTATAAGAGAGAATAGTAGGATAGAGTCAATAAAAGACCAAGAAAAAATTGGCTCAACTGTTCAATACGGCTCGGATATGTTCACAGTTCTTTTGTCCGCATGTGCATCCGAGGGGGTTTCCGAGAAAAACGCTATATTGCTCATTATTATCGAGAGGATTCGTGACGATATAGAGTTTTTCAGCTGTTTGTTTGATGTCCCAGGTGCGAAATTGCAGGTCTTTGTCAGAAACAGGCTCTTCTATTTTAGCTTCTGCTTCGGAGCCGTGAAACGCTCTGGCAATTTGGCAAAATGGACAATTGCAATGGGGTTCCGCTTTGGGGAGTTCTGATGTGTCGCTCAGGCCGAGTACTTTTGCAATCGAGGTAATCTTCTCCAAAATCTCTTTGGGAATTTCGGGGGAATCGGCTTGAGCGGGATTGTGCTGCATCGCTGAATTCATGAGATCGATATTTCCCGATAGAGGGAATGCGATCGAATCTTTTTGCAGCGTCTCGATGGCTTGAGTCGATCCGTAACGGCCGTGCGCTTCGAAAATCGAGTTTATGACTGTTTTTTCGAGCGAGGGGATTGATGCTTGTACACCGGTGTTTAGTGTTACGATTAGTGTAAATTTATCTTTATCAGGGACGGCATGTAATGATGAGATGTTTTTCCAGGAAGTTGAAAGATAGGGAGGTATGCTTAATATTTCAGCAGATATCATCATTGAATAAATCTCCTCTCTTTTTCTTTCATTATACTTCGAGAGGCTCTCTCTTGTCAACCATTTTTAGCGATCTCCATGTCTGTTTGCTAGATATTTGCGTAAGATTTTATATGTTAGTGTTATATAAATTTGTTTGCTTTCGGATATCTGAACTTCTATAACAAAGTTTTAAATGTACGCAGAAACCTGGCTGCAATTGGAGGATTTTTAAGGTAACTGTTAATTTAAAAAATTTATAAGGAGAAATTTTGATGAGCGTTATTGAGCGTGCATCTGTTGAAAAATTGCTAACCATTTCCGGGAGTAATATAGTGGCTCGAAAGACTTTTGTCATTGATACTAACGTCCTCATTCATGATTCGACAGCCATCAAGAAATTCAAAGATAACGATGTAGTGATTCCTCTCGCAGTATTGGAGGAGCTCGATAGTCTCAAGCGCAATAGCGATGAAGTCGGTAAAAATGCACGCGAAACGATTCGGTATATCGATTCGCTCAAAAGTCAAAAAAAGGGAGATCTTCATACTGGCGTAGTGATTCCGGAAGGTCCCAAAGTTCGTATTTTCCTTGGAGCGAAGCAGGAACGTGTGGAGAATTTCCCCTTGCCGCTCGATCGAAACAGCAATAAATTTCTCCTCACGGCATTTTCCTTACAGCAACGCGGTGAAAGCGTTGTGATTGTTTCCAAGGACTTTGTCACGCGTGTTAAAGCCGAAGCGATGGATCTCGAAGCGGAAGATTATGAAAGCCTTAAGCTTTCATATGATGAAATGTATCATGGTTTGCGCAAGATCGAAGCGCCCAAGCATGATATTGATCTTTTTTACAAAGATAGCTTTTTGTCCATACCGCACGAGCATTTCCGGCCCAACGAATATATATTGTTAACATCTCCCGAGAACTCCTCCGCTGTCTGTAAATTCAATGAGAAGACGAAACGGCTTGAGCCTTTACTCTCTTTAAATCGCGATATTTGGGGGATTCAGCCATTGAATGTGGAGCAGCGCTGCGCAATCGACTTGCTGTTGCGGGACGATATTCCTCTTGTCACGCTCGTGGGTCCTGCGGGTACGGGAAAAACCCTTTTGGCTCTGGCATGCGGTATGCGTAAAGTGTTCGATGACAGCGTCTATTCGCGCATTTTAATTTCGCGCCCCATCGTTCCTCTGGGAAAAGATATTGGCTATCTTCCGGGAACCAAGGAAGAAAAGCTCTATCATTGGATGCAGCCCATTTATGATAATCTTGAATTCTTATGCTCTACGACCAACGGAGAGGGAAACGCCGCGGCGACGATGGAATTTATTATGCAGAGTAAGAAGATCGAGATGGAAGCGGTTACCTATATCCGCGGACGCTCGCTTCCTAAAATGTATATGATCATCGATGAGGCTCAAAACCTGACCCCGCATGAAATCAAGACGGTGATTTCTCGAGCGGGTAAGGGAACGAAGGTGATCCTCACCGGAGATCCGACGCAGATTGACAATCCTTATTTGGACAAGGATTCGAATGGATTGACCTATACGGTTGGACGATTTAAAAATCAGCGGCTCTTTGGACATATGTTCCTTAATCGCACCGAGCGATCCGAGTTGGCTTCCGTTGCTGCCGATATTTTGTAGGAGATCGTGCGACGATCGCTCTTTATTTTTCGCAGGGATTTACGATTGACCGATAATATTGGCCTGATGAAGGCCGTTACGTTATCGGACTCAGTGATTCCCTGCTTTATTTTTACCCCGGAGCAGATCGAATCGAATCCCTATAAAAGCGAACATTGTTTGCAGTTCATGATTGAGTCTCTCGAAGATTTGGAAAATGAACTCAAAAAGAGGAAAAAGAAACTTTATCTTTTCTACGGCCATTCCGATGAGGTAGTCGATCGATGCATCAACGAGTTGTCGATTGACGGGGTTTTTGTGAATCGCGATTACACGCCCTACAGTCAGCGCAGGGACAAGAAGATCGCATCGGTTTGCCAAAAGCATGGGATCGCCTTTTCCCAATCCGATGATGCGCTGCTCCACCCTCCCGAAGAGACTCTCAAGTCTGACGGCCATCCCTACACTATTTTTACGCCCTATTTTCGCAATGCGTTCCACTTTCCGGTTTCCAAGCCAAAAAACATTCGAACCGATTGTTTCTTTCATGGTTCCGTCCCTTTTGCTAAAGAGCGCTCGATTTTTCGAGAAGTATTACCCAAGCAATCAAAACTTTCTCTGCAGGGCTCTCGGAAAGCGGCAATGCAAATTTTAGCCCGCATCCAAGACTTTTCCAATTACAATGCGATTCGCGATTTTCCCTCACAGGAAACGACGCATTTATCGCCATACCTGAAGTTCAATATTTGTTCTGTGCGAGAAGTTTACCATGCGATCGCATCGAAATTAAACTCGCATCACGATCTCATTCGTTCCCTATATTGGAGGGATTTTTTTTCTTCGATTGCCTTCTTTTTCCCGCATGTTTTTAAAGGAGCCTTTCACACCCGATTTAATGAAATCGACTGGAAATATGATCGTAAAGCTTTTCAGAGATGGTGTGAGGGAACTACGGGATTTCCCATTGTCGATGCGGGAATGAGAGAGCTCAATGCTACGGGATTGATGCACAACAGGGTACGGATGATATGCGCTTCATTTTTGGTGAAGGATCTGCATATCGATTGGCGGTGGGGAGAGAAATACTTTGCCAAGATGCTTCTCGATTACGATCCCGCTGTAAATAACGGCAATTGGCAATGGGCGGCGAGCACCGGCTGCGATGCGCAGCCCTATTTCCGCATTTTCAATCCCTGGATTCAGCAAAGGAAGTTCGATTCTCAATGTATCTATATCAAGCGATGGATTCCTGAATTCCAATCTCTAACTCCTGCCATCATTCATCGATGGGATCGAGAAAATGTCTCATCTATCCACTATAAGCCCATGCTCGATCATGCAACGGAAAGTAAGATCGCCATTCGAATGTTTCGGTAAAAATGACTCGATAGATTGAAAAAAATAAGAAATGTCTTTATAATTAAATATGCATAAAATGATTACTATTCATTCATTTTCCGAAATCGATTTCTGTTGGGATCAAAAGACTCTGGTTCTGGTTGATGTGGATTCAACACTGATTGTTCCCAAAAATCCAATTCTTCATCCAAGAGCGTTTTCTTCATATAAACATGTCGTTCGCGATTTGTTTGAGACGATATCTCGAGAGCAAAAGCATTTACTCAATCACAGCATCGTCGCACAGCCGGCCATGATCGTTGAAAATCTGAGTGTCGGCTGGATTCAAAATATGCAAATTAACCATATACCCATCGTTGCGATCACCGCTGCGAAAAAGGGGTGGTTCGATCAAAGCCGGACGGATTTTCATCACATCCGTTTTGCGCAGCTTAAAGAGCAGGGTATTGATTTTTCGATTCATTGTTATCTGGATCAGGAATTCAAATCGCTCTCTCCGACTTACGGTGATTATCCCGCCATGATCAATGGCATCATTTATTCCTGCGGTTTAGATAATAGCAAGGGCGATGTTCTTCATGAATTATTAAAGGTTTATTCGGATTTCGAGCGGATCGTCCTCATCGATGACAAAATGAAACATTTGGAATCGATTTCGGCCATGCTATCGGAACAATTTTCAAAAATTGAGTTTTTGGGATTTCATTATCAGGGCGCGGATTTGTTAACGACGCAAAGTCTGGTTTTAGAGGAAATTTTTAAAGAATATCTTTGTTCATTGATTCTGAAGGCGAAGCAAGTAGTTTGTGTATAATTGTTCGACAAAAGGTGAGATCGGTTGTTTGGAAAGCTCTTTCAGATCGATCCAAAAATAGGACAGTTCTCCCTCTTGCTGCGGTGATGAAAGTCCCTTGATCTGATAGATTAAACCGATTTGGTGGAAATGAACGGTCTCTCCGTTTTCATTTGTGTATTTTGTGGTCGCAGATCGGTTATCAAGGAGCTGCATTGATTCAAAAGTCATGCCAACCTCTTCCTTGAATTCTCTTCGGAGAGCTTCTTCTACGCTTTCCCCGGATTCAATGCCGCCGCCGGGTAAATCGAATTTTCCGGCATGAGGACCCTTGTGCTGTTTGACGAGGAGAAGTTGATTGTTCCGGATGGCCATTCCATAGACGCCGGTTCGGGAAATGGTTTGTTTTAAGGCCGGAGGATTGACCAATAGAAGATCATTCGGTTTTTTTAGCACAAACTGCTCATGGACATGTGAAATAACCCGCTTTTGTTCGGACCAGGCCAGTCGATCTATCGCTTCGTTCATTGGCAGCCACTCATAGGCATCGTGTTCCTCGGGGGACAGCCTTACTGTCATTTCTGTGACAAACGCGACAAAAACAGGGGCAAAAGTGATGTGGTCTCGTGCTTGTATATAAAAAGTTTCTACGGCGTCGGCGCAATAAAATCGGCTCGGGATCAAACCCGTTTCTTCTTCGATCTCTCGAAGGGCAGCCTGCGAAGCCGTTTCACCCTCATCGATGCCTCCGGTTACCATTTGCCATGTGCCCGGTAGATAATGACCGCATCGTCGAATGAGAAGATATCGTGGAACCTGATCGGTTATGCAGATCACAAAGGCAGAGATACAATAGGGTGCAATGGAAGAGGTCTTGTTTTTTAACATGCGCGATTATCCTTCATTGACGTTGCTCAAAAAGGGGTATATTGTTTTTCATTCTGTTTTATAAATACAGGATTAAAATGAAGCTTATTCGAATCGATAATGTGTTTTTTCAAGTAGGTGAGCTTGACCTTGCTGTTCTCTTATATGAAAAGTTGGGATTTCAGCTAAAACTGAAAATTCCTCGGCTCTCATCGGCTATTTTGAATATTGGAATGGAAGAGCCGGGTCTTATTCTCACCGAATCCAAACATCCCAAACCATCCCGCCTTTGGATTGAGGTAGCCTCGGCCATCCAGGCAAAAGAAGAACTTCAGGCGGGATCTCTTCTGGAAACTGCGACAGGAACGACTTTGGAGGTTACGGATCCTTGGGGCAATATTGTGGGTTTTGCTGATTACATCAAAAAAAACTGAGCCACTTAGCTGGTAGAGGAGTAGATCTTTCTACTCCTCTACCAGCTAGGCCTTTAAATTTTTGGCGGGTTCATCCATCGCCGTTTTCATCTTTTCCGCAGCTTTTTGGATTTCAGCGGATTCGATTGGTTTTTGCGCGCTGACAAGAAACATCTTGAAAATGAATTTCAGAATCGAGCCGTCTCCGGTTTTGCGCGGGATATAATGAAAATGGACGTGGGGCACTGTTTGTCCGACTTCCCGGCCATTTTTCTGCCAAAGGAGATAGGCGGAAATCCCGAAGGCTTTTTTTGCCGCCAGATCGACTTTGTGAATCACTCGGAAGATCTGCAAAACTTCGTCGTCTGATAACATTTCAAAGCGTTCGACGTGCCTTTTGGGAATGACGAGACAATGCCCTGGCATGATGGGTTTATGTGTGCAGAGAGCCATCACCAGATCGTCTTCGTAAAATTTATTGGTATCCAGAATAAAAGACTGACAAAAGGGACAATCTTTGCCGAAAAAGGTTTCCTTATTTCGATTGAACGTGAAAAAACAAATCGTGGCGATTAATAAAAAGATACCTAAGAAATAGTAAATTAATTTTTTGCGCATACGTCCAGTATAAAGCAGCCCTTTTTTCTTTCAATAAGATAATGGAAGGGACGTTGTTTTTTGGCAAAGGTTCATAAAATTTGGGAGTGATTCATCAATTTCCATACAAAACAATAGCGGATAAGGGGCTTTAATAGCCTGGTGTGTGTGATCATAATTATTGAGATATTTTAATTGCGGACTGTTTTATGTAAAATATAATTATTTATTTTAATATTTATATAGAATGGACGTAAAAAAGACGGCGAATGCGGAGGTGTTTTTTCCGGCGAGAGAGACCCAGCCTCCCAAGCGCGAAGC
>CAISYW010000095.1 GCA_903889795.1 uncultured Chlamydiae bacterium | reverse complement strand
GGCTTTGCCGTATCAATCTTCGCTCGGAATCCTTCGTAATCAAGAATGAATTCCTCGCTTAGATCGCGAGCTAAAGCTCGCTTTGATCCGGCTTCTCCTCGCTGACGCTCTTTGTCTCATATTTGGCCAGCGGGTTAATAGCGTGTGTTCCTCAAGATACATCGATCATTACCCTCATCCCATTTAGAGATCGATTTTTTCTCATCGTTGAACGCATTGCTTGCTGCAATCCCATCCCTTCGGGGTGGGTCAAGGCAAGCTATATGATAACGCGGTAAGCGGCGATAGCCGCACCGCATCTTTAAGCGGCGGAAGAATCTCCTTCATTCAAGGAGGAGTTCTTCAAATTCAACCGGACGGTGAAATCTTTGGGCGAGGCCCCATACTTGATTGGGTTTCCTCAGTGAGGAATGCACGAGATGTCGCCCGGCAATGTGGATTATCATTCGTTTTTCCCAAGTTTTCTTGACTCCCTTTCAAAGCCATTTTAGACTGGTACACAGTTTCTAACGGGAGTGTTTTCAATGTTTTTTGCAACCGCTATTTTTTTCGCCGCTATAACTTTTCATTTTTCTGAGGAACTCGAGGATGATGAGCTGGCTTTGGCAGAGCAAACTGTTGTGGCAGAACAAAATGATGAAACGGAAGATGGCGAATTGATCTTTGATAGTGAAGAGGTCGTGGCCGAGCTTGAGGATGAAAATTCGCTGTGAATAAACTGAGTCGCGTTCGGTATACTCTCTATTAATTTAGCAAGAAGGTATTGTTAGGGCATTAAGGTGCTGAGAATGAACTGCAGCCAAAGAATACTTAGAGCAATCGATCCGAATGTTCAAGCAATTAGCTTAGCAATGGAACTTAAAAGAGCTGGCATTGGCTATAGAAACTTATGGCGCCTCTAGACAGAATCTTTCCGCAGAATACGTCCCTCCGGCATTTCCACCAAACGTTGAAGGAAGCCCGCCGCTTTCAGCGACTGTTCGCGAAGCTTTTGATAAAGCGTTGGGTAGAAACGGAATCTATCAATTAATTATGACAGTTGAGAGTTTCAGGGAACATTTATCTGACATAACAAAAAGAGAAGCGCTTAATGCGATCATAATCCTTTGAGTCTTATTTCTAATCCCTTACCACCCACAACATATTGTTCGATCAACATTTATTCATCTGCACGGCATAACGTATTGTGCGTAGCATAGTGCCTTATACCGCTCGTGATTCGAAAATCGGTTTATGCTGCTTCGACTTATCTTTTTCTTAATAACTGATATTCTGTTCTTTGTTTATATTTATTCATTATTAGTATGATTAATTTGTTGTAATAATAATCATTTTAATATAAATATAAATTAAGCGAGAGTTCAGGTGCCTTTGTCTGTTATTTGGGGTTAGAAGACGCTCATAGCGCAAATGGCTAAACGCCTACCTACTATGAAATAGGCAGGGGCACTTGAGGGCTTGGGGGGGATCAATGTCAGAAGAAAATCCATGGTTGGCTATATGGGTGCGTCCGCGGGACACGATTCGATCGATTATTGCTGAAAATCCACGCCGATTTCTTTGGGTTTTGGCTTTCATCTACGGCTTCACATCTCTATTAAATGGCTTTCAGTCATTTCCCATCGCATTGCAAATGGGCATGATGCCGGTGCTGCTGATTTCCCTGATCATTGCACCGCTCTGGGGATATGCTTTTTTTGCCATTTGGAGTTGGGTTGTTGTCTGGGTCGGCAAAATTTTAAAGGGGCAAGCAAATTTTGAGACAGCCCGAGCTGCTTATGCGTGGTCATGTGTTCCTCTGGTCGGTAACATTCCTCTATGGCTGTTGCTTGTGTTTTTTTATTCCCGTTTTTTGTTTTACGGAATGCAAGACCAGGTTGTGATGCCGGGAGCGGCCATGATGCTCTTTATCATATTGATTGCGAAGTTGGTTTTTGCCATCTGGTCAGTTGTTATTTATCTGCAGATGTTGGCCGAGGTGCAGCAATTTTCCATTTTGCGCGCCATTGTAAATGTGATTTTAGCTTCTTTAGTCATCGGGATAGTTACAGCAGTGATCTGGTCTATCGCGATTTATGTTTATATGTCAGCTCTAGCGCCACCCGTTGCTGTGGATAGCCATAGTATGGAGTGGTTCGTTCAGTTCATTAAATAAAGGAGATGCGATGCGACGAGAAGCAATCAAAACGATCGGTCTATGGGTTCTGACTATTGCACTAATTGCAGCGCATATCTTTTTTAGAAGCCAAGCTCACGCGGAGCAAACCGGCTGGAAAGAAATTCATACTCGCACCGGCGATTGCCGGATTGCATTTCCTACACTTCCGCAGATAGTTGAGCAAAAACTTAAGCTCAATCAAGAGGGAATGCACCTCGCATATGATGTTTATCTCGCTCCCTATCGGGAACATTCAGTTTGTGTTTTGCTTGTTGCTCAATATCCAAAACCTGTACCTCCGGGCTCTGAAATGCTCGGTTTAGAGGGATTGCTTAATGGAATCATTAGCCAGCATCCGGATAACCGTTTAGTTTTTTCTGAATCTGTTCAGATGCAAGGACTTCCGGCATTAAATTTTATGGTCGAGAGTGGTAAGAATTTTTTTAGAGGTCAAGCCGTGATGGTCGGTAATAAGCTCTACATGATAGCCATGGAAGGAATTAAACAGCGCTTTGAGGAAAAGACATTTCAGCGATTTTTGCAATCTTTTCAGTTGTTAACCAAGGAAAAATTTACTAAAAGCCATAATCCAGACTGAGACCGCCATAGATGGTCGAGCGAAAATCAACATATTCCGCATGTTTGCCTTGGGCGTTTTTAATATAGAAATTGCCGCCCCAGTTCATTCCGCCATATCCTTCGAGGGTAAATTTAAACTGACGCTCATAGCGAACGTTCAGCTCAGTTCCGACCGACGAATAGTTAAATATCGATCGAGGCTGTGGTTCGCGGGAACCCGTGCGGAGACGCTCTTTCAGGGGACGAATTTTCCCCGCGAATGTCCACCTTGAGATTTTATATTCGACGGAATAGTTGATCGGGAAAACGGCTTGGATAAACCAATGTTTGCCTGGAGTATAATCGACTCCGATGATGGGAAAGATATTCGATCCTTTTAATCCGGCATATCCTAAAGCTCCGATATGATAGTGCCATTTCGGATGGATTTGGTATGAGCCCCATAGCAACCCGTTATAAAGACTATATTCGCCAGGGTGGGACATATGGTCGGTCTGCAGATTATAATCGAAGCGCATGATCCATTTCCAGCGATCGAGTGCCGTGGTGTAGTACATGAGATCAAATTGCATGTAATAGAAATGGGTCTCGCTGAATTTTCTGTTTTTATTCCAATCAAATGTGACGGAGTTAATTTGGATTTGCGGGAAAAAAATGTGGTTTCTGTTGACGGGAACCATCATTGAGAGGAAGGCATTTGTCTTGCGGAAATGAACATTGCCTAAATGATGTTGATGGTCGGGTCTTTCATTATAACACTCCGCTTTGCCGAGGCGGATGAATTGGCCGCCTACGTGCAGTGGGTGGTAATACCAAAGGGAGTGTTGTTCTTGCGCTGACAAAAAATGAGCGCTTACGCTCAAAATTCCCAAGAAAAAGATTTTTTTACTGACCATTGTGTCATCCTAAACCATAAGGAAGAAAATCGTCAATCCGAAGATACTCTGGCCAGGATTTCTCCAGCAGTTTTAAAGTGGGTCTTCGCTACTTTATCTAATACGTCCGGTCCGAATTTTTGGATTAATTTCACTCCGGCATCAATGACGATGGCTGCGGCACCCTTGGGAATCACGAACCCATATTCCTGACTGAGTTTTTCAAGTCCTTCCAAAAAACCTGCTCGTGCGAGAATGGATGCGGCGGCCACGACGAGGTCTTCTTCTCCGCGCACCCGCTGTTCGAGATCGACTTCAATTCTCTTCTGTTTAAGAGCGGTTTCGACGACCTGTTTTTCTGCAAATTGATCAAGAATCGCTGTTTTGCAAAGAGTCTTTTCGCTTAAGTCTCCAAGCGCTGTGGCATGCGCCCAACCCAATAGGCGGTTGAGATTCTTAAATCGACCATAAAGTTCGTTATATTTTTGGGGAAAGAGGCGGATCACGACGTAAGGATAGGCCGCTCGAATCTTGCGTGCGAGTTTAAGGATCGATTCATCGGAAAAACGCTTGCTGTCCTTGACGCCCATTTGATGCAGTTTTAAAATTCCCTCTCCGTCGGCGTAGACGGCTCCAATGCAAAGCGGACCAAAAAAATCGCCTTTTCCCGCTTCATCGAGTCCAATATGGGGCGTGAGATTGAGATGTGCCTCGGGATGAGAAAATTTAAATTCATGCAAGATTTCCGGTTCGAGATAAAACTCGATAAATTCCTGCATCTCTTTTCCTTGCACGACTAAATTGCCCGATTCGTAAAGAGTGCAGGAGACACCCTTTTTTTTTGCCGCAAAGATTGTATAGGGCTGTTTCGTGAGCTCAAATCCCTGTGCGGGAAGCTCGCTTAAAAGCTTTTCGGCTAAGCTTAAATCGATTTTGACAGTGAGTGTCGTAGCATGCATATCAATCATCATTCTATGATTCGCCATGGAATAAGACAAGAAATTGAACGAAATGGTTCATTAAAGGTAGAATGCAGCGAATGGTACATTATGAATAATATGAGCGAACCTCTGAAAAGTTTGGGCGATGCGCTTCGATCGAAGCGTGAAGAGATGAATGTTACTTTGAAAGAAGCGGAAAACGCTACTTCCATTCGAATGCTCTATCTTCAGGCGATTGAAGATGGACGTGTGAGCCACTTCATTTCCAATGCCTATGCTATGGGGTTTATTCGTCAATATGCCAATTTTCTTGGCTTTGACGGTGAAAAGCTCATTAAAGACCATCCCGACGCTTTTCGCATTCCGATTGAGAAGCAAGACTTCGCTTACGGGATCGGAACCCTGGAAATGCGCGGAAGCCCTCATGGAGGGGTTCGCTGGATGCCTAATCTTTTGTGGGGCGGAGCTTTTGTTCTTATCGCGATCGCCGCTTGGTATTTTGCCAAGTTCCTCGGCGTTTTTTAGGAATATCAAACGTTTTTCCTTTCTTTGTGCTTTTTCCACCTTGCATAGAAAAAATAGTCCTATCTATGATGCAAGGATTCGAAGGGGCGTG
>CAISYW010000094.1 GCA_903889795.1 uncultured Chlamydiae bacterium | reverse complement strand
TTTGGCCACAATTCAATCTTATCCATCACGCCAGCAACAACGAGTTCCTTCTTGATATTCATCGCATTCTTTAAGTGAACAGGTATCGCCACGCGGCCGATTTTATCGCACTCGGTTTCGTGCAGGGTGGAAAAAAAGAGAGTAAAAAACTTTTGATATTGGGCCAGATGCTGCTTTTCACGGAATTTTTCAACAATCGATTGAATGGTACCGCGGCGATAAATCGCCAAACATCCGCCTAATCCAAGCCCCAGAACGAATTCACATTTTCCATCTTCGACCAAACCGTAGCGCATGGCATGGGGCAAAACAAAACGACTCTTGTCGTCGAGTTTTGCAACTGAAGATCCGCTAAAGAAAAAGGCGCCCATAACCTGCTTTCCACTTTCTTCCACAGACTAACAAAATAAACGCACATTAGGCAATACGTTTGTCTCATTTATTTTTACACACCTCACTCAACCCCATTATTTTCAAGTTTCTATGCATAAAAAAAATCGCGGTGGGAAATTGTGGGAAACTCGTTCACAACTTACGCCGCCATTTTAACTTACAAACCCTAACCAACTCATAATGAATAACGCCGCACCATACACCATCAACAGGAAGTTATGTTCAAAACTCCAAAAGTGGAAAATGAGGCCGAAAGATTTTTTGGGTTTATTGCTTTTTGCCACAGCTCGAAATTGCTCTGATTGCTAGAATGCGATTAAAGGGGGTGGACATGAGCAGTAAGTTGCGCACGATCGACAATCTAGGAATCGAAGCTTCCAACCAATATGCAAAAGGCCAGCAAGCTCTTGATCGGCATCTCATCGATGAATCGCGTTTTTTTCCGCCATCAATTAAAGGAGGGCTAACTCCTTATATTCCGTCGGAAAGTGAAGAAAACTTCACCATTTTTACAATGGGGCGAGCGACCGTTTGGGCCGCATTCTCCCCTCCGATGAATTACGCCGACAGCTCTGTCCGGCTATTTACCTATTTATTCATTCCCTCATTGGGAACCTCTGAACAACTGCAAACGCTCGATGACAGGCTGGAGACTTTGGATAAAAAGATCCATAAGGATCGGGAACGCGACTATAAAAAGTTATGTTCTTTTATAAAACATCTCATCGACTCAAGCCGAACGTTTGAACTAATTAAAGCGCGCTGCAACCAATATCAACGGGGGTAATCAATGGATTGGCTTGAAATTCTTGGCTGGGACCAAGAAGAAATCGACGATCTGCGCTCAGCCGGCTACTCATACATTCAACAAGGGGTTTATGATATCGCCTTGAAGTATTACGAAGCTCTGACGATTCTATCGCCCTCGAACAGCTATGACATGGAAACAACAGGCGCTCTTTTTCTCCAGGCGGGCAACGGCTTGCAGGCGCTCGATTATATTGATCGCGCCCTGAAATTGGAGCCCCAAAATCTGCAGGCTCGACTTAACCGCGCCAAAGCTCTTTTTATGCTCGGCTACCGAAGACAGGCTCTTTTACAGGCCATGGAATTGGAAAAATGCGAAGACGAGAAGATTGCCTCACTCGCAAGCGCTCTCGTCATGGCTTATAAATGATCCTCATCAAGACTATCATATTAACAGTAAGATTATTAAGAATGACCATATGATTAAACACCCTATTACAGCTTGCCCCGATCGAACCATCTTGCTATTTTGATTTAAAAATTCACTGTCACCTTTTGGGATAGCATGCTGGATTGCGAAGTAAAGAACGGTTGGCTGCAGTTTCTCGAGTTCATTCAAAGCCGCTGTACACATACTGAGTTCGAAAATTGGATCGCTCCCATCCAAATGACATCAGGCAATACAGATGAAATCGTGCTCGAGGTACCGAATATCTTCGTCCAAGAATACCTCCTCAACAATTACAAAGATCTCTTACGCGAATTCATTCCCTTGCGATCGAATGATAAAGAACTCGCTTTGACCTTTATCATTGCCCCGCCAAAAAAAACCGCAGCGCCCCTTAAACCCGTTGAAGAGAGACCTTCCGTCGAAAATTCGGGGTATGAATTAAAACTAAACCCCACCTATCGCTTTGAAAATTTTATCGAGGGCCCATCCAATCAATTTGTCAAGTCAGCCGCCCTCGGGGTCGCGGCGCGCCCGGGCAAAACCTATAATCCCCTATTCATCCACGGCGGCGTCGGTCTCGGGAAAACGCACCTTCTCCATGCCATCGGCCATACGATCCATGAACAGCAAAAAAAACTGAAAATCCAGGCGATTACAACCGAGGCCTTCATCAATGACATCGTCGATTCGCTCCGAGCCAAGTCGATCGACCGCATGAAGCGCTTCTATCGAACACTCGACGTCCTGCTTGTCGATGATATCCAATTTCTGCAAAATCGCCTTAATTTCGAAGAAGAATTCTGCAATACTTTTGAAATCCTGATCAATCAGAACAAGCAAATCATCATCACCAGCGATAAACCGCCATCACAGCTCAAGCTCTCTGAACGAATGATCGCGCGCATGGAATGGGGGCTCGTAGCCCATATGGATATCCCCGACCTTGAAACCCGCGTCGCAATTATCAAACACAAGGCCGAAAACAAAAACCTGCGCATATCCAACGATGTCGCTTTTTTCATCGCAGAACATATATTTCATAACGTTCGTCAATTGGAAGGGGCGATCAACCGTCTTTGCGCCCATGCTCGCTTCCAGGGAACCGAATTATCCATCGAAGCCGCGGAACGAATATTAAATGAACTCATCCAGCCCTCGAACCAGAAAAAAACATCCGTAGAATCGATCCTTCAAAGCGTCGCCGCCGTTTATGAGGTGCGCATTTCCGATCTGAAAGGCGAATCAAGACAAAAGGAAATTGCATTCGCACGCCAGGTGGCTATGTATCTCGCTAAAGAAATGATCGAAGAATCTCTCATGAAAATAGCCTCTTCTTTTGGCGGAAAAACTCACTCAACTCTTCTCCACGCATGGAAAAAAATCAGCACGCAACTCCATGTTAATGAAGATCTAGGCCGCCAAATTCAAATGATCCGCCGCAACATCGAAAAATAAGCGCAAGCTGCTGTTCTTAAAATTCAATTTTTTATTTAAGTTGCTTAAATTAAGCACGTGCTTTCATAATTTAAGGCCTACCTTTATGGAGGTTATATGAAAAAGAAACTCGTGACTCTATTTCTAACTGCAGCTTCTGCGATCTTTGCTCAAGAGCAAATGCCCACGACTCGTGAATTACCTCTCGAAGTAAAAAAGAGCTTGGTGGATTCACAAACCAATCGATCATGGTTCAGCTATATGCGCCTCAGCGTTTCGGATTCACGTCCAAACGAAATGACAAGCGTATTGCCAGGACTGGGATTGGGATTGCGTTACAACCTATCCGTTGGCGCTCTTGATTTGTCCGCTTCCTACACCGGCAAAGATGTGAAAGCCGATGGAAGCTATTTTTATACACTGCCCCGTCTTTCTTATTTGATGTATCTCTCTCCTAAGAAAGACCAGAGCTTCTACGCCGGAGCAGGACTTGCTTATGGCGCAATGAAGAACAATGATGCAAAGACTGAGAATTTTAACGGCATCATCCCAAGCGTTTCCCTCGGCTATGAAATGAACCGTCAGCAAAACTGGCGCAGTTTCATTCAAGTCGATGTAAGCCAACCCGCTCTGACGACAACGTTCGAGAAAGGCAAATCATTCATGCAAGTGGCTAGCGCATCGCTCGGCCCTATCGCTGAATGTTCCGTCGGCTTCGGATATTAATCTGAACGCATCGCTTGCCGCAATCCCGCCCCCTCAGGGGCGGGTCAAGGCAAGCTATTTATTCAGCGAAAAGCGGCTTACAGCCGCTTCCTGGAGTTTGGACATTTTTGTGGTTAGGCAGCAGACTTTAGAACGGCTTTTGCGAGGTCAATTTCAAGGTTATTTAAAACCCCAGCTTTCTGTTTATCCAGTAATTCCTTTCTGAGAAGATGCATTAAGTCTAAACAAGAAGGTCTCTTCGCGTTTCTCCGCCACTTAGGCAATGCCATAAATGATT
>CAISYW010000093.1 GCA_903889795.1 uncultured Chlamydiae bacterium | reverse complement strand
TGTTTAAATTCTCGTATTCAGGATAACAGCCGCATGCAGCGCGCGAGATCTTTCCCAGAGCCTCTAACACTTTTGGACTGGGTCCCAGAACGTTTTCATTGAAATCGAGACGTAAAAAATCCATTCTCCCAACGCTTGGGTCAGAATATGGAAAATTTTTTTGAATCGAGTCTTTTGGGGTGATCATTTTATCCTCACTTTAACCGATGCGGCGTGGCCTGCCAGTCCTTCTGTCTCCGCTAAGGTGATGAGGGTAGGAGCAATCTGTTTCAACCCTTCCTTTGATAGACGCTGAAACGTAGGGGTTTTAATGAAATCCCTTATGCTCAAACCCGACTGTGCAGCGGCGAGACCGCCGGTGGGCAAAACGTGGTTAGTCCCGCTGGCATAATCGCCGCAAGATTCGGGGGCATATTTCCCTATAAACACTGAACCCGCATTCTCAACCAAGCGAAGCAAAGCAATGTCATCGATATGAATTTCAAGGTGCTCTGGAGCGATCGCACTACTAATTGCAAAAGCCTCTTCCAAAGATTTCACATAAATGATCGCACCGCGACTATCCAAAGAAGCTTTGCCTTGTTAAAGTGACTCAGTTGATTGGAGTGGTTTCTCCTCTCCACCGTATATGTCGTTTGGTCATGGCAATGAGGGGCTTTGTTGCGCAATTCCTCTCCCCGATGCAGTCTGCCTAATGGCCGCCTGATTTGACGGACAACTTTATAACTTTTTGGCATCCCAAGTTCTGTCATCCGATTCAATACGTCGAGTTTTATCGCTGTTTCTGTCGTATGAGTCGATTCTTTGCGAGAGGAAAGTCGGTCTCTTAATATTGTTTTATATCGAAACATCAATGTCTCTACCCGAGATCTTCGATGGTACCCGATTTCTTGTTTCCAGTGTGCTCGGCCTTCATCGCCAATTTTCTGGATTCTCCGGATCGCTTCATCTCGTGCCTTGAGGCAGGGGAACGATTTTTTTCTGTAATTTTGCATTCTTGTCAGGCGGGATGATCTGTCTTCCACCTCGATCATAAATAGCCTCACGACAGTCGATTGTATCATAGGCACCATCACCAAGAATGTCTCCTGATGGGACACCCTCAAGAGCTTCCATCATATAGAACATTGCCTCGTCGTCGTTTACGTTATTCGAGATCATCGCGTTAAACACTACTTGGCCAGAATCTGCGCACATGCCGACGTGTATTTTGCGCCATGTTCTGCGCTTGGGATAACCATGTTTTCTGACCTTCCATTCACCTTCGCCAAAAACTTTAATCCCCGTCGAATCAAAAATCACATTTAACTTCTCACCGGGATTAAGCAACTTTCTCAATAAAATCTGGAGATCTTTTGCTCGACTAGAAAACACCGAATAATGAGGGCATACAAGGTCTATCTTTAGAATTTTGATGAGCGACTGGACAAATCCCTGCAGAGCGCGGAGTGCTGTGCGAAATACAGCTTTGATCGTCAGACCACATCGAATCGCATTGTCTGAATAAATATCTGGTCAGCCGGGTTTTCCTGTTCGCTCGACAGAGTACCATTTCTGAATGGCTTCTTCATCAAACCAAAAAGTGATGCTTCCTCGAATTACCAAGGATTGGTTATATTCTTCCCAGTTACGGGTGCGGTATCTGTTTTTCTTCTTGAAGGAGGTTTTATCCTTTTTGGGAGCCATGTCGAGCCTAAAGTTTTTGTCTTGCAACAAAAAAATTTAAAGACTCGAGACTCTTAGGGTAAGAGGATCCTCAACTGTAGCTATTTATGCAACAAAGCCGATCGTAAGTCAAAAATGAACCACGCGATACAAATCGTAGCATCTAAGTTACATGAAGTTGGGCCGTTTGTCCAGGAACAGCTCAAAGGAGGAATTTCGGGAGATGAGGTTGTTCTCGTTTCCACACCAACGAGCCGATTTGTTGTTCGATCATTCCCTCATAAAAGCGCATCCCAAAGGAGTCGTGAAATCTCCTGCTTTAGAATCGCTTCAGAAAGCGGATATGGGCCACATGTTTGTTATTTCGATGTGGAGCAAGGAATTCTTGTTATGGAATGTTTAGAAAAACATATTCTTTCTGACGAACAAAGAGAATCCGATAGTTTGTATATAGATTTGGCACATTTGATTCAAAGAATCCATCGTGGCCCTTCGTTTCCAACGAATGTCAACATTTTTGAAAAAATTCAAAAAAACATTGACTCAATCATGTTTGCACATAGTGTTGTCCCCGTTCTCGCCATCGAAGAATTATCCCATTCAATCGCAGAAGTTATAAAAAATGATTCCATCATAACTCCATGTCATTTTGATCTGAATTCCAACAATATCATGATTAGAGATCGAGGTCTTTTAGCGATCGATTTTGAGACAGCCGCACAGGGTGAATCGTTTTTTGACGTGGCAAGCGTTGCGATCACTTACTGTTTCACCAAAAAACACGAACAGCAATTGCTTGAAGCTTATCTTGAACACAAACCATCAGATCAAGAAATGGCTAAGTTCTGTTTGATGAAACTAGTTGTTTGGATTGACTCAGCTATGGAATTGTTAAAAATGTACCGATCAGAGATTCAAAGTTATCCACTTGCATCAGAAGATAATTATTCTGAATTTTTTTCCAAAATAGCCAAAAAAGCAGAAGAGTCAGGTTTTGATTTCAATAGTTCAAAATTACATATAGATGTGGCTAAAGTTGTAATAAATCATGTCTTAATGAATTCACGATCTGAAGAATTTTTGCGATCAATCGCAAAATTGAGGAAAACGTGAAAGGCCTCTACGATCGTCGATTCTAAGGGCTTTGACGCAGCCCAAATGGTTAAAACTTTGTTAACTGAGTAATAGACACTAGCTTGCTGCAACATCGGCGGTTTATGTTGTTTTTCGTGGGAAATTTGGGGTGGATGCTAAAAATTAACAATAAACGGTTAACTCATAATCCAGGGAGCCTTTGCAGTCAAAGATTACTTCGTTTTCAATGAGAAGCGGGATAATGCGATTACTAAGCGCCGAAAATGCTTGTTCTCTTTTTGTTGTGTCGGAGTATTTTATTTCGCAACTCGGTATGTAAACGGCTCGATATTCATTCGAAAATTTTCCTTGTTTTAGCTTTGTATTAATTTTTTTAATAAAGTCTTTTGCGATTTCGCGTTCAAATGACGATAGAGTATCTAGTATTGGTTCTTTAATAGGGGTTCTGGAGCTAAGAAGGAGTCCTCTTTTTAATAAAGTCTGTTCTTGTTTTTCAAGACATTTTAAATGTTTCCGGAACCGCTGTTCTGCTGCGGTGAAATTAAAATCTTTCCATCGAGCAGGGTCAATTTCTTTAACAAGTTTTTGAATGTGATCCAGATTTCTTGCTTCTACATAATTACTGAGAACTGTTGGGTCAGTTAGGCTGTAAATTGAGATTTCCGGAGGTAACTGAATGGATAGATCCACCAGTGCAAATTTTACCCCGGTTCCCAAAAAGGGCATATTGTTGGGTTTTAAATCACTGAGGGAAAATCGATGAATAAAAATGACAAGCTGACGCAACATCTCATCGATGATGGGGTGTAATTGCGGATCGCTATTCATTAATTTTAAATGAGTCCGGAAATCTTCATACCGGTTTCCAATAATTGGTAGTTTTTCTTCCGCGATCAGCCAAACTTTTTTATGGTTCACCTCCAATTCAATAAGCGCTACGCAGGGAACTCGGAGCTTGTCTAAACCTTCTTCTTCGCAAATTTGCTGTGCTTTTATATTTTGCAGAAAGCGATCTTTGGCATATTTTTCTTGATCGGCGCTTATCTGACTTGGTGACATTTTAAAGATAATTCCGGGAAGTTCAGGCAACGCAACAATTTTTCCAGAGCCACCCCATAGATTATGAGCGCTATCGATTTCTTGGCTGGTGGCTATTTTTGCAATGAGCGCATGATGAATGCTTGTTTGCTTGGCTATAAATGATTCCCATGCCTGTTGATTTGGTAATGTGGAAGGCTTCTCGTGTGCATTACGTAGAATCAATTCTTTGCATTTATTTTCGATTCGTGTTTTTTCTTTCAGCACCAGTGCTGGCTCGGATGGGAATTTTACTACTGAAAGGCTCTCTTCTGAGAAGCGCTGTGCGGGGCATAATTCATGAACTGTTTCTTGATATTGATTGCTGGGCGATCGGCGTAAGGCGACATATGCAGGATAGAGAAATATGGGAGCTAAAACTGCAGCGACTCCGACCAGGCAGCATAAGCCAACCACCATCACTTTTTTCCAAGGAAATCTTGATTCGCCCATTTTGGGAGTTGAGGTGAGTTCTCTAGAAACTACCGGTGGTGAACTTGGTATAATTTTGCCGCTCATAAACTTCCTTATTTAACATTATAATTACTAATAATTATACAATATTTAGTAATTATTGTATAATTATTTGTTTTGTGTAAATAAAAAAATTAGTATGTTTTACGTTTGAAAAGAATTTTTTTTAGTTTGTTTTGGTTTTTCATGCAAAATCGATCCGATCTTCGAAAAACCGGGGTTCCCATGGCTCTTTAATGAAGCCATGAAGCTATTTAAGTTTTTTGCTGTCATTTTTTTACCTTTTCGAATATCGTCTCCAGGATGTTTTTTCTTTAAAATATTTCCAATCAATAACAGTATCAATTTTATTTGAATCTGATTGTTGCGTTTTTTTTTGGTTTGGTATAATCTTATTTATTAACTCAAAACGGTTGTAGTTTACTATGGCAAATTTTCCTACGTTTCGAACAAGCAAGGATCAAACGGATTTCCTTTCGGATGACGAAAAGGCCTCCACCCCTCCTCAGTCTCCACGTAGTCCGCGCAATGCAGCTCCAAGCAGCTCTTTCCGAACTCCAGAGAAATTGAAAGAGGCTCAAATCGTGATCCGCGAACAGGGCTTGGTGATGAATTCCCCAGGTGACAGGGCGTTTAAGCGCACAGTTGAGGAAGGCTTACAAGTCTTGCAAGACGATAAAACCCCATCTCCTTTTAAAAAGAGAAAAGGAGCTGAGATGATGAGCAGGGTATACGATGAATTGGAGCCAACCGGGCTCGACCGTTCATCACTTAAGTTTCACGAAGAGACATCCAGGGTTATTCTAGATGAGGGTCTTTCTAGAACCGGAACGAAAATTGTTTCCGTGGCTGCTAAAGCTATGCAGAAAAGCCCGTATAAGGTTGTTAATGTCAGTCATCTTAATAGATTAGAAAAAACCGGAGGGTATCATCTGCATCTGCCGAATTCCCCCGTTTCGATTAATGTCATAGCGACCAACCCGGTCACTCAAATCCGGTTTGCCATTGTAGACGGCAAGAAGACCTCGACTATATTTCCCGATGGGACAAGCTCTCAGGATGTTATCGAGATGGTCAACGGATCGAGAAAAATCGCGGAAGAAGAAAACCGGACTCTTCGGATGACTTCACATGGCTATGTGATTGAATGTTATAATCGCGATCATATTTTGAACGTTTCCACCTTCCCTGTGTTTTTCTATGCCGAATTCGGATCAGCTGAGATGTATCAGTTGGTTGATGGGTGTTCTGTTTCTTTAGACGAAGTAGTGAACGCGGCTTGCGATCCACGGGCTAAGATCGCCTATCGCAATGTTTCAGGCAAACATGTAAAAACATTGATTCTCGATCTTGCGCCGGTTTTTCAGGATCGGACCAAGGTTTCAAAGGGAATTCTTTTCAGGTTTGACAGGGCAGCAATCCCAGATTGTTTGGTTCCGATTTTTATAGAAGCATATAAAAGAATCTAGAATTTACTTAAACCTTCTGAGAACGCGGGCAATGTCGGATCTTTCGAATGCTGCCCGCGATCCGGGTTTCCATTCTAAAATTTGATTTTTAAAGAACTCATCGAGTTTGTCCGCATTGGTTCTTGTGATCCAATGTTGAAGCGTTGCTTGTTCGTTTGGAGTATAGGAAAGCTCTCCATTCAAGAACTTGGCTTGCACTTTCATGAGTTGAAATTGCGGATTTTGTTCTAGCTTTTGTTCGTCGAATCCTTCTCGAGAGGTGCGGAACATGCCGTTATTCAAATGGTAGAGACAGAGGTTGACCTCCCGAAGCTCCGCCGTTTGAGAATCGTGGTCTTCAACGAGGAATTTTTCGAATATGGCGGCGTCTTCCAGATCGATCATAATTACCTGGATTTGCGTGGGATCTTTTCGATCTTGTATTACGAGGAGATGCTCGCCTGTTTGCTGATTCGGCCCAAATGGCTCGAAAGACGGAGGCAATGGAATGTCGGATGGACCGGATAGCCGATAAGCGGGAAACAGGTTGATTGTTGTGAGTATGGAGGGACTGAATCCAAGATCTTTTTCTTGTGATGATGCGGGATTTTGGCTGCGAAGCATATCGCTCATGCGGAAAAACAGAGTCTGCGGTGGAGAAATTAACGTACCTTCCGGAGTTTTTGTCGTTTCGATCGTAAGCAAAGGATCAAAACGGGGTGTGAAATAGCTTTTCTGAAAGAGTCCTTTTCTGTCGTGTATGAATATGGGATAGGGAGCTTCATCGCCCTTCAATGATCTGGCCTCCTTCTCTGTCTCTTTGTGAGTCTCTTGGTGAGTCTCTTGGTGAATTTCTTGATGAGTCTCTTCTTCATTGTGCTGTTCGGTCAAATCTTCTACCTCAACGATCTCATCTGAACCGGAAGGAGCGTTCATCGGCAAACGATCGGGTAGGCCTGATATTTCATCCCGAATAATTTTTTGAAGGCTCTGGCGGAGTTGCGGTACATCGACATGTTTTTTAACGCAGGGTAAGGCTTCAAAAGCTTTAAACGCTCTGGATTGAATGATTTGCTGAACTGTTGCGTCGACAACCTTGCTGCTGTTCGTTAAAATGGAAGGATCGCCGAAGACCAAACTAAGATCTTGAGGTTCCTCTGAAATAAAGAGATCCCGTGTCTCATTGAACACTTGGTATCTTTGCACCCAAGGAATCTGGGGATCCCGGAGTATCTTGCGAACGAGAGGGTCGATTAAGACGCTTTGCATTTTTTGTTTAAGAGCACGGAAATTGTCAGTGCCCTGGCGCTCGGCTTCAATATAATACGCGTAGACCAAAATGTCTTTCAAGTCGATCGGCGACGGATCCGAGGGCCATTCGCTGTGCAGCCTTGTTTGAACAACCTCTGCATGTTCTTTTGCGATAGCAAAAGAAGGGATTTGCCCGCGATCCAACTGGCGCAAGCGCCAGGCCGATTGAGATATGCCTCTGAGGGTAGTATAACGGCTGACAGTCAAAACACAGTGCATTTGAGGGGAAAGCCTCTGATCCGACCCGGTTGTATGTTTTTGATCCCAGTAAACGGCTAACTCATCAAATTTCAGATCTGTAGATGATCGAAGAATTGGCTGGGGCTTGCCTTGTTCGATTACGAATTCATGATCATCTTCATCGTAATAAGTCACTCCTTTGATGAATGAATGTCCGGAGCGGGTGTGATGCTCGAGCAAGGCGCGTGCATTTTGTTCATTCGTCCAGCTTCGGAATATGCCGCCGGCATCAGCGACAGAAATGCCGTTCGCCAAATGATCGGGATCGAGGATTTGATCCATCAGGGCGTCAGGCGTCGGTTTCGTTAAAAGAGCATCGGGTACGATGGCGACGGCATGGGGTGATTTTTCCCATAAAAGGTGCAGTGTTTTGACATCCGTATCCGAAAAATCCCAGCGCGTTACAGCATCAGGGAATGTCTCGGCGTTCCATCGCAGTGTTCCGGAAAATGCATTGATCGATTGAAATAGAGTCGAAAGAATATGCGCATTGGTATTCAAGCGCCGCGGATAGGTGCGTATCTCTGAAAGAACATGTTTTCGGATCAAATCGATTTTTTGGCTCTCGTTTTGATTGATTCTCTCCACCATCAGATCGATTTGAGCGGATGTAGTATGAAATAGAGGAATATCCAAACCATTGCAGAGCTGTACAAAAGCGATATAGGCCGGACTTTGTTTTCTATCGATATCGCTTTTTACATCCTTGACAATCTTCTCACGGAGAATTTCTAGTTCTTCGGAGAGAATTTCCGGGTTGATACCGGTATTCATGTAGTAATCCATGGCGTAATTCATAATCGCAAGTACATTGGCAAACTGGGAACGGCGTGCCGGATTTTGGCTGCCATGATATGGGATCGGAATTCGAGGAAAAGCGGTTTTTTGGCCATGTGGCAGCAAGCCGAAATGTTCACCTTTTTGTTTCATCGCCGTTGTGACGAAAATCTGGCTGATCTCTTCTTTTAAAATAGCTAACGCGTTTTTGATTTCGATCGAATCGATCCTGTCGATCAGAGCGCTTTTTTCGGATTGATTGTTCAGATACTCTTTTGCCAGTTGGCGATCTGATCCCGTCAGTTTCTGGAAAAAATCTTTAAGTCGATGATCATACACAGACCAATCGCCTCGTAAAATTTCTTCAACGAGAACCGGGCGAACGGTTTGCTCGTAATATTCAGAGGTCATTGGAGGCGCGCCTGTCTGGCTCGGCAAGAATCCAACATTCAAAAGAGGGCGAACACGGGGATTCGTTGCTAAAAGATGATGAAAAGATGCGACAGTATTCATCGTCTCTTCTTTGAGGTGTTTTGGCGATCCATATGTAAAATGGTGTGTTTTAATGACATCCATTTCCAAATCCGCTTCGTCTATAGTCAGCGGCGATTGCCAGAATATTTCAAAGACCTGATTTAACAAGTCGAGTTCTCTTTCGATTTGTGAATGATCTATTGTTGAAGGCGAAGCAGCTATATCCATCTTTTCGATCCAGTTCAAAAAGAGATTTTTAACGCTTGCACCCGTCATCAGGATGATTTTACGCTTTTCTTGAGCATCTTTGAGCCTCTGGAGTAACTGTTCGATGGATGCCGCATCGAGATTTTGGTTTCGCTCGATGGGAATCACATCGATGAGTCGATGATAGAATAACCCAAGTTTTTTCTTAAATTTCGGAGACATTGATGGCATAAGGTCTGTCGGCATCATGAAAATGGGCACATGCACACCATCTGCGTCAGCTAAAAGACTGAGCAGCGCCAACACGTCCGTTTTGCCTGACCCCATACACGCTTCGAGGCCCAATCCTTTGGTTTTTAATTTATCGAGGCTTTCTACCTGATCTTTTCGCAATAAAAACTGCTTATAATATTCAAATACGAGCCAATCTGGATGTTCGGCGATATTATATTGTCTGGTTTTTTGAACTTCCTGGCCCAATTCTTCCATTGCCAGTGCCTTTTGCTCTTCATTTCCTTCCTGCTCGGCTTTTTGAACAGACTGAATAAGTCGAGCGATTGTTTTTTGTTGCCGGAGAGCCGTTGCCTGGGCAAGATACTCGGAAGTTTTCTGATAAAGCTGTTGAACTTCTTCCAACGAAAGCGATGGATTGATTCGTAGGAACTGTTCGGCGTCCAAAGACGAGAATAAGACGATGAGATCATCCAATTCCATGCTGATTCGATCGCCGCTGAAATATTCCAAATGCCGTGTTGATATTTCCTCTTTCGAAGATGGCATGAGATTTGCAAGCGCTAACAACTCTTGAGACCGGCTTTCGAGACTCCTATCCATTGCATCGGTATCATTCAAAAGAGAACTCCGCCATGAGGATAAATCGATTCCGTCCTTTAATTTGTATGAGAAGAGAGCAGGCGGCTGATATTCCTGTAGCGACTGATGAAGCCTTTCAAATTTTCTCTGCATCTGCTGATCGCGCGGGGATAGGGCGAAATGATCAGCAAGAGTGCGACGGGCCTCTTCACTCTTTCCGGCTTTTTTCTCGGCGATCAAAAATTCGAAAAATGGGGCCGCTTTCGCCGGATCGCTGCTCGATCCAGCGACAGAAACGCAAACGTCCGGGGGGGGTGAAAACGATGTACTGGGACGAGTTGCGACCGTTGGAGGCTTTTTGTGGGGAAGATCCTTTTGTCCCGGATCATCGCTTTGACGGGGACGATTGTTTTGAAAACAGGAACGAGCCGTGTTGAAATGAGACTGAAGGGTTTTTGTCGCCGTTTCTTTACGATCCGCATCGTCCGATTGAGAAGATTGAATCAATTGAGCCATTTCTTCGGCAGGGGGGAAGCGTTCGGGTTGCTCTAGAACGGCAAATAAAAAAGTGGCGGCGATTTTCTCTGTTTCATCGCTTTCGCTCAATATGCACAGCGCCAGTTGGGCTCGGATCTCTTCTGTCAAGGCGGGCATCGGGTTCGATACTTTTTTGCGAAACGTTGCGAGCCATCGAGCCAGCGGACTGTTGGCTTGCATCGATAGCCCTGACATTTTTTCAAGCCATGAGGCTGCTTGCGTTGCATTCAGCGTCGATCGAGCGCAGGAATAAAACTCGGTAAAGTTTTTTGTGAGAGAATTTGAACGCCGAAGGGATGCTTGAGAGACTTTCTCGGTCGGAGAAGGATCTGTGATTGCACGTAAAAAGAAAGATATGTCGAGATCTTTTTGAAAATCGACAAAGTCCAGTGGTTGGACTGCTACCATTTGTGGTTGGAAATGCGTAGACGGAGGATTTTGGATTTTCCTATTCAAGATCTCGATTTGTCTGGCATTGAGCTTTAGATGAGGAGGGATGTGATCATTTTTTTGCCGGTACTCATAATAGATGTGATTCCACGGTTCGTTGAGGTTCGGGTGGGTGTCGAGATCAATTCCATCGCGAATCAATAAATAGATCGCTCTCAGCTGAATTGCTGCCGCCCTTGGATCGTGGTCGTGGTTCACCTGGCTGAAAAGGGAAATTTCGATTAATTTATTAATTTCTTGTGGGGAATACGGTTCTGTTTGCGATTCGAAGTCCATTAAAATAGCATGAGCGGCGTTATATTCTTGTTCCGACAAACGAAGCAGCGTCAAGTGCAGGGATGAAACTCCATTATCCGGAACGATCAGTTTGCCCGATGTTGAAATGTCGTAATGAAAATACGCAGGATTCCTTGGCGTCCCTTCATCTAACAACGCGTAATCAGTGCTCAAAGATGAGCGCGGCGATTTCATCGATTTGTTCGGAATAAACACTATTTTTTTTCCGGCGCCATTTTCTAATACCAGATATTGCGGAATGTCTCCCAAATCAACGACCACTTGATTTTTAGCGATCCAAAAACCAGGGGTTTCTACACAAAAGGCTTTGGCCTCGCCCTCAATGGATCGAATATCAAAATGCAAGTCATATCGCGGCATTTCAATTGATTGTGCAGTGGCGGCTCCTTTGATTTTCCATATTCGGATGTAATCGGGATTTTCAAAACGATTGAGAAGGCGATAAGGATGTTCATGACCTTGGAGATGTTCCAGGATAAGACCTGTTTCTTGTCCCCGGTTCAATTGATGAATGACCATTGATGGGGAATGATCTATGGATTGCTTAAGAGAATATTTATACTCGTTTTGGTCTGTCCCAACCCATATGGGAGATGATCCATCCATGGGCATCCAGCAGTGGAGCCCCTCCTGGAGAGAGAGCGGCAGGATACTGCAATCGATATGTTGGTGCCATTTATCCTGGATTTTCTGAAAAAGGATGGGCGGATTTCCTTCAATGACAATATATCTCTCGTTTTTTTCATTGAATATTTCCCATGTGTTTTCTCCGATCTGTGCAGAAAAAACGGGGCCTCGGTCTTTACAAAACAACCCGACAAGAGGATCGATCCGCCAGCGCTCCGGCAAAGAGCGTTTCGCCCCGCCATCGATGAAGACGGTGCCATGCACAACATCCAAAATAATCGATTTATCCTTGGACTGGTATCTCGGATAGCCCAGGCACTCCCACTCCGTTTTTTTAAATTGGGGATAGATCTTTTGAAGGATCTCATTGAGGATCGAGTTCCCGCCGCCGGATTCTAAAAGCGCGCGAATTTCTTGATCAAAACGCATCAAGAGGGCTTGGATTTCGGAATGTCTGCATTTAAAATCGGCGATGATTTCAGGAAAGATTTGATCGTTTGGGGATTTTGCTTCGATTCCAGGCATATCGTTTCCTTGAATCGCGCTAACAATCAGGTGGATCAGCTCGTCTCTCGTAATCCGGCTCTGACCCTGGAGACCAAAGGCTCTGGAAAATTGAATAGCCGCACGATCATTATTGGATAAATTATCCAAAGAAAGCAGGCGGTCAAATTCGATTTTTGGATCGAGAAAATGAAAGTCTGGTTGTTCCGGAAACGCATCGGGAAATTCCACGATGGCCGCCCTGACGTGATTTTCAAAGAGCTGGCTCATTTCCAGGAAATAGAGAGCGTTCGACAATCCTCCCGTATTGAAATAAAAATGATAATGCTCGCGGCAAAAGTCAGCGAGTTGTCTCGCCAAATTTCCCGACTTGAGAGGCTGATTTTTGAATTCTCGCATCAAAAGATTGGGCTCAAACATCAATTGTTTGAAAAACGATTGGCCCTGCGGATTATCGAGCCAATTGGGATTTTGACGGAAAAAACCCAATGTTTGCTGGATTTGCAATTCGGGATGAGAACTTAAAGAGAGCAAGTTTCTCATATCCTGGTAATTGAGCGGGGGTTTGATATCATCGTGATCAAGGGCGTAGATCATATGAGAGTCCAGACGATGCCGGTAACCCAAATCTGGTGTGTTATCATCATAAGGATTGGATAAATCTCTTTTGATCGCGATTTTGGAGTAAAAAGAATAGAGATCCGACCAACCTAAACATTTTCGATCACCCAATAACAACCGATATTTACTGATCTTTTTTAACTGGTCTTTTATATGGGATCGGTCGTGTTTGGAAAATCGAATATCGACCATTTGATCGAATTGATGTGGATTGTTCAGGTCATATAAGCGGTGGGATTCGCCAAAATGATTAACATGTTCGATCCAATAAGGGCTCAGGATGCCTTGATTTTTTTCATGAGGGACTGCCCTGAATTGCAAGCTTTCGCTTGGGTGGTACCAAAGACGGTCACGATAATCACGGATCTGAGGTTCTTTTCTTATCTGAAAATCTGGCTGAGAGTGAATGAAAAAATTGGTCAGGTAGGAAACGGATCGTATTGCAAAAAAACTTGGAGGGATGATTGCTGAGTTTCTCTCTTCACTGATGTAGGAAAAGCGATCCGATGAGCCATTTTTTTGTGCATAGGCAAAATAAATCGCTTGCGACATGGGATCCAATGCAGCGGCTTCGGGGTAGTCGCTTCGGATTTTTGCCTGGATTTCGGGGGATTGCAGATGGTTGAGAAGCCAGCGAAAGGATTCGGGCGGCTTGGGGCATTCCGGTTGTTTGTCATGGTTTTGCAAGATGATTCGTCGTCTGACATATTCCCACCCACGATTATTGGATAAATCTTCAGAGCATAACTCCGCTTCATAGTGTTCATCGCCCGTTCTCATCGAAAGAGCGGGAAATTCCTCAAAGTTAAAAAACGAGATGTGATCTCTTTCATCTCTCAGCTTTTCCGGATCCGCTGTTTCCCAATAAGCATTGATTGCCAAACATTGTCGAGACCAAATAGGATCCGTCATCATAAGCTGGCTGGAAGAGTGCTTAAGCAGCATATCGAATGTGCTTTGATATAGGGACGGGATCGATATATTGAGAGCTCCTCTGGATATGGCATCAATCAGCGTTAATATTTTAAGTTGAGTTAAATATTCCGTGCTTTCAACTTGCCTCATTTCCGGACATTTCCAGATGCTATAGATAAATTGTTCGCTCAGTTTGGCGAGGGTCTTGACCGTTTCTTCAGCCTGTTTTTGGGTCATGTGCTGCCATGGCGTGTCGAGACGGCTCCATTCGGCAATGGGTTTTTCCATCCAATCGATGGGGATTTGCCGGATAAATCTTTGTATGTGATGAAATGCCAAATGGAAGTGTGCGTCGTTGTTCAGTTGGAGGGCTTCTTCATGAAAGTGAATTAAGTCCCCATGAAATGTTTCAGAGCGATAAGGCAAAACCGGCTGAATGGGCTCTGCAGGCATCGAAAGCGTGGTGCTGTTCCAAACGATTGGCTTGGGAAGCGATACGGGAAACTCTTCTCTCTCGGGTTTCGATTCAAAGCTGAGCGCGGGGATCGATTGTCTAATCTTTTGTAGATGAGCTTCTTCTGCCTGCGCGATGGCTGAAGAAATGATTGAAATTTGTTCAACTGTATAGGCTGCATCAGATGGCGAAAGAGCATTCGATTGAATGAGGCTTCTGCTAATTCTCGCGAAATCTTCTAATCCCTTCTTTAATAATTTTCTCACCGCTTCTTCATTGAGACGGTTTCGATTCTGTCTGAAATATTCATAAAGTGTCTTAAATTGGAATCCGTATTCGAAACGAGGATACAGGCCTGTTTGGTCCAGATGTTGCTTGAGCAGCGCTGTCCAGGATGAAAAGGTGCAATGGCCCGCCTCAACAATTTCATGCATCTGGTCGAGACTATACTGATGGCGGCTGACACGGCCTTTTAATATATGAAGAATATTTTGATATAAATCAGATGGTTTCCAATCGTCTCCGTAAGGAGATGGGTGGCGTAATTCCTGCAGCGTTTTCCAAAATGTTGGACTGAGCAGGTTTTCTTCCTGGATATCGACGATATTCGTGAAAGACAGCGTTTTAATTTTACCATCGATAATAGCGCTGGTGTGAAATTCAATTCCGGCCCCCAGGTTATTTACACTAAAGGTATAGAGGCCATTTTCTTGTTTGATCATATTGACAACAATGGCATGGCCGCCTGAATCAGAATGCCCTAAGGCGGTTTTATCGACCCACCCGGCTTGGAATGAGAGGGATTCTCCTTTTTTGAGACGAGACATTTCACACAACAAAAGATCATAGAACGTTTCGAATGATTCGGTTTCAAAAGCATTTTGAAGGCATAGAGCAATCGGCATTTTTTTTGAATAATCTCTGAGAACATCACTTTGTGAATCAGTTTCCGGCCTATGTCCATCGAACGCTTCGGCAAAGTGGGTTTGATGCATGTGCTCAATCAGGCGCGCGGTATAAGCGGTTGTCATCAAAGCCTGATTGCCCTCGAGGCCGGTACCTTTTCCAAATGATCCTCCGAGAACATGCTGAAAGATCTTGTCATTAGCTACCAGGTTATCTATAGGCGTTTCGATGAATCGACGAAGCTGCGGGGGATCTTTCGGCTGAACAGTACGTAATGGATCTGCATTAAATACGACACTTTGAGTTTTTTGATCGGCCTGATTGAGCTCGGGGGACGATTCTTTAACTTCAGTAAAATGGCTCTGACACAAGTGGCACATTTCGACATGATGCGGCAGCCCGCCTTCGGAAGAAAAACTATCGCAGTTCTCCGGATTTCGATCGACAGGCTGCGTAGAATTGTGCGGTTCAACCGAGGGTACTGCTGGCATCGATGTTGTAAACATTGATCTCACCCATTGGGCGGTGTGCCGTAAAGCAGGAATGAAATAATTATAAACGACTCTTTCGCCGAATGAATTGGCTTTGACATCGCCCTCTACTATTGGCTCGGAACTCGCTGTCGATGGCGGAACGTCCCCGGAAAATGCTCTTGGAATCGGCGCGGGATTAAGTCCTAGCATGCCTTCAGCATATAATCCCCAAACAAAACAGTTGCGCCAGCTTGTTAACCGAGGGAATAACGAAGGTTCCGGAAAACCAAGCTCGTCGGGAGGGTAGCGAAAACCCCGGCTGTTATAGGCTTCTTCCAGCATTTCTTTGGCGCGCAAGACTTGTTTTGGATCGATACTGTTTTTGGCGATCTTGTCGATACGTCGAAGGACAGCTTGGAACTCCGATTGAGCAAGGGTTTCGCATCGCTCGAACTTTTTGATCAGAGCAAAGACATCAGAAAAAAATCGATTGAGCGCTTTATCCCACTTTTTGGGATTCATTACACGCTGCGGCTGACGCAGGGATGTATAATGTTCGCATTTGCGAATGGATTCAGCGAGTTTAGTTGTCATGTTTTGTATTATAATTAAATGTTTTGATATTAATATTTTAATATTTTTTAACAAACAAAACAAGTAAAATAAATACTATAATTGTGTGTGTAATAGAAATAATTTCGATTTCACGAAGCTTAGACGCCTTTCGACAATATGATTTCGATAGATACCGACAACTGATTGTATATCAACGGATTGCGAAGAATGTCGCAAAAAGTCTATAAAGTCGGGATAATGGCATCCTTGTTCAAAGCGTGATGCTATGCCTATCGCTGTTCTGAGCGCGACAGTTTTTCTCGCAGCGGCGCCCATCTTTCTGCTTCGCGATCCTTGTATTACGGTTACTCCGGATAGCGCTCTTTTGGATCATGAGACAACGATTGTTGTTCATAACCTCATTCCCAAAGAGACTATCTCTATCAAAGCTGAAACAAGTGATTTTCGAAATATTCGTTGGATCTCTAGCGCCACATTTCAATCGGATCAAAGTGGAGTTGTTGATGTTTCTTTGCAGGCGCCTCTTGAGGGAACCTATAACGGAATTGATTCCATGGGGCTTTTGTGGTCGATGCAGGCAGAATCGGGATCGTCCGGATCTTTTGTGGGAAAGAAAGATCCGGTTTCCTTCGAGTTAAAAGTATTTCGCAAAGAACAAGAGATTGCATCAAAGAAAATTGTTCGTCTTTGCAAAGATCCTGATGTGCAGAAAATTTCCATTCGCGAAAAGGGGTTGGTGGGAGTTCTGTTTTTACCCCCATCCGATCAGCCGCTTCCCGTGATCGTTACATTAAACGGATCGAGCGGTGGAATTGGTGCGGATCGATCACAGCTTTTAGCATCTCATGGTTTTGCCGTATTTGCTCTGGGCTATTTTGGTATGAACGGATTGCCGCCCAATCTTCATGATTTTCCTTTAGAATATTTTGAAACGGCGTTTAATTGGATCAAATCTCAGCATAATCTCGATGGTTCAAGGATCGGTATTTACGGTATCTCTCGAGGGGGTGAGCTGGTTCTCATTCTGGGCAGCGTGTTTCCCGAATTCATTCGTGCCATTGTGGCTGATGTTCCCAGCAGCGTGATCACCGGCGGGGAAGGGGAGGAGAGCGACCTCTTGAGCAACGCTTGGTCTTATCAAGGGAAACCTCTTGCGCCGCCAGCTTCGCAAGCTCAGGTTAATTTCGACGAAGGATTGAGCTTATTTCAAACTTTTTTGGATGGTTCCGGAGAGGATTCGGAGCATCCCGCAACGATTTGCCGCAGTTTTTTAGAAGGAATGAAGGATCGCGAGGCCTTTGCTGCCGCTGCGATTCAAGTCGAAAAAATCCGCGCGGCGCTTCTGCTTATTTCCGGCGGCGATGATATGATTTGGCCGTCGGCCATTTTTTCATCTCAAATCGAACGGCGGCTTCGCGATCATCATTCACCCATTTATTGCGAGCATCTGCATTATCCTAAGGCGGGTCATGGAATCAATATGCCATACCTTCCGCAGCCAAGCCCTGTGGTTTATCATCCCCTATATAAAGTTTGGATTTCCCTGGGCGGTACTAGAGCGGATAATTGGTATGCTTGTTGGGACTCGTGGAAAAAAATGATCTCATTTTTTGATCGGACTCTCAAATTCTAAGAGGAGTTTTTTGTGCTATCACCCGATACCCGATATCCTATCGGAAAAGCGACCAAGGACGTTATCTTTCTTAAAAACTTCATCAATAATCCGAACATCTCGGTCGGGGATTATACTTATTACGATGGAAGGTCTCATGCAGAGAACTTTGAAACGGAAAATGTGATTTTTGCACGTTCCTGCAAGTTGATCATTGGAAAGTTTTGCCAGCTCGCTTATGGCACGAAATTTATCATGAGCGATGCGAACCATCAAATGAGCGGTTTTTCGACCTTTCCATTTTTTATTTTTGGAAATATGGGAGAAGGCTGTCCCGAATGGAAGGATTACGAATTAAATCTTCCGAACAAGGGAGATACGGTGATTGGAAACGACGTTTGGTTTGGACATGAGTCAGTCGTTGTGTCGGCAGCGAAGATTGGTGATGGTGCGATTATTGCCGCTCGAGCCGTTGTGACCAAAGATGTTCCTCCCTATACGATTGTGGGAGGAAATCCTGCGAAGATCATTCGAAAACGCTTTTCCGATGAGATAATCGAGCAGTTGATTCGAATTCAATGGTGGAACTGGGATTATGAAAAAATTACCCGCAACATTCAGGCGATTGTTGGAGCGGATATCCAAGATCTATTATACCGGGAGCGATTCAAAAATCGGGAATAGGCAAGGAGGCTGCTTGCATTTGTGTCAGGCAGAGCCGACGCCGAAGCAACCCAACTTGAATAAGTTGGGTGATGGAGGCGGACACAAAGGCAATGCAAAGCCGACGCAGCATAAACCGATTTTCGAATCACGAGCGGTATAGATGCACAATGATTATTAAAGCTTATACCGAACGCGAACCAAAAATATGAAAGTCACAATTGGTAATGTTTGTTTTATTCAGGATGTGGGCGCCCGGAAGGTTCTTCTTTTGAAAAGAAACCGAGAACCGATGCAGCATCTGGTTACAGGAGTCGGCGGTAAAACGGGCTTTTGCGAAGACATACATGCTTCATGTATTCGCGAGGTGAAAGAGGAGACAGGGCTCGATATTATCCAACCAAAGCTGAAGGGGGTTGTGAAGACAATTCTGGATCCGGGCGACTCATCTTGGATTTTATTCATTTATATTGCGGATCGATTTACGGGACAATTGACTCCATGCGATGAAGGTGAATTATATTGGGTTACCTATGATCAGATCGGCTCGCAAAATTTGATCGGTTTCATCCGCATCATATTGCCGCAGGTTTTGTTTGGCGATCGGTTTGTCGAGGAAACGATTCATCATGATTATTGCGGAGCCGTTTCGGGGAGGGAGCAGTCCTGAAAATCATCACTCCAAGAGTGTACGTCAATCATTTCTGGGTCATCTTTTGTGGGTTCCATCCAGTTTAAATTTGTTGTACGTATCGTACCAATGATTCTAATTTCCGTATTCGGAGCCTCACTCTTGTATGCTTGAAGAAATAGTTGACCAATTGCGAGTGAGTTACAACCATCCAGTATCACCTCTTTTAGATTAGGAAAAAATATTCGAATCGTATGAACGACAGCGTTAACATTCTCTTTGTTAATTTCAAAATTTTTATCCATAGAGGTAATTGCAAAACTCGCTTTGAGAGTTAAATTCGATGATTTTTTCGCTGGTTCGATTTCTCGCAAAGCGACATATCCTTCTGGTCATAGGCGATTTGCGAGAAATTCGAAGCCAGCGGAAAAAGGGCGGATTTGACTCCGAATGGAGTTTTGCAATTGCCTCTCCAGGCTCGACCCTTAAAGGGCCGAGTGCTTATAGAGGCTGGCTAAATTTTTTTTGAAATGCTTCGCGTCTCCACTGCATACACGAATCCGTTGATGCTTTCTCGGCTTCTGTTAAAAATGCTTCTCTCCAGCCCGGGATCTTAGAAAATGCAACATACTTATCGTAATCTATTAATAGCCAGTTCTCAATCAGCTGAGGTAAGAAACGTACGATTTTAGGGTTTTTACATGCGGCATTGATTTCATCGACGCTTAAGGAATTTATTTGATTTGTATCGAAGTTGCTACTATCAAAACTTATCCATCTGTTGCCTGGAATTTCAAGCATCCACTGTTCCTTGAACTCCTTCAGTTGATTTAATATTTCAGCAGAATAGCTAACGGGCCTTATGTCAGGACGGCTTTTTCTCAAGTGAAGAAGCGTATGAAATAAATCTATTCCTAATTTGGGAGCTCCACCAATTGTAAATAATTCTTTCTCTATACATTTTGCTTGGCGCAGTTCTTGCAGCAATTGATCAAACTCACCTCTCTCTTGTTCTTGAAGTAGAGACAGGCAGGGGCATGAATAATATGTAGTATTGTCGCCGCCCGAATGAAGGTATGTCCATATGATGTGGGGACTGAAACTTTTATCAGCTTTCAGATCAAGCAAGACATAATCGGGGATATTAGATACATCTAGAATGCCAACGTTCAAATTTTCTAAAAATCGAAGATCATTAATATCTCCAATAGTTGCAATAATATTTCCAGATCGGGCGAATTGTTGAAGTTTATTAAAAAGGTTGGGGTTCTCGTGGTATTGGACGCCCTCAAAAAATTGCTTATCGCGGCTTCTCCATGATTTTGTTGTATTGAAATAAATTTCTGCAAAATCATTCAAATGATGGAAGTAATATTGTTTGAGATGCTGTGGAATATTGCTAGATTCAATTCTGCACTGAAGATATTCAGTTCTTGTTAATAATGCTTTGTGATTTCTACGGATAAAATCTGGGTTTTCATATAAAAGTTGCTGGATCTTGGTTGGATTTTCTAAGAAAAATTTTTTTTCTTCATCTAACAATTGGCTCCCTTCTACCCATTGTTTAAGATCATTGAGACTCATAAGATCGTCAGACATCTGGGCATATTCGCCAACATTGTCAGCTATACGAAGCAATAGGGTGTTAAAATCAACGTAGGCTTTGACTTTTGGGTTTATATCTCTTACAATCAGACCTGTACACTTGTCCGGATTACATAAGCACAAATCAAAGAAACTTCTCTCCGTACCTGTAACGACCATGGGTCCGATTTTTTCTTGCTGATCAAGATGTTCTTTGACTTTATAAACGTTGAATTCATTTGGGTTTAAAAAAGCTATAAAATCAACTGGGGTATTAACATCTACAGGTCGTTGAAAAGTTAGTGACGCTAGAGTTTCTTCCAGACACAAGTGGGCGGAAGCGCTTTTGGCTTGCTGATCAATCGAGGGCGGTTTTTCCGTACTTGTTATTACATGGTCATGTAAAACCCTTCCCATATCAGGAATTTTTACATGCGCCCAAACCCATCGCAAACCATCCCAAGCCGCAGAAAGGGCAGGTTGAAGGTTTAATCGAGAAGCGGGGACATCAGAAGAGTGATCAGCTTTTACGCATGTCTGGGCATCTGTTACTGTATTTATTTTCATACAAAAGATCGCTTGT
>CAISYW010000092.1 GCA_903889795.1 uncultured Chlamydiae bacterium | reverse complement strand
TCGGGAACTTTGTCAATCGAGATTGTCGGCTCAGCCATACCGATTTTTTTGTTCATGCCGGTCAAAGTCCTTGAGCATCCGATTTCAAGATAGAGCTCTACTTGGCGTTTCATCATGGCCCGAATACCCTGTTCCCATCGAACGGAATGAGTCACTTGACGTCTCAGATTTTCTTTTACAAAATGAATCTCGTCAACATAGTCTCCGGGAACGTTCATGACGATGGCGGCAGTGCTTTTGCAAATGTTCGCGTGCTCAATGGCAGGGGCTAGCTTTTCTTCTGCACTACGCATGAGACCGCTATGAAATGCACCGTGTACCTGAAGCGGAATGATCCGTTTCGCACCTTTGGCTTTCAAAGCCTCCACAGCCGCAGCCACCCCATCGCGAGTTCCCGAAATCACCGTTTGACCCGGGCAATTATAATTTGCCACCCAGACCGAATCCGATGGATTGAGAGAGTGAACAACTGCTTCCACATCCTGAGAGGAAAGACCCAAAACAGCAGACATCGCACCATCTGTTTTTTCACAAGCCTCACTCAAGAATTGGGCACGTAAATAGACGAGGCGAAGACACTCTCCAAATTCAATTCGCCCCGAGGCAAAGAGAGCTGTATATTCACCTAAGCTTAAGCCGGAGCAAACCGAAGGATTCAAATCAGAGAATTGCTGCTGCAAAACGCGGAGAATCGCCACGCTATTCACAAAGATCGCAACCTGACTGTTTTGCGTTTTCGTTAAAAGATCTTCAGGTCCCTCAAAAATCACCTTGCTCAAATGGAAAGAAAGCAAATCATCCGCTTCTTCAAACGTCTGTCTGGCAATTGAGAAAGCATCGAAAAAATCTTTACCCATTCCCGGATATTGAGCGCCCTGGCCGGGGAAAAGGAAGGCTGTCTGATTCATGCGGGTTCACCGGCGGTTAAAATGGCAGCTCCCCAAGTGAATCCTCCGCCAAAAGCTGTGAGAAGAATCCTCTCGCCTTCATTCAGTTGATGTTGTTTGAGTAATTCATCTAATGCGATAAGAATCGTTGACGCTGAGGTATTTCCATATTTATGACCCGTCTTGAAAATCCGGTCGGATGGCAAATGCTCAAAGCGCTTAGCAATTGCGTCAACGATTCGAAGATTAGCCTGATGAGGAATCAGCCAACTGATATCTTTCTCCGTGAGTTTCGCGTCTTCCATGCATTCCTTACAGGCCCCTTCCATACGCCGAACTGCGTGCTTAAACACCTCATTGCCGGCCATCTGAACAAAATGCTGATCATTTTCAACTGTCTCAGCAGATGCTGGTGCGCGGCATCCTCCCGCCGGCAACATCAATAATTTGGCTTGCTCGCCATCCGCACCCAGACAAGTACTCGAAATAACAAACCCGCTTCCCTTGGAGGAAACCACACAGGCTCCCGCACCATCGCCAAACAGAATACAGGTGGAACGATCCTTATAATTTGTAATCGAAGAAAGCTTTTCAGTTCCAATAACTAAAATATTTTGATACATGCCCGCTTCAATAAAAGCCTTAGCCATAGCCAAAGCATACAAAAAGCCCGTACAGGCAGCACCAACATCGATCGCTCCAGCCCGTTTAGCTCCGATCGCATGTTGAATTAGACTGGCTGTGTTGGGACATAAATAATCGGGCGTCAGTGTCGCCACGAGAATAAAATCGATTTCTTCTGCGCTCATTTTCGCATCAGCCAGAGCCGCTTTAGCCGCAGCGATCCCCATATCCGATGAAAACTCATCGGCGCGCGCGATCCGTCTCTCGCGCATTCCTGTCCGCGTAACAATCCATTCATCGTTTGTATCGACCATCTTTTCAAGATCGCCATTCGACAAAACACGCTCAGGAAGATAG
>CAISYW010000091.1 GCA_903889795.1 uncultured Chlamydiae bacterium | reverse complement strand
TTTATTCCATTGCAGGAGTACGATCCGATCAGCTTGACGACGGTTTCCACTCCCGACTCGGAACCTTTACAGCTATGGTGGAAAAGCCAACCCTCCGAAGCCACAGAATACGCCAAGTTCAAGCATTGGGCCTACACACCGATACTGGAATCTTGGCAGCTCAAAGAAATTCTGCATGATTCGCATCATTCTCCCAGCATCTTTCATATCAATCTTCTCCAGGAATATTTAGCCCTTTTCCCCAATCTGATTTCGTCGAATCTGGAAGATGAACGAATCAATATCCCGGGAACACTTTTACCCACGAATTGGTCATATCGTTTTAAGCCCTCTTTGGAAGAAATCGCTTCGCATGGAGATCTGACGAAAGAAATTCAAAACATCCTGCGCTCGTAAAGGAATTCATATGCGGCTGCTCTGTTGTTTGCTCTTGATTATGACGGCTCTCTTTGCCGATGAGGTGCCTATTCGAAAGGGAGGCTCGCTTCAATCGCTCTATACCAGTCTGGATCCGACCTCGGTCGCACAACATTTCGCCTTCTATGAGCTTTATCCCGACACTCTTTTGGGCAAAACGGCGCTACGCCATGCCTGGGATCTCTTACATGGAGGACAGCATCCTGAGACGCTTCCATCTATCGACCTTCAACCGATCATCGCTTTTGTCAATCGCCTGCCGGACGCACAAAATGCCCCTCTTTTGCAAGAAGAACAGCTAAAGACGATTGAAAAACTAGGCCGGCATTTAAAAAATCGAAGCTTAAAGGGCTGGGGACTCTGGGAGCAAAAGAGCCTGGAGTCGCTTCCTTCCCATGAAATCGATCTCGCACGTGCCCTGTTTCTCTCCGAAATGGAGCAAGACACCCCCGAAGCGCGTCTAAAAGTGCGCAGCTATGAAGCCCACATCGACCTAATGGCCCTGCAAATTCTCGCGCGATTGCCCGACAACGCCGCCTCGAAAGAAAAAATCCGAGCCATCAATGATTATATTTTCGGAGAGATGCGTTTTCGATTTCCACCTCACTCGATATATGCCAAAGATATCGACGTATACACACTTCTTCCCTCCGTCCTGGATAGCCATCGCGGCGTCTGCCTTGGAGTTTCGATTCTCTATCTTTCTTTAGCTCAGCGTCTCGATTTGTCGCTCGAGGCCATCACTCCACCCGGCCATATTTATGTTCGCCATATTGATCCTGAAACATCAGAAATGATTAATATCGAGACAACAGCGCGTGGAATCGATATGCCGTCGGAGGTCTATCTCGGAATTGAAACCCGTAAATTACAAAAGAGAACAGTTCGAGAAGTAATTGGATTGGCTTTCATGAACCAGGCCTCTGTTGGCTGGCATCGCAAAGACTTTGCAGCCACCATTAAACTGTACGAAAAGGCAAGCCGATTCTTCTCCGAAGATTATCTCCTCAACATGTTCCTCGGCTTCAATTATCTATTTGTAGGCCGCACAGAAGAGGGAAAAGCGCTCTTGAAAAAGATTCAGGGCCGCCAACCCGATCATATGATCAGCCCGGATAGCGTATCGGAAGATTACCTGGCCGGCAAAATGGATCCCGATGCGATCTTGGCGATTTACAGTGAAATCGACGAAAAGCGTTCCTCCATCCTGGAAAAACAGAAAAAGCTCGAGGAGGTTGTCGTCAAGTTCCCCGCTTTTCGCCAGGGCATTCTCCACCTCGCCATCACTCATTTGCAGCTAGGCCGTGAAAAAGAGGCTCTCCCCTTGCTTGAACGATATATCGCCTTGGATTCCGGCGATCCGACGGCCAATTATTATCTCGCGGCCATCCATTTCCAACGGTTCAATTTCGTGGATGCCTGGAAATATCTACAACACGCGGAAAAAATCGTTTTCTCGCACGACCATCATCCCCGCGCATTAAAAGAACTGCGCCAGGAGCTGCAGAGATCTTGTCCCGAACCGGTAGTCCTTAACAAAAATTCATGCGATCATTTCTAGCGAGAAAGCTCACTCAGCATGAAGATGCGTTGGTTTGAAATCCGCATCAACCCAACCCGTAGGTCGACCACTTTTTAACCTATCGTTATTCATCCTAATTAACGTTTCAACATTAACTTGTTGTAAAAATGTAGATTTTTTATAGTCAAACACAACGAGAGATCCCATCCAACATAAAAAGAGACTTGTAGGCAAAACAGGAGGATTTCCAAAAGCACAAAGACCTAATAAATGGGCATCCAATTTGTTCAGAGTTTCGTCAGAAACAGATTTTTGAGTTTCTGGTGTTAGATTTTCTACAAACTTTTTTAAAAGATTAGTGAAGATCTTGATACGGTCTGTTGAAGAACAATTTTTTACAAGCAACATCCCAGAAGAAACATCTAACGATCGAGCGATCTCGCTTTGTAGATCACGAAGCATATCAAGATCAGGAGGTGTACGATAGATAACGTCCGGATGATCTTTATTTACCACGTCTCTATACTCAAGCTCAATCAAATCAACCATTTCCCTGATGAATTGATCCGCATTTCCTTTTTTATTGGCAAAAAGCTCCCATTCAGCATCAATCCTCTGCTTTTTAGCGTACATTTTTGCAGCCTTCTCTTGAGACGTAAGTTTGGCCGTTTCAGAAGTGTTCGATGACTGCTGATGTATGCAAGAATAAATTGCGGTGCCGGAAGCTGTGAATACAGCTGCCACCCCCGTGGCCGCGATTACGATCAGCCCAGGCATTCCTAGCGTAAAAAAACATGCTACGACAGCTGTCACAACTACAGCAGTTACTAATACTGTTGTTACAGTGATACCGATAACCTCAACTTTATGATTCTTCAGATATCCAATTTTGGTGGAAGAATTCGCCATCTCGCCTAATAAGGGATTATATCCAGTTTGTACAGAATCTCTTTCTGACATATATTTTAGCCTTTAAAACAATAATAATTAAATTATAGCAGATCGTTTAATTTAAAACATTAAAAACCCATGCATATTAATTTTTTGCAAATTAGCGTATATTTATGATTACAAACGATAAGCCACCAGAGACTCGGCTATAATTATCTTATAAATCTTAACCTACCTAAACATTCCTCAGTTTTTCGTTCCTAACACACTTACTGTCAATGACTTTTGATCGCTTCAGTTTTGAGAGATTAGAAACCTGTTCTTAGAAATATATTCCAATAGCCACACCTTAG
>CAISYW010000090.1 GCA_903889795.1 uncultured Chlamydiae bacterium | reverse complement strand
GATTTTTTTAATTTTTTTTTATTTTTAATTTTTATATAGATAAGGAGTCTATCCCTAGCCCGAGTTTACAAATTAGCGATGGGCCTATGGAGCAAGATTTTGGTTTCCAATGACTTACATTTTCGATTGTATTGCCTACTTGGGCGATCGAAAATCGTAAGCCATTGAACGCCAAAAGATTGTGTCAAAGGCTCGTGCATAACTTGTAAACTCGGGCTAAAACAGAAAACGCATTCGGAGGAAATACCAATGGCCAGTGTTCCGATATCTGAGCATCCCCTGGAAACTGAATTAACCGCCCTGGAGCGAGATCTGGATTCTACCCCTACTTCTGAATGGCACGGAAGAAGCTGGCATAAGCTCGTAGAAATGCAGTGGGCGGCAGGAAGTCTTGGGCAGGATCATCCAAAAAAACAGAACTTGCTTGATAGATGTACAACTCTCGAAAGAAGGCTCCTCAGGTCTCTCGAAGACATCCCCGTCCGAGCACCAGAGGCACAAAAAAATCCTCGAAAGTTTTCTCGGAAATCGTCGTGGACATTTTCATTCGTTCTGTCAAAAGTTGTATCCATTGGGATTTATTGGGGATCTTCAACGATGAAGAGTTCTCTACTTACCCTGAAGAAGGATTTCGATCAGCGAAATCAGGGTCAATTATACAATATGGTCTGCCAGCTCTCTCCTTTGCTTCTTAGATTTATCGCTCAGCAGTGCGAGTTCTATAGAAACGGGAGTTCAACTCCTCCGCCAGATCTTCTGGCTCTATGTTTTGTGAATATTGAGGGAAAATACGTACTGTCAACAACGGGAGAAACCGTTCGTAGGATTGCTGAGAACGAGAGCGGGACCGGCCTTGCTCTTTCCGTTTTTCTCCTTAGGATTTTTGACCGCATAATGAATAATAAAGATATTTTTCAGGTTGATGAGATCCAGGATGCCCTCAGAAGGAGCGTTGAGGCTCATTCGCTTGCCCCAATGGAAAAAAAGCTTCTCGCCATTTTAGAAAGAAGCATCAATGAGGTCTTACGATCAGATCCTTCCCTTTCCTATGCTGAGATGGCCTTATACAAATTTCTTTCTTCTATGCTTCGAAGTGTTGCCAAAAAAAAGATTGCCCAGCTGTTACAACCACTTCACGTCGCCTTTCATGAAGCAGCCCCACCTTCTCGGAAGAAAGAAAGCGAGGAAAAGCCTCAAGAAAAAAAAACTTCTCGCGATCTTTTGGGGCCTTTTTTTTCCGGAGAAGATGCGCAAGCGTTGGTTCAGCTACTTGGTCCGACGGTCGCCCCATTGGTCCTTGGAGAGGTTCTCCTTGAAAAACCTCATGAAAAAGCTGCATCCACTTCAGATGAAGCTTTTGCCAGACCTGCTGATGCTATAGCCCCTCTAACGCTTTCTGGGGTTTTGGATGACCTAGCTGAACTCTTTCTTAGTGATGCTCTTTTAGCGAGAGAAGAAAGAGTTCAGATCCATGGGCCCATTCAAGACGCTCTTTCAAGTTTTTTCCCTCATTTTTTTCAAATTCTTGAGTCCACCCATGAGAATCCTCCGCCTCCAGCAATTGCACGTTTTTTTGAACAGAAAGACGATAAATATGTGTTGAATGAAGCTGGAAGGCTGCTTCTCTCTGTTATAAAAAAAGCTCCAGTACTTCATTTTTTGCAAAGAACATGCGCCGAAGCGCTTCTCTCTGCAGAAAATGCTCTTGAAGATCGCCCGATCCCAAAGGAGATTTTTTCTTTACTCAAAGACTCTCGAAATATGGAGGTCGTTAGGAAATTTGCGCTCTCTTTACTTCCAGAAGAGGTACCTCTCCCGCCGGTTTTAGAACCTTTGAGAGAAGGGCT
>CAISYW010000089.1 GCA_903889795.1 uncultured Chlamydiae bacterium | reverse complement strand
TTTCTTAAAAAATTTCGACCCTAAAAAAACCAAAGGAGAAAGAGATGACGATTAAATTTTACCCAGTCAATAATTTTGATTCCCTTCCCTATGAAGAAGCAAAAATGGTTATATATAATAAACTCCTGCCTTACTGCGAAGCAAAAGGCGTATATCTTTCACAATCCGGCAACCTCCGCTCACCTCAAGCAACGCGAAATTATAAATTCTTAACCCCCGTAGACGAATACACATATAAAAGAGATATGAAGGAGCTTTTAAATATTGAACGAGTTCAAAGAGCATTTCACGTCTTGGATAAATGCGTTCAAGAGACATCGCATTTTCAAAAGAACGGCGGCGCTATAAAAGTGAAAATCGAAAATTGGCAACATGAAGATTTGTCTTATGGAGACTTTGTTGCAGCGATGATGCTAAAAGGCTTCGCAGCTCGGTTTGCAGGGCGAGGAGATCCTCTCAGAATGAGTTGCGAATTTAGGGCGATGCCACTAGTCCCTTTTATCTAGCTGGTACATGGGAAATCTTCGCAATCTGTTGATCTATTGCCGCGCAATGGATCAACTTATTTAAAAAAAAATTCGGTTTTAGTTCAATTACAGTCCGATGTTTATCATGATTTTCAAAACGATTGGTGATTACCACATCTTTAGAATCTCCTAAAATTTAAATAAAAAATATTTCTTTTAAAAAATAAAGCGATCTCATAAAGAATGGAGCTATACCGCTCGTGATTCGAAAATCGGTTTATGCTGCGTCGGCTTTGCATTGCCTTTGTGTCCGCCTCCATCACCCAACTTATTCAAGTTGGGTGATGGAGGCGTCGGCTCTGCCTGACACAAATGCAAGCAGCCTCCTTGCCTATTCCCGATTTTTGAATCGCTCCCGGTATATGCAGATTAGTGGAATTTGACGAATATGATTGCGGAAGAAATTCTGTCAGAGATTGATGCAACTCTCGAACGGCTTATCCGCAACGTTGAAACGATCGACGGTGCAAATCTGACGGATTTAACTGAAGCAGAGATAGATGCATTCCAAAAAACACAAGAAAGCCTGCTTCATCATTTAATGCACATGGATCATGTTTTTGAAACAAAACGAAACTCGCTTTCAATAAAAAACGAAAGATCCATTGCTTATAACATCCAAAAAAAACACGAGCTATTTGAAAAACTAACTGCATCAGTCAAGAATAACATTCAAAAAGCAGAAAAGAAATTACCCATTTTTTCAAAACGAAACAAAAAACGTTTGATTTATACTGCCCGCGGCAAGGTCTTTAATTTTTTCATCGGCGTCTTTTGCGTCTCAGCGCATTGCTCGTTCTCGCAAACTTTCTATACCGAACGTGACACAAAATCCTACCGCCAAATAATGAAGAACCTAACCGCGCTCAGTATACCGGGAGTGGTTCAAAAATCGGATTATGTCCAGGAAGTGCCTTGAATTTGAATCAGGCGAAGCCGGCGCCGAAACAGCTCAACTTCTTGAAGTTGGGCGATGCAAGCGGATTCATATTCAATGGCTATCTGACGCAGACAGAACCGATTTTTGAATCACGAGCGGTATATATTTCTAAAAATGAAGTAGTCGGCGAAGTGCCTCTTCAAGGTCTTTCTTTTGAGGTAAGATTTCTTCCTCCAAATCCTTGCAATAAGGAACGGGACAATCTTTTCCCGTAACCCGGACAACCGGTGCATCGAGATAACTAAACCCCTCTTCCACCGCGCGGGCAGCCAATTCCGCACCGAATCCGCAGTTGCGCGGAGCTTCGTGTAAAATCAGCAATTTACCAGTTTTCTTCAATGAAGCCAGGACAGTATTGAAATCGAGAGGAACAAGCGTTCGCAAATCAACGAGATCGACCGAAAAACCCTCTTTTGCAAGCGTTTCAGCCACTTCATTGGCCATCATGACCATCATGCCCCACGCGACAATCGTGGCATCGGTCCCTTCGCGAACAACGTGAGCTTGGCCAAATGGAAGCAAATCATCGGGTCCCGGTTCGGGACGAGCACAAAAGAGGCGCTGGCGGTAGAGCGCTTTGTGCTCAAGAAAGATAACGGGATTGGGATCGCGAATGGCCGATTTAAGCAGACGTTTGGCATCCGCCGCATTACTTGGAACGGCGACCTTCAAGCCGGGGCAATGGCACAAAAAGGCTTCAACGCTTTGCGAGTGATAGGGTCCCCCCTGGATATAGCCGCCATAGGGCATACGGATCACCACAGGGCAATTCCATTCTCCATTCGATCGATAGTAAATGCTGGCAAGTTCGTTGATCAGCTGATTGGCGCCCGACCAGAAATAATCGGCAAACTGAATCTCTGCGACGCTCTTATGAATTCCATCAGCGGACAAGCCGATCGCCAATCCGATAATGGTCGATTCAGCCAGAGGCGTATTGAAGCAGCGCTCGGGGCCAAAACGATCTGTCAGCGTGCGAGTTAATCCAAACACTCCGCCTTTTCCTCGAGCCACATCCTCTCCAAAGACAATGACGCCTTTGTCGCGCTCCATTTCTTCGATCAGCGCATGGTTCAACGCGTCCATCAGAACGACAGACTCGCCGCATTCCGAAGCGGTACCTTGCGCATCAAAAGGAGCGAAGAGCCTGTCCGTTGCGGATTCACGTAACGGGTGCGGCAATTGATCAGCGGCAAGGGCAGCCTCTTCAACCATGTTAAAATGGCGACGGCGCAACTCTTCGAGTTCGGCTAAGCTCAGAACCCCTTTATCCAGCAAATAGCTCTCAAAGCGAGGAATGGGATCTTTTTCGTTTTCCGCCGCGATCTGGTCTTCATTTTTGTATTTTTTGGGATCATCGCTGTTACTATGCGGGCCAATACGCGGAACTTTGGCCACAACGAGACTAGGGCCTTTACCCGAACGCGCCTTGAAAACGGCCTGACGGACGGCGTCGTTGGTCTGCTCATAATCACAACCGTCGATTTCAAATACACTCAGTCCTTCGTAGCCACGCGCCATTTTAGCGATCGATTTTCCTGCCGTTTGCTCCGAGCTTGGAACCGAAATCGCCCAGCCGTTGTCCTGAACGACAAAAATGATAGGTAAACAATGCAGAGAAGAAAAGTTCAACGCCTCATGAAAATCGCCCTGCGATGTAGAACCGTCGCCGCCGGAAACATAGACGATTTCATTTGCTTTCCGCAATGCGCTGCCCCGAGCGCAACCCACCGCTTGCAAATACTGCGAACCGACGCAGCTTGATTGGCAGGGCATACGAAGAGGTTTGTGAGAAAAGTGGTCGGGCATCATTCGCCCTCCGGAATGATGTTCAATATCGCGTGCGAGGAATGCCGCCAAAATCTCTTCCGCCGAACAACCCAAACCAAGGGCAAATGAACGATCGCGATAATAGGGATAGGCCCAGTCCGTTCCGGGCAAGAGAGCGAGGGCAGAGAGAGCGCCGATCATCTCATGGCCTTTAACCGAAAGCTGGAATGTGGCTCCCTTATTTTGGCGAACCAATTTTTCCATCTTTTCATCGATCATCCGAGCCAGATGCATTACCTCAAGAGTACGCAAGGCATGATCGCGATCAATCGATGGCAGAGGAAGGGTGCCAATGAGATCGTTTAAAAAATCTTTTTCTGTTTTGAGTGTACGAACTGCGTGAATTCCCATGAGTAGAATTGTACCCTTTCTCTAGGAAAAGGTATACTGCTATCGACATGAACTTTTGATTTTTCATCGTCATCTTTTGCGTTCCAAGATTTTGCTCGATCTCGCTAACTTTCTGCAAGTTGGCTTCGATCTCCGCAATACATTGGAACACAAAATCTTGCCGCCAAAAACCAAAACTTCAAGCCGATAGCAGTATGCGAAAAAAAGCATCAACTATTTTTTTTTCTTTGACTTGATCTGCGAAACTTTCTTAATGCCAAAGCGTCGACGATGCTGACTAACAAATTCTTCAGCTTGATCTTCTTTGCGAGGACGTCCTCGCTTCTTGGTCAGCACTCCGCCGATGGCACTGCCGACTTTGGAATCCTCAGCCTCTTCCAACACTTCAACAGTCGTAGATTCTTTGAATTTGGGCCGCAAAAACGGTTCAAAAGGTTTTTTACCCTTTTCAACGCCTAACATCTTTTCTGCCCCGGCCAAGCGGTTGGATAGATGGCGCAATGACTCCAAGCGCTGCGAAAGAGCTTCCAATTTTTCATCGACGCGCAAACGGGGACTGCCTCGCAGGGAAGCGAGGAGATGCTCTTCCGTCTCAAATTTAGCTGAAAAGGTGACCGACGATGCGCTAACGATATCCGGAATATAGAGAAAATATCGGCATGCAGGAGGAACCTGCGTATAAATATCCATCGTAACTTGAGGTTCCAGCTCCACTTTGGCCACTTGCTTGGGCGGACGGCCGCGCTTGGGACGAGGATTCAAGGCTTCGTTGGAATAGTAGGTCTTGGCCTTTTCAAAAATAATTTCTCGCGCCTGGTTCACGTCCTTGGGTACCTTCGTCTCGAATAGGGACCTCTTCAATTTTTCAACAATCCCCTTGGTAAGTTCGAGATCTTCCTCAAAAACGAATTGAATCTTATGAATGCGCAACCATTCGATAATCCGGATGCGTGAGCGCTCCTGGGAATAGAGCTGCCACTTTTCGAGTTCAGTCAAATGATCATAGATAAATTCAAGAAAGTTTTCGCGCGCTTCTTTAGCTGAAATGAGATCGAGAAGTTTTTCTTTTGTATCGATATCGTAGACTTTCTCATGAACAAAACCCTCCATGAATTTTTTTACTTCATAAAAGGTCATTTTGGGGATCAGACAATAGCGATTTGAATGTTCCGCCAATTCTTTTTCGAGACCCTCCAGCTCTTCGCTGCTCTTATCGAGATCAGCATAGAGGAGAAAACCCTCTACGCGATCGAGGTAAAAATCTCTTTCGTCATCCGATTTCGCGAAGGCGTCCATCAGACGGTGATATCGTAGGATAAGAGGCAATTTTGCAACGGGAAATTTATCAGCCATGAACAAGCACGTTTGGTTCTCCGTCGATGGTAGCAAAGAAAGAGGTTGGGTTGCAAGCGTTGAATCGCTCCAATAGTTACTAGTAATTGACTTTTCCCTGATTGACCCCCTATATTTTTGTTTTTCATCCAGAGGAAGGCTCATGTTAGACATCAAAGAATTACGCAAAAATGCGACAGAAATCGAACGCAAGCTGAAAAACAAGGTTCCCGAAACCTCACTCTCCCTTATCCTCGCCAAAGATGAAAAGATTCGTCAGCTGAAAACCCAGGTGGAAGAATACAAGTCCAAGAGGAATAGCGCCTCAAAAGAAATCGGGCTTAAAAAGCAGAAAAACGAAGATGTTTCCGATTTCATGGGCGATCTGACCCGTCTGAGCGATTCAATTACTCAAATCGATTTGCAAATCACCCAGATGGAAGCCGATCTGCTCAATGAATTGGCATCTCTTCCCAACATTCCGATGGACGACGTTCCCATCTCTCCCAGTCCCAAAGACAATGTTTGCATCAAAGAATGGGGAGAAAAAAGAAAATTTGACTTTCCATTTAAAAACCATATGGAGCTTAACGAAAAGCTCCATTTATTCGACTTTGAGAGAGCCGCAAAACTCTCCGGCTCGGGCTGGCCCGTTTATATCAACATGGGCGCACGGCTGGAGTGGGCTCTCATCAACTACATGCTGGACACCCACCGCAAAAACGGATTTATCCAGGTAATCCCCCCTCTGCTCGTACGCCCCGAGATCATGTTTGGCTCAGCGCATCTTCCCAAATTTGAAAGCCAGCTGTTCAAAGTTCGCGATGAGGATTTCCAGCTCTACCTGATCCCGACCTCTGAAGCGGCCTTAAACGGTCTGCACTATGATGAAATGATTGCCGAAGAAGCCCTGCCCCTGAAATATACGGCCTATACCCCCTGTTTTCGACGCGAGGCCGGCGCAGCAGGCTCCCAAGAGAGGGGTCTTATCCGCACCCACCAATTCAACAAAGTGGAGATGTTTTGTCTCACAGATCCGCAAGACAGCCCTCGCATCTATGAAGAGATGCTCGCCAGCGCAGAAGAGGTTCTTCAGGGCTTGGGAATCCATTATCGAAACATGTTGTTGACGACCGGGGATATGTCATTTGCCGCAGCGAAGACCGTTGATATCGAAGTATGGCTGCCGGGGCAAAATCGCTATTACGAAGTCTCTTCCGTTTCGAATTGCACGGACTTTCAGGCGCGGCGCGCCCAAATCCGTTTCCGCAAAAAAAATGAAAAGCCGCAATTCGTCCACACTCTGAACGGCTCGGGACTCGCCACCTCGCGTTTAATGGTCGCCCTTTTAGAAAATAATCAGCAAAGCGACGGATCTGTGCTTGTTCCAAAAGTACTGCAGCGGTATTTAGAAGATGAGATCACACATATTTCGCCGACAAAAACATGAGCGAGCTAATATCTGACTTTATACGTTTTCTGAATCGATCGCCCACGCCATGGCATGCAGCCAGGCAAGTGAGCGATCGATTAGCGCAAGCGGATTTCACCCCGCTTGTCGAAGGCGAACGCTGGGTTTTAGAAAATGGCAAAGGTTACTTTGTCGTACGAGACGATGCGGCTGTCTGCGCCTTTCGTCTTCCCCAAGAGGGCATCAAACAAGCGACGATTCTGGCAAGCCATCTCGACAGCCCCGGCCTCAAGCTCAAACCGGTTCCCGAAATCAGCCATCCGCGCGTGTCCCAATTCAATACGGAAGTCTACGGATCGCCGCTCTTGCATACCTGGCTGGATCGCGATTTGGCCCTTGCGGGCCGTGCACTGGTGCAAAAAGAAGATGGAGAGATAGAAAACTGCCTCGTCTTTCTCGATGACTACCCATTGACAATCCCCTCATTGCCGCTGCATCTCGATCGCTCCGTCACAGAAAAGGGGCTGCTCATCAATAAACAAGATCATCTGAATCCCATTGCCTCGATCGCTAACTCCCACAACCATCCCGCGACCGTTGAATCTCTTTTACGTAAACATCTCTCATTTAAAAATCTCATCTCATTCGATCTATTTCTGGTTCCATTAGAAAAAGCCACTTTTATAGGCGCTCAGTGCGATCTGATTTCCTCGGGAAGACTCGACAACCTCTCCTCAGCATTCGCCTGTCTTTATGGACTCATCGAATCTTCCATCTCTTCTCAATCGCTGCAACTCGCGATTTTCTGGGATCATGAAGAAGTGGGATCGAAGAGTTTTTTAGGCGCCGAATCATTTTTTGTGAATCAGGTCATTGAGCGCATCTGTCTGCATCAAAAAATCGACCGCGAAGATTACTACCGCCTGAAGAGCCGTTCCTATTGCATTTCAGTCGATCTTGCCCATGGATATAATCCCAATTATTCCGATCGGTTCGATCCGAACCATCGATGCTATCTCGGCGATGGCGTCGTCCTCAAAACGAATGCGATGCAAAAGTATGCGACAAGCGCCGCTACGGCCGCTCCAATTATCAAGCTTTGTCAGGAAAAAGGCTGGCCGCTCCAAAAATTCGCCTCGCGCTCCGACATCCCATCCGGGAGCACGGTGGGATCGATCATGTCTGCGGTCGCCGGTTTTCCCTCTGTCGATATTGGAATCGCCGGCTGGGCGATGCACTCCATTCGGGAGACCATCGCTTCGCAAGATGAGATCGCTCTTTGCAACATATTGAAGGCGGTTTTAGAAAAGCACTCGGAACAAAATAGTAATTAGTGACTTTTTACTGTAGCCCAAATGCAATTTTTATCGCCTCGTCAACGAGTTTCATTGTTGCTGGGTCGGCAGATAATATTTTGCATGTTAATCGAGATTTATCTACAGCACGGCATTGATTTAATAAAATTTTGCTCGGCTTACCTTTAATAGAAATGGCAACCTCGAAAGGGCGTATGATTTCAGTGTTTTTGCTTGTTATCGGAGCTATTAAAAGAATTCGTGCGAATTGAGACGCAACATCATTGGATACAATTAATCCCGGCCTCGTTTTGTTTATTTCCGAACCAACCGT
>CAISYW010000088.1 GCA_903889795.1 uncultured Chlamydiae bacterium | reverse complement strand
TTATTTTTGAAAAAACTTTTAACCAAACAACTTTTGATTCGACTTTTGGTCCATTTGCGCTTGATATTGGACTTCCTGTAGTCCGTAGCGGCTGCTATAGCGCCAGTCTTTTACTGTCCGCTCGAAAAGCATTACAAGGAATCGCTGCCCTGGGATTAAAAATCATTCCGGGAACTCAAAATCTGAGACGAAAAGCAAGCGATGCCTTTAAACGCCACTTAATCAGAGATTTGACTTTGGTCGCCGGACTGATGAGTTTTGGCTATTTGCTCGAAGGAGTTGAATCTGATTTGAATCTCTACTTTCAGGGGAAAGAAATTAGTAAAATGTTTTTTCATCAATTAGCAAATACTCCGACCTGGTCAGAATTTTTCACCAAACTCTTTAGTGTTTTCAGGGGTACGAAGGAAACGATCCAAACCGGTACAGCCCTGGCGATACAAGAGCCGGTGAAAGGTATCTCTTCCGATTTCATTTCAAAGATTAGTGAAAAGTTCAAGCTAATGACACAAACCGCCCTATATTCCATGAAAAGGCTGCGTTTCACCCCTTTAAAATCGTATCATTATCTGGAACGCAACTATGAAATTCCCTTATCACAACTAGGAATCGGTGAGGCGCATGAAAGTTCGGCATTGACCCAATTTTTCAAAAATTGTAGTTCCAAGCTCGCCGATCTCAAGGTCTGTTACAACCAAGAAGGCTGTTTAGTCAAACATACAAAAGAATATGCGTCTGCAGTTTGCAATTTTGTAAAAACATTCTTCGAAGACCCCACAAAATTCGCAAAAGATTACCTATCAAGTCGTTACATCGGATTGAGAGACAAAATAAACAGCTCTCAGCTTGTTAGAGTATACAATTTTATCAACAGTTTCTTCGGTCGGGCGTAAAACATCCAATAATCCTCAGATGACCCAGTTTCTCACCAAATCCCTGAGAGCCACTCCCGCTGTGAATTTCTCGAGGAGGTTTGGGATATTTTCAAACGAATTTACCCAAAAACACCAAAGGTCATATCTCATTAAATTATAATGGCTTCGGTGTTTTAGGGTAAATTCGTCGAAAAGATTTCCAAAGATCATCAGGAAGTCACAGCGGGAATGGCTCCTGAATTGATTCTTGATAATATTAACAACAAACCCTATTCTTATAGCCTGAATTTTAAATGGTGAGTTCCATGACACGCATTAGTAAGCAAGGTAAATTACGCCACATTTCCTATCATCGTCCACGTCCACCATCTCCCAAGACCGGACCGAAAACGAACAACTTACCACTTGGTTTTCGCGTTCACGAAAACGCAGCGCCGGCTGAGTCGGCATCTTCCCGATTTATTCCTAAAATCTCTTAACGCGCGGATCAATCATGACCAGACATTCCAGTTACGGCAAAACGAGCAGTTCGGTAAAAAAACGCAATGTTCTGAAACGCTTTGAGCGAATCGATGTTCTACGTAAAATCGGCAAATGGATTGACGGAAAAAATACGAAAGTTACCGGTCTTCCAAAGACCCCATCTGCTTAAATCTCAAACGAAGCCAATCGTTCGTCTAGCAAACCGGCAAAAGGACATGAAGCTCTCATTGCCGGTTGTGCGTGCTTTGGTTCAGGCTGTTTTAAAATCGCAAAACCAATCCTGTCATGAAGTTTCGATTTACTTTGTGACGGAGCGACGGATTTGTGCTTTGCACAATGAATTTTTCAATGATCCGACACCGACCGATTGCATTTCATTTCCAATCGATCATGAACTGCTCGGAGATGTCTTCGTATGTACGAAAACGGCCCTTCGTTATTCAGAAGATCACAATCAAGATGCCTACGAAGAAGTGGCTCTATACATCATTCATGGTATTTTACATCTGCTGGGCTACGATGATTTAGAACCATCCAAGAAAAGAATCATGCGAAAAAAAGAAAAATCGTGTATGGCTTACTGTAAAACCATCATCGAGTCCCTGCGGCCCACATGATTTCAGTTTTTCTACTCGAAAGCCCTCTGCCGCCTTTTTTTCTCTTATTCGCCACATTATGTATGACCCTGCTCAGCACAGCAATCCTCCGCCTCGGCCGGATCAAATCCAAAGAAATTCTGCACCATTCTCTTTTCTTCTTTCAGCCGCTCCTCAAGCGCTTCTTTCCACGGCATGAATGGGACACGATGCACGTTGCAATCGGCCTTAGCAAAAACATCTACCAATTGCTCTATACTTTGAGCGGCTTTTTTTTCTTAGCCACCTCTGTTCCCTATTTTCGCGAACTCTTAAATGACGCCCCCACCAAGCATGACTGGCCGCCTTTGATTTTATCGGCGATAACTCTATTGGGAATATCGTTGATTTGCGATTTTTTAGCCCGGTTAATGGCCAGCGCCTGGCCTCGCATTTGCCTGAAATTTTGTGCGCCCTTTTCCTCATTTTTCCTTATGGTCGCCTTTCCTCTCGTCAGCTTGTTGCTTCACTTGACTCGCGGAATTGTCCGCAAAACACAAGCTCATGAAGAAAAAGCGGAATTTATGCCCACCCGCGCGCAGATCAAAGAACTAATTAGCGAATCAGAGCTGCAACATCACCTTGATCCATTTGATCAAAAATTGATCAGCTCCTTTGTGAATTTTAGAGAACGCGTCGCCAAAGAGATCATGGTTCCCCGAGTTGACATTTTCAGCATTCCCGTAGAAACAACTATACGCGAAGCGGGACGTTTGATGGCCAAACAAGAATACAGCCGAATCCCGATCTATCGAGATTCTCTCGATCAAATCATCGGTGTTGTGCTCTATAAAGATCTGCTGAAATTCTACGCCGGAGCCACTTCAGGCGAAATTACTCTCGACTCCCCTCTTGAGTCGATCGCCAAACCCGTAATCTACTCCCCCGAAAACAAGAAAATCACCCATCTTCTGCAAGAATTCCGCAATAAGCAGCTGCACATGGCCATCATCGTGGACGAATATGGCGGCACAGAAGGGATTGTGACCATTGAAGATATATTAGAAGAGCTCGTCGGAGAGATCGAAGATGAATATGACATCGAAGAAGACCAACCCTTTTTCGCGCTTCCCGACGGAAGCTGGGTCGTCGATGCAAAAATGAACATTCTCGACATTGAAGAGCAGCTTGGCATCCAAATCCCTCCTCTTCCCGAATACGAAACGATCGGTGGTTATGTATTCCATTGCGCAGGGACCATCCCCGCAAAAGGATGGCGCCTCATGCATGACGAATTCGATCTCGAAGTACTCAGCACTACGGAGCGCTCGGTCAAAAAAATCAAAATTATCCCTCACCCGCATTCCCCCGAATCATAACCGAACAACTTGAATATATCTAAAAAAGAGACCAATTCCTAAAATCTATAGCAAAAACACCCACATCAAAGCTGACAATTTCATTTTTCATAGGACTCATGGATAATCCTACCCCACCTATCGATTCAGCCTATCACTATCTAGTGCGCCCCGAGTGCGAAACTAACTATTTTGTTCACGGGAATGATCCCAACTATTCTCCGTCGAATGTAACCGTGCATGAAAGCCCCACTCCAGAATGGATCAAACCGGTGTCTTTTCCAAAACCAGTCGATCCTGCCACGGATAACCGCCGAGGCAATCCCAATCTCCTCGATGATTTTCAAATTGATATCGCTTCCCACACCTTTTATGAACATATGGTTTATAAAATTTGGAATGCATTCGATCTCGAAAATCTGGGCAATCTCACAATCAACTTCGACCCCTCTTTTCAAACTCTCACTATTCATGAATGTAAGGTTTATCGAAACAGGAAATGGATTAACAAGCTAGAAATGAATGAGTTGCGCGTTATTCAGCAAGAATTCGACTTAGATTCCAATATCTATTCCGCCCAACTATCAGCGCTTTTATTCCTTGAAGACATTCGAGAAGGCGACATCCTCGATTATTCCTATTCTCTATCCGGCTCGTTCTCTCCTAAATTTTCTTTTCAATGCCCTCTGCAAAATCGGTGTCGTTGGGAAAAAAACAATATTCGGATTGTCAAACCTCCCAATCGGTCCTTCCAAAGCCAAACGATCCCATCCGATTGGGATGATTATCTCACAGAAACTGAAGATGAATTCATTTGGGAAATGGAACCTTGCCTTCCTTATGAACGAGAGCCCGATCAACCGCCCGGGTATCCATTTAAAGCCCAATTTGAAATGAGCGAATTTTCAAGCTGGGCTGACGTTATATCAAACTTCATCTCATTTTATCAGTTCAGCGATGACTTTAAAAACGATGCCGAGGTACTGGAATTAGTTCGGCTATGGAAAGAAAATGACGCGACGCAAGAAGAACAAGCCCTACTAGCGATCCGATATGTGCAAGACGAAATTCGTTATACCGGCATCGAAACAGGACTGGGTGGTTTTCAGCCTACTGATCCCTTAGTAACCTTTAAACGACGCTTTGGCGATTGCAAAGGCAAATCGCAGTTGATGAAATCCTTTCTTGAACTTCTGGGCGTCCATTCCGATCTCTGCTTAGTCAGCACAAAATTATGCGCTGCTGTCAAAAATCATCTCCCAAGTCTTCATCTGTTTAATCACGCTATCCTCCAGATTAATCTAGAGAATCAAACGGTCTATGTCGATGCAACGGCCGTTTATGAAGGAGGCGATTTCGCTCAGATGGGCTGCCCATTTGGCGCCGGTCTCGTTATTTCAGAAAAAACACAGGATCTGGCAACGATTCCCATGCCGATCATTCACCCGGAAGTGGAATGCCATACATCTTTCGAGATGGGAAGCGGCGATGATGTCAAAATGAGCATTGTTGTCCATTTTGCTGGGTCCGAGGCAAATTATTATCGCAGTATTTTAAAATCAAAAGGACTTCCCCGTCTGACCGAATCATTAGAAAATTTTATCGGGACTCAGTTCGATCTGTCTGAGCCATTATCTCCACCCCGGATTGAGGATGACCGAGCGAAAAATCATCTGACTGTTTCTGTCGAATTCCAACTCGGCTACCCTTGGACAAATACGGGGAAAAAATCCGATAAATATCTCAGCTACATTCCCTACTTTTTAGCCGGTTATTTAGGGCAGAATATCGACACCGATCGAGTGACTCCTCTTCAATTGATCCCTTCGCGGATCAAAGAGAGTGTTTCCGTTGCAGGAGGCTATCTATTAACGAACAGTGAAACAATCGAACACGAAGCGTTTACATTTCAATCCATCACATCGGATAGTAACAAAGTCGAATTCGAGCTATTCACCCACCTCGATGAACTTTCATCTGAAGAATTGGGCTCTTATTTAGAAAAACTTAATGAAGCCCTGGATGAAATCGGCGTGCTGATTAAACGCCGCTGAACATGCGCACGAATATTTTGCGGTATTGATGCGCATTCCAGAACTTTTCGGTAAGAGCGTTGAGCTTCATCGACCTTACCGATCAAATCAGCGCAGTCGGCCAAAAGCAGATCCAACGAATAATCGTAAACCCAATGAAGCCGATGCGAATTTAAACCGAGGCAATGAGGTATGGTCAGAGCATATTTAGCGAGTAAATACCCCAATATTGACCAACCTTTCTGATAAAAAAATTGACCCAATCTCTCCAACGGCTCTGCGCGGGAGTTATTCATTTCAAACGCTTTGAGATAACTGCAAATCACCGTCTCATCGCTCATTTTGAGAAGATCTTGCAAGTATCCCACGCAAAATTGTGCAAAAAAAGTCTCGTCGCTCTCTCCTGGCATCGCGGTACGCTTTTCAAAATTCAAAAGCGCATAAGACAGCTCTCTTGCATTGAGATAGCTTTGAGCTAAAAAAAAGACATATCGAGAATTAAAAGGATCTTCTTGAAGAGCCTTTTCCAAAACACGCGCATCATTGTGATATTTTTGAGGATCGCTAAAACGATTGCCGTCATTTGCGCTAAAATCAATGTATACGCCCTCTAATATTTCTCCGCATTGATCATGCGAATTGATAATAGCCTCGTGCAACACTCCTTTCCACTTCCACCCTATATCATTATCAATTAGATGAATACGATAGTGCTGCGTATCCTTTCCTTTTGACTCAATCACGTAGAATGAACGCTCGAGCTTATTTTTATCCAAAAGACGAGAACAAACGAGCTCTTCATCAGCATCGATAAATAAACAATAGTCTGCTCGAAGGCGAGCCAATTCGAGAGCGCCATTACGATTATGCTCAAAATTGACCCAGGGTCTTTCATAGAGCTCCCCGGGAATATCTCGCAAAAAATCACAAATAATCTCCTTCGTCCGATCCAATGATCCCGTATCAACAATCACCCAATAATCGATTAGACTCTTTACTGACGAGAGACATCTTTTAATTACTTTTTCCTCATCTTTCACAATCATATTTAAACATATCGACTTCACTAATTACCTCAATTACATCGAATTGATATTAACAATAATAAATCACAAGTAAAGAATATTATCTACATAGAAACAGGGCTCTCTATAGGCGAGCAGTCTCCTAAGGAGACCCCTAAACATCACTACTTGCTAAAACAAATACCAATCAGGCATTATGTTTACTTTAGACAAAGGTTTTTTCATGCGCCGATCGATCTGTGTTTGCGAGCCTGCGTTTGCCCTCGCAGGTGATGTTTCAACTTGGAAATTTACCTATACTACCGCCACGCCCCTACCAAAGGGAACGCGACTGCGTTTCGATCTCCAAAGCAAAGGCCGTCCCATCGACTGGCAGATCCCCGATACAAATCTCAAAGAAAAAGCAAATCTCATTTGGGCCGAACTTCCGGGTGGCAAGATCATTCCGGCTAAAGCTCTCGAAAAGCCCTATAGCTCATTTGAATTCACCTTGCCGGTTGAGATCAAAGGGAGCGAAAGTTTTTCTATTGTTATGGGAACAAAAGACAAAGACGTTGCGAAAAAGGGCAATGCCTGTCAAAAAGTTGCCCATCGAAGACGCCCCTTCAACCTCTATATCGACACGAAAGGAAAAGGCGATTACAAGGAACCTGAAGTTTTTGCTCTTGATGTGCGCGGAAATATTCTCAAAACATTAAAAATCGTCGCTCCATCGCTTGTTGCACGAAACAAACGATTCGACGTCATTGTTCGATTCGAAGATGTCTATGGCAATCTCACGTCGAATGCTCCGGAAGGAACTCTGATCTCATTAAATTACGAAAATTTGCGCGAAAATTTGAACTGGAAATTATTTGTTCCTGAAACAGGTTTTATTGCACTGCCTAACCTCTACTTCAATGAGGCGGGCCTCTACAAAATCCAGCTGCGCAATCTCAAGACTGAGGAAACGTTTCTTTCACCACCCATTAAATGCTTGCCGGAGAGCTCATTAAGTCTCTATTGGGGGCTTTTGCATGGAGAAACTGATCGCACCGATTCAGCTGAAAATATCGAAGCCTATCTCCGCTATATTCGGGACGAAAAATCGCTGCAATTCGTAGCAACTTCCTGCTTTGATTCAGAAGAAGAAACCTCCAACGATGTTTGGAAAAAAATTGTACAGCAAATCGCTGAGTTCAATGAAGACGAACGTTTTGTGGCCATTTTAGGCTTTCAGTGGATGGGCGATCCCAAAACGGAAGGTCTGCGTCATTTTATTTACACTAAAGACGCCAAGCCAATTCTACGTCGAAAAGACACGAAAAACAATTCTCTGAAAAAAATCTATAAAACCCATAATCCAAAGGATATTTTATCAATACCGTCCTTTACTATGGGAAAACCAACGCTTTTTGATTTTGATGATTATTATTTTGAATATGAGCGCATAGCGGAGATCTATAACGCATGGGGATCTTCGGAATGTCTCACCAAGGAAGGCAATGATTATCCGATTAAAGGCGGAAAAAAAGGTATCTCTGAATCAGCTGAGGGATCCATCCAGAAAGCTCTCAATGCCGGATGCCGGTTTGGTTTTGTCGCCGGCGGCTACGATGATCGCGGCTCCTATGGAGCTCTCTTTGATACCGATCAAGCGCAATACACTCCCGGTCTCACAGCCATTTTAGCCAAAGAGCATACTCGAAACTCTCTACTCGAAGCGCTCAACAACCATTCATGCTATGCAACGACCGGCGAAAAGATCGTTGTCTCCCTCAATATCGCCAACTTTCCCATGGGATCCGAGATTGAGACGCAATCACGCCCCGGTTTGGAATTCAACCGCCATATAACAGGTTTTGCCATTGGAACAGAACCTATCACGCAAGCTGTGTTGATTCGCAATGGAAAGATCTGGAGAAAATTAGAGATCAAGAATGGTATCGCGGAATTCGAAATTGATGATAGTGAACAGCTCGATCAAATTACTCTCAAATCCACAAAAGAAAACCAGCTACCTTTTGCTTACTATTATTTACGCGTGACTCAAGCCGATGGCCACACAGCCTGGAGCTCCCCGATTTGGGTGCTTCAAAACGCCAAGAGCGAAGGCGCCAAAAAAGCCCGCAAGAAGTGATGCATTTTCTGAATTGACGCAGTGAAAATGAAATTCCTGCGTCTTCTATTTATCAACATATTATTTAGTTTTAAAAAAAAGAATTTAGTTAAATCTTTCTTACTATCTCAAACATCTACAAGCCAAGACTTATTATGTTCGCATAATCCAATTCGCGACCCTTCAATCAACTTTGCAATAAAAACCATCATTAACCATAAATAAACAGTTTAATTAAACTAACACTTACTGTATACTATAATTATAACTTAACAAACTTATGACATATTATTATAATTGCACACAAACCGCCATTCAAAATGCATGGCACTCCATTCCCAACGCGCCAAGCGCAGTAAGATCTACCTATGGATTGATTCGATCTGCAATTTCCTCAATCTGGACACCGATAACAGCGCACGTTCCTATATTATCTCGTATGGGTCAGACCGCAGCCAAAATAGCCACATTGACAAAAGATGTTGCTCTCGATGCAGCTCCATATTTAGTTGCTCAATCATTATGGTTCCTCTCACGCAATGCTAATATGAGGATATTGAACATTGAACTCCTCACTATGTGCATTTTGAATAAGTTGATAAACATCAGACAGATCAACTTAATCAATACAATCACTGGAATCACAGAAATTTGCTTAGTTTCCGATCTTTTGGGACTTGTCCCAGAAAAAATCAGTTATCGAGTTGCTTGTGACAGCTTTTTATTGATCACGGTGATCATTGGAAACAGCAGCTCCATTTATGCGGGCACACAACGATTAATTACAGCATACAGAACAAATGATGACGCAAACAATAAATTAATAAACTTATTTTCGGGAGCGATCATTACTTCACTTGGAGTTATGAACATTCAAAACACCCTTATTACTACAGATCGATGGATCTCGGGTCTTCAACTGGTTCAAACCTTAAGCCCCGATCAACAATGGGGCGTTTGTCGTTATCGAGCCATCCAGGAACTCCCCACAAAAAAAACGTGTAATGCTGTGTTTTTTGATGGGTCGCCTAAATTTATGGGAGAAACCCTCCACATTTCACTCCCATTTGGAGAAATACTATTTCAAAATTGCAATACTCAGATATATCGCGTGAACAATACTGCTGATTTTTGTAGAGCTCTTGCTGCTTCGAAGAGTTTCTTTCAGGGACGAATTTCGACAGTCGCTCTAAATGGCCATGCAAATTCTTATCATTTAGCATTAAATCCAGACTATGAATTTAGAGCTACAAATTTGATGTACGGCACATACAACACCCCTGAAATTGAATGTCTAAAAGATTCTCTCCCTCCAGGCGGTCAAGCATTATTAATAGGATGCAACACAGCTTTGCCGAATTTTGCGGGCAACAGTTTAACAAAAAGTTTAGCTAAAGCTCTTCCCGGCCGAACGGTTATAGGTTTTTCTGACTTTTTTAGTCCATTTGCGTCCTCAACTCATTATTCGAATGGTCTCTTCGAAATAGAGAGCAGTTATTTCCCCTCCTTTACAAATAGCGCTAGGAGTTTTCATTTTTTTTCTAGTAAAAAATAATCTTATATCTTCAAAACCGCACAAAATCGATCGTAACTTGTACGAAAGCGATTTTCCCGGTTTTTCCTTAAAGATCTTTGAATTTAATTTTTCCAATCAAGCGGTTAATCAGATTCTAAACTCCGAAAACTCGATTTAATCCTGAAGTATAAAAAGCACCAAACAAGCCTAGAGCCGCTATACCACTGTAGTAAATTTTCCCTAGAACCCGATCTGAGTCTGATGAATGAACCACTCCGTAAGAGGTTAAATACAAGCATCCCCCTGTAAAGCCGGTTCTCATTCCCAGGTTTATACAAGAATCAGGATTCTCAACTAAAAACATTCCTAAAGGCTTGACGGCCGCAAATATACCCTGTGCGACGGTGCTCACTGCCTTTCCGAGCACTCCCACAGCGGCATTCACGCCATCAGCAAAAACTTGAGCTTGCGAACCCGTTTCATTTGTTAGGAGATTTCGACCGACCCCTTCTATATAATTTTTTGTAATCATCAAAGATGTGATGGCTTTGGCTCCGCCAACCAGTGAATGGCCGACTCCAACCGAGATGCGTTCAGAAACGGGACGTCTAATCATTCTGATCCTTCCCGCTACAATGGCTTGCGTTTCAGCTGTTGATAGCGATTCACCGGCTTTTTGAAAGTCATAGTAGCCAAGGCAGGTTTTGGCAATTTCCTTACACGACCTGATTGGTGCAAACAGGGATTCGGTTACAACACTGCCGGTAGCTGCGAGGCATTCAGCGGAGCCTCGTGCGACATAAAACGATTGTTCAACTGCATTTTTGTACATTCTTGAACCTGAAACCAAAAAATTTGAAATTGCCATATTGACCGCGTTTGTTTGATTTGTTTGATATAAACTAACAAAAAACACCATTTATTTAGTATATAAAAACAATATTGATTGCGTTTCAATATTATTTATGCCAAACGTGACTTAAAAATCAATTTTGGGCTGCAGTGAAAGCTCTCGCGTTCGGTATGCATCTCCCTTACTATCCAGCTCGATGAAATTCCTTGTCGCATAAAGACATACAGGCCTCAAAAGCTTTCCGATTATGCGCATGCAAACCATCGATATGGCAACGCTCAGGCAAAGTTGAAATTCGAAACTGCTCGTCGGCGGCGGCATTTGAACGATTCAACAGATCTTGAGCCACCGATAATAATTGAGAAGCCTTCGCTCGGCGAAAACGAAAGTCCCAGCCAATCCGTCCGATTGCAGCAGACTCTTCGCATCGAAGCTCGCGGATGACCGCGTTCATTTTTCTTTCATGGCAATTTAGTTCATTGAGATCTTCTGGAGACAAACACCCGCAACGCCGGCTTGATAAATCCCTCCGGTGTTTCTCCAGACACTGCTGCTCATGGCAAATTTTCGAATTAATCGTAGCAGACACGTTCGCGCATTCATTACGTTCATCGCAATTGATTTGGCAGAGTAAGGCATGCGCCGGATGCGAGCGGTAGTTCATCTCAGCCATCGCTCTGGCTTGGCTCAGCGCCGCATGCTGCATCAGCGTAGCCTCGCGGAATTGCTGCTCTAATGCAGCTTCGCTGTGGCTGAATTCCAATCTTTTTTTTGCCACAGTATCGATAACTTTTCGCTGGGATAATGTAATGATTCCATACTCATGCAGATCTCTGACATCGTAAGAGTCGATGATTTTTAAGCAGCTGAGCAGTCGAGTCTCTTGTTCAAACTTACCTTTCCATTCAATGGGTGCCGGTATTGCATAACGATTCACGTCGGCCCTCGCCTCATTCCGACCACTGCATGCACTGCGATAGAGAGCAAGGATTTGCGTAAACGGTATCGTGTTCGCATAAGCGCGATAGGC
>CAISYW010000087.1 GCA_903889795.1 uncultured Chlamydiae bacterium | reverse complement strand
CTTTGCGCGATAGATCAGCGCCGCCTCTGACGCAGAGTCCTTTGACTGTCCCTCCCGCTTTCAATTGATCGAGAAAAACGGCAAACGTAGATCGTTGAGCGATTGAATCGATTTTTTTGAGTTCCATTTTGAAGCGCAAGTCAGGACGGTCCGTTCCAAATCGTTCCATACAAATTGAATAAGGCAGTGAGCGAAACGGCGTTGAAATATCGCATCCAACGCATTCTTTGAAAAGCCGCTTGATTAATCCTTCCACCAAGGGAAGTAGATCTTCGGGGGTAGAAAAGCTCATTTCGATATCGATTTGCATAAATTCCGGTTGGCGGTCCGAGCGCAAATCTTCATCTCGAAAACAGGGAGCGATTTGAAAATAACGATCCATGCCGCCGATCATCAAAAGCTGCTTAAATAACTGAGGCGATTGCGGCAGGGCATAGAAACAGCCGGGCGATATTCTCGATGGAACGAGATAGTCGCGAGCTCCCTCGGGGGTTGATTTAGCGAGTATGGGTGTTGTGATCTCTAAAAACCCCAGCTCATCCAGGCATTTGCGCGCTATCAGCATGGCGCGATGGCGCATGACTAATTTGTCGGCAATTTCCGATCTTCTCAAATCCAGATAGCGGTATTTGAGGCGGAGCTCTTCGTTAACGCTGATCAATTCGTCGCAAATAGAAAAGGGGGGAGGTAATGCTTTTGAAAGAATTTGCATTTCTTGAACGATCACTTCAATCGCACCGGTGGCTAAATTGTCGTTGATTGTCTCTTTCGATCGGCTGCAAACCTTACCTTTAATGGAAATAACCCATTCCGAGCGCAATTTTTCTGCGGCTTCATGAGCGATTGGATTGATTTTGGGATTGAATACTAATTGTGTGAGGCCAAAACGATCGCGCAGATCAATAAAAATCAGACCGCCGTGATCGCGATACCGATGAACCCAGCCTGCAAGCGAGACTGTTTTTTCCACATCGCTTTTGCGTAGTGCGCCGCACTGATGCGTTTTTTTAAAGCCGAACATAAAACCTGGAAAGGATTTTATATTTTATTGTATCAATCTGTTGGTTTTATTAGCAAATGAATTCTTTAATTAAAATAATTCTTGATATTGATTAAATGGTTGGTGGCGGTAATAATAGGCTGATCTCAAGGAGAATATGATGTTGATTACATTAGTTTGTGCAGATTCTTATTCAACTAATCTTCAGATTTGTCATCCCAAATATCAGGCTGCTCGCGAAATTCAAGCAATTCTCGATGATCGGCGTTTTGAAGATCTCGAAGAGCCAATTTTAGAAATTCTAAAAACTGATGATGGATATTTAGTGATCACCGCTTCCTACGAACTGCGGATTGACGTGAAGTATCTGCCTTCATTTTCCGGAGCGATTGGCGGAGAGCCGCGATTTGAGCTTATTTTTAACGAGCTGAAAGCATCTCCCATCAACTGCCAGGTTTTGCATCCGAAATATCAGACGGCTCGAGAGATTCGCGCAATTTTAAATGATTGCACACTTTTCGAAAAACT
>CAISYW010000086.1 GCA_903889795.1 uncultured Chlamydiae bacterium | reverse complement strand
TCGGTCAGAGTCGTTTTTCCTGCGTCGGGGTGGCTGATGATCGCAAAGGTACGCCGCTTTGCGATTTCTTCCTGAATAATGTTCTGCATTTCCATCATGCGATGAGATTAGCAGAAACTGAGATCAATGTGAAGCCGGCTTGCGATCGTCAATCCGCGAGAGCCCAAGTTCGATTTTTCAGGTTGTTTATTAACAAAACCATTTTGTTTAATTTGCATTATTAATACAATTGAACCATGAAATACAGATTATCTAGACCCGTTATCGGCAAAGACTTATTTAGCATTATTAAACGTGAAGTCAAAAAGCAGAAAATTCCCGTCTATCGCATGTCTAGAAAAAACTTGAAAGAACTCGCTGCGGTTTCTGAAGAGATTAAAAAATGGGGCTGCCCGAAGTACCTTGTTTGCAAGAAATTAAGCAATGGTTTGGGTCGTGGTGTTTTTTTACATCCCGATGCAAAACCGATTTTAAAAGGCCAGGTGATCGCTTCCTATGCGGGTGAAATTTCTGTAGTCGTGCAAAACGAACCCGACGAAGGATCTTATGCTTTTGCCCCTCTGGAAGACTTTCACCTCAGCAAAAGCGAACAAATTCTTTTCGATAAAAAAAATTCTTTCCATCCTCGGCGTCTCTACGCTTTAAAACTCGACGCGCTCAAACAGGGCAATTTTACCCGTTTTATCAATCATTCGGAAAAGCCGAATATCATCGCCGATATGTTAGCGATTCCAAAAAATCCTTATGGACTCGAACCGGCGCCTATCGAAATCGTCTACATGGCTAAAAAAACAATCCATCCCGGAGAACAGCTCTTAATCTCCTACGAAGCCGGGGAAAAAAGTTATTGGAAAATTTTCAAAGTCAAACCATTTCCAATGACACCCAAAACCTTTAAACTTCCTTCTTCTCTTAGCCAAACATGAGCCATTCGGGCTTGAAGATGAGAAGCATTCCAATCAGGATGAGAAGAGATCCCCCAATAAGATGAGAATATCGGGTATATTTTGCAGTGAGATTCATCAAACGAAGAGAAAAAACGGCAACAAAAAAGACAACTAAATCGTCTAAGATGAAGAAAAACAAATAAAGAAAGATATAGAAGTAGTACTCAGCCGTTGATAGCGGAGTTAAAGCCAGCACCTGGGTATAAATAGCCGGTATGCCGGCAGAGCAAACCAGCTCGACGATATTGACTAAAAAAGCCAGAATAACAATCGCGCATGCTGCCAGAAAAAAGTGTTTTTCTTTAACGAACTGTTCTAATTTTTCAGAAATATATTTTTTTTGTTTCGAACCGGTGACTTTGCAGACGCCTTCTTTGTTCTTCCAAAATTCTTTTAAGTAAAAAGCGCCCGCAAGAGTTGCTATCACTCCAATCGAAATTTTTATCAGAGGAATATAGCTGAGAAATAACATAAAATTGAGCCAGGCCACCAAAAACAAAAAGTAGACAAAGGCAGATGCAAAAAGAAAAAGACATCCCAAGATAATCATTCTCTTTCGATTTTGAATTCCGATCAAAAAGGAGAGAAGCATCACCAGCACCCACATGGCGCATGGGTTGAATCCATCGATCGCCCCGAGAGCAATAGAAAGTAATGGAAGCGATAAATCATTTATTTTAATCTGTTTAAAAAAAGGAACCTGGATCGAATCAGGAATTACCGGGAGATTTTCCTGAAAAGCGCTGTCCGAAGATTCGATTCCGGAATCGGGAAGTGTTTTTTCAGATCCATTTTGATACGCTTCAATGACCGCTTCTTCGATCTGTTTTCCGTTCGTGTTTTCATCCTGAAAGCCAATAAAATATCGATCCTTGACGATGGTGACAGGCAATGAAGACGCTCGAAAATGAAGCTCTTTGCTCATTGTCTCTAAAAGAACACCGTTTTGTGCATTTTCTGAAATTTCGAACTTTTTGATTTCTAAATAGGAATATTTAATATGCAGATTTTTCAAAAAGAAACTTTCTTTTGTACAATGAGGACAGCCTTTTTGCCAGAAAAAATAGAGCGTAACTTTTTTATCAACGGTTCCTGCAATGACAGAATGGATCTGAAAGAGAAAAAAAAAGGCAAGAAGAACGGTACGAAGCTGCTTCATATTTATACAAATACCTACTTATCTCTTTCTAAAACACCGATTTCTGAGTCACGTTCGATATAACAATCCGATTCCACTAAATTCCCGGTTATTTTAAGATTCGTTTGTCTCAGATATGACTCTACTGCTAAATTGCCAATCCATCTCGAAATCATTCAGTTCTCGCATAGTCTTCGAAGACTTGTCGATCAGCATATTTTCCGGCGACCGAATTGGTCTGATTGGCCCTAATGGCTCGGGAAAATCGACTTTTCTCAACATTCTGACCGGCATTGAAAAAAGCGATTCGGGAATCCTCTCACCTAGGCGGGATCTACGAATCGGTTATGTCCCGCAATCTCGGGACTTTCCCAATCAATACCCTGAACAAATTCTGATCGAAGCAATCAAAGACGATCTCCCCGACTACGAAAAAGAGCGTCTTGCCCAAACATGGTTGAGTAAAGTCGGCTTCACCGATTATAAAACTTCTGCGGCGCTTCTTTCCGGAGGATGGAAAAAAAGGCTCGCGATCGCTGCCGTTCTGATCTCTTCTCCCGAATTACTCCTTCTCGATGAACCTACGAACCATCTTGATCTGGAGGGAATTCTCTGGCTCGAACGATTTCTCTTGCGGGAAGCGCCTACTTATCTCCTCGTCAGTCATGATCGCTATTTTTTGCAAAATTCGGTCAACCGGATCATTGAAATAAATCCGACCTATCCCAAAGGACAGTTTGCCATCGATGGCTCCTATGCTCATTTTCTCGCTAAGAAAGAAGAATTCCTTCAGGGTCAACTCCAAAGAGAACGCTCTCTCGCAACAAAGGCCCGCAGAGAAACAGATTGGCTGCGCCAGGGAGCCAAAGCCCGAACGACAAAATCCCAAGCGCGCATTGATGCGGCCGAAGTGATTCTTGAAGAACATTCCGTCCTGAAATCGAAAAACCTGCAAAAACGAGCAGCCATTGATTTCAGCGGAAGCGAAAGAGAAACCAGAAAACTCCTCAGCGCCATCAACATTTCTAAAAAAATCGGGCAACGAACTCTATTTCAGCATCTTAATTTTATTCTCTCGCCCGGCACACGGATGGGGCTAATGGGTCCGAACGGATCAGGAAAAACAACCCTGCTGCGTATTCTGATTGGAGATATTCTCCCGGATCAAGGAAAGCTAAAAAAAGCAGACGAGCTGCGCATCATCCATTTCGATCAGCACCGCGCCCAGCTTCCACTCAATCTTACACTGAGAGAGGCGCTGTCCCCCAACGGCGAATATGTTATATTTCGAGGCCAGCCAATCCACGTCAACGGATGGTGTAAACGATTTCTCTTTTCCCCCGACCTTCTCGACATGAAAATTGGAAATCTCTCCGGAGGAGAAAGAGCCCGTATTGCCATCGCCCACCTCATGCTGCAGCCTGCCGATCTGCTGCTGCTCGACGAGCCGACCAATGATCTAGACATCCCCACTCTGGAAACTCTTGAAGAAAGCCTTCTCGACTTTCCCGGCGCTGTCGTTCTCATTACCCATGATCGATGCATGCTCAACCGGATTTGCAATACCCTGCTCGCTCTTGGCAATCCGGATCAGACAGATCTCTATGCAGACTATGCCCAATGGGAAGCCGCAGCAGCGCTCAACGTAAAACCCAAAGAGAAAAAAGAAGAGGCTCCCCGCACAACTGCGAAAACCAAACGCTCATACTCGGAGCAGCGCGAACTGGAGCAAATCGAAGGAAAAATCGAAAAACTCGAGCAAGAAGTAAAACGATTAACCCACTTGCTGGAACAACCGGAAATTTCCGAAAATCCTCAAAAACTATCTGAAGTCTGCATGGCTCTGGGTCTGGCTGAAAACCAAATCGAGCAGCTCTACATCCGCTGGGAAGAATTAGGCCGAACGTAACTCGAAAGAGGATTAATAATTCAGAAAGTATTTATAAAGCTGCGAATGATCGGACTTGACCATAGGCAATGCCAGCATTAAAAGGATACGGGCTTTGGGCGCAGGCAGATCGCCTGCGACAATCGCTCCGGCCTCTTTCAAGCTTTCGCCGCCGCCGACATCGCCATAAAAAGGAAAGACCCCGCCTTCCGGAACTCTTGTGGTAATGACAACGGCCACGCCCTTGCTGATGGCGTAAGTAATCGCTTGGAACATCGGGACATTAACATTGCCCGATCCAAATCCCTCAACGATGATTCCGTCCGCTCCATGATCGGTCGCATAACGCACGAATGCCCCATCGGAGCCGGCATAATCATAAATGATATCAACCTTTGGCAGTTTTTTGGGAATGGAGAGGATCTGTCGAAATGCGCGATCGTTGACGCGGAAGACTTTTTGGTTCACCACGTAGCCTAAAATCCCCTTATCGCCGGAGTTAAAAGCCTGAATATTGGTACTTTGAACTTTTTCCACATAACGAGCGGAGTTGATGTAGTTATTCAGGGTTACCGTAACGCCCCAATCATGGGCTTCTTTCGAACAAACCTGCGTAACCGCATCGATGAGGTTAGACGGACCATCGGAATGAGGATCGGAAGAGTTCTTCATCGAACCGACAAAGACGACGGGTTTATTCTCGGTTACGGTGAGATCGAGAAAATAGGAGCCCTCGGCCATCGTATCGGTGCCGTGAACAATAACTACTCCTCGCAGATCCGGACGTTTGAGCTGCTGGACGACCAACTGGCTGAGCCGGGACCACAGTTCAGGCGTCATCTGAGAGCTATCGAGATTGGAAAAAGGGATCGTCGTGATGTTGGCGATTTTGCTGAGCTCGGGAACTGCGGTCAGAATATCTTCCACTGATTGAGCGGGAACGCTTGCACCGGTCTTCGGATCATTGACCTGGACGATCGTACCGCCCGTGATAATCAGGGCAACATTTGATAAATCATTCGCCCAAATAAAACAGGGAAAAAGAAACACGATTAGGAGTTTTCTCATTTTTGTTTCCATTCCTCGTAATATTCATGAAGCAGATTTTTAATGTTCTGAGCTATTTCGATATAGGCCGCATCATCCAGATTGGCAAACGAAACGCGCAAAGACGATCGAGAGCCATGAAAACCCTCGCCTGGCAAGCAGATCGTCAGCTTTTCACGCGCCAGCCTGAGTAGGAACTGCAAAATGTGAACATTCTTGGCAAAATACCCGCCAAAGTCGCTGCCATATTTATTTCGAGCGAGCTCTGCTATGTCGAGCATGGCATAGTAATAGGTATGATTCGGCTTGATCACAAGAGGAAGTTCAAGATGGGAATAAAAGTTCTTCGCGCGTCGGATAAGAATTTGGCGAATCATGGTCCGATAGGTCAATTTTTCATCCATGAGGTGAAAGAGGCAAAATAGGCACATGATCGCTTGCTGCGGACAGGAGAGCCCTCCCGTATGAGCCAAAGATTCTTCGCGGCTATCAGCCTCAAGACGATCGATGAACTTGATAGAATGTGGATCAGAAGAGATGATTTTATATCGCTCGTAGAGCTGTTTTTTTTCTTTTTCTCCGAGACGTGCGATCATCTCGTCAATCACATTGTTTTCGTCGAGCATCATAATCCCTAAACGCCATCCCGTGACTCCGAAGTACTTCGAAAACGAATAGATAAACACGGTGTTTTTAGGTATTTCCGAGACAAAACAATGAAACCCTTCGACGAACGTGCAATAAACCGTATCAGCAATGATGATCAGATCTTTATTGTGGGTCTTGATAATCTCAGCAATTTTCCGAATCGTTTTTATATCGACGGAAACTGATGTCGGGTTGGTCGGATTGACGATGAAAAGCGCCTTGATTTTGGGGTTTTTGAGCTTTTCAATCTCCTCGTCCGGAAGCTGCCAGTCGAGATCTTCTCGGCTCTCCAAAAAAATTGTCTTTAAATTGTAGTTGCTCATGAGGGGCAGCTCCAAATAGGGAGCGAATATGGGCGTCCAGATGGCAATCTCATCTTGGTCATTAAGTATTTTATTGATTTTCAACGAATTGAATAAATAGATCATCGCTGCAGAGGCACCCTCTGTTGCGAAAAGGTCGAATTTTCGGTGCTTGAGAGCGGCCGGATGATTCAGAATTTGATTGATATAGGCACTGACCACCTTTTCCGTTTTTTCCAGAATCCTGGGTGGATTGGGATAATAATCCCCAACGGCTGCATCGCAAAGCTCGAATATGAATTCATCAGAATCGAAAGAAAAATGGTCAATGGCAAACCGAGTGGCTTTTTGCAAAAAAGCAATTTCCTCCAAGTTTCCTTTCGATCGAAGAAAATCATCCAGTTTTTGAGCAATGCCATTTTTCTGCGGCCGCAATCCTAAATCAGGAGCGTTGGGTAGATAAGTGCCGGATAGATGGGATACGAATAACTCCAGATAAGCAAAAGCGTTTCGTACTGTTGTGTTGAGAAAATTAGGATTGCCGCGCCCAGTGTTGAGCACTCGGCGCGGACGATCTTCTTTCAGGTGCTTTTTATTCGCTTTAGCTGCTTCGTGATTCAAGATGTTTTTAAATTCGAAAGGGCTGAGTTGTTTGAGCAATGATAGATCAAATTCCATCATTCATCCTCCGCTTGAGTGATCCATGATGGTTTTCTACATGCATAAATGATAAACGGGGCAATGAACATCACCGCAGTAATGCTGACGATCACGATCGTATAGAGATGTTTATGCTCGGCCGGTAATTGAGCGGGGGGGAAAAGAGCGATCGTAAATGAACAGATATTCATCAACATTCCGATGCCGGCGATGATCCACATGCCCGCATTGCCAAATGGAATTCTGTATTTCCTGGGGGTGTTGGGTTCCTTGTAGCGCAAACGAATGGCCGACAAGAACATGAGGAAATAGACCGTCACATAAACCATCATAGAGATCGCGACAGAAAACCAAAACGCGATATTGACGGTTTTCATCGACAAAACTCCGATGCAGATTAAAGAGATCCAGCAGGCTTGAACGATCAGAAGATTCGTCGGGATGCCCTTCGAGTTGACCTTTTGAAAAAAAGGGGGCAAATTGCCATTTTTAGCGGAAACGTAGATGCCTTTAATCGGCCCGATCAGCCAAGTTGCGGCGCCTCCCATCTGTCCCATAGCGACGAGCAGTCCCATGAAGGGAACGAGCCAACTCAGCGAGAATTTTTTAAAAAAGACGGTAAATGCGGCCATAATCCCCGAAACCAGACTGATTTCCGATTGAGGGACGACAATCGCAACGGCTAGAGAACCGATGATATTGATCATGAGTCCAATCATGACAACAATAAAAATCGCGATGGGATAATTTCTTTGCGGGTTATTCACCTGATTGGCATGAACGGCAGAGGCCTCTATCCCGCAAAACGCCCTCATAAATCCCACGAGCAACACCATTGTCGTCACATCAGAAAAATTTGGCAGAAGATTTTCTTTTGTCCAGGAGAGATCCAGCTGAATCGGATTGCCCATCAATGGATAGATGATTCCTAAAATGATAATCAAAAGACCAGGAAAGAGAACGCCGCTTAAAAAGCCAATCGTACTGATCTCGCCTGAAATTTTTAACCCTTTCATATTAAGAAAGGTGAATGTCCAAAGAATAATCAGCGAGGTGGAGATCAGAAAGATCTTATTGTCTGAGATGGAAGGGGCGAAGACAAAGGCCAAAGAGGCGGAGATGAAGTAGAGAATGGCGATCATGCTAAAAGTGACATAGATCCATTGGAGCCAACTGGTAACAAACCCCCAGCGGTTGCCAAAGGCTTGCTTAACCCACACATACACACCGCCCTGTTTAGGCCAGGCAGTGGCGAGTTCTGCGGAAACCAGAGCGGACGGGATGTAAAAAGTGAGGCCCGCTAAAACGCCGAAGAAGATCATCTTCAGCCCCATTTCAGCAATCGTCGGCAGATTCCGGATGCTCACGGTGAATGCCGAAGTAATCATAATGAGAGTAAATAAATTGATTTTGTCGAGGAACAATGGTTTTTTCATGTCAGCCCCTGTTTAATACCGAACGTGACTCAAAAATCGGATTTTTGAGTCACGTTCGGTATAAATCTATCCTTATCAAAAACACACAATTTAATACTGTTAAAAAATCTCTCGAGTTTTTTTATAAAACTCGATACATCTTTTAAATAGGTGAATTATGAAAATGTTTCGATATTTAAAAAAAGAAATTCTTCATGTAACCCCTGTCTTTATTTTCTTTTTCATCGCGTTCAACATCATCAACTTGACTGAAGGATTGCTCCTGAAAAAAGCAGGGATTTTTTTCACTTTGATCGATATCACTTTTGCCGCCGCTCTCATCGCTAAAGTGCTGCTCGTTCTAGATCATTTGCCAATCATGGAATTCGTCCCCAAACGGCCATTGATTTTTCGTATCGCATGGAAATCGTTTCTCTATTGGATCATCACTTTTATCGTTCGTCAAATCATGCAATATATTCATTATTACATGAGCAGCCGTGATCTTTCGACAGCCTGGGAGCTCTATCAAATTCACCTGAATATCAATCTTATGGTTGCGATTCAGGCATGGTGTTTGATGCTATTGGTTCTCTTTGTGACAGCGCGGGAATTGGCGAAAGTCCTTCATCCCGAAAAAATGCGCGACATTTTTTTTAGAAAATAGCCGGATTGTCAAGAGCGTTCTTATGTTTATGAAAAATCGGCAAAAGAACTTTCTGTGAGGCATTGAATCTGAGAAGCGTAGCCTGCATATGAAAGACGACCCTCCAAATAAGCCTTCTCGACAGATCGAATCGCATCTCCATTTTGACCGGATGCAAAAACACAGCGATGCACATAGCGATCAACCCACGGGCTGATGTCTAGTTCGCTTATCGCTCGTCCGCGAAAAGAAAGCCACTCTTCAATCAGCTCAGAGCTCATCATTTTCATCAGATGAACGGGAGACTTTTGGCATACCGTAAACCACTCTTTCAGCCTGGGGAAACCTTTTGTTCCCATATACTCTGCAGCCCTCATCCAACGAGTGGATGTCTCGATGCGGCTCTCCACAAATACAGGAAATGCACCGATTAATCCCCGAACGCACGCCGTGTCGCCGGCACCGCCAAGACCTCCTTCTTGAGCAAGATATACGACTGCGGGAAGATCCTTCTCATCGACAAATTGATGTACGATTCGTAGGATGCGCGGCGCACTGTCTTTGTCTGAAACAGAAGAGCTCAGAACTTTCTCATGGCCATCTCGGTCAATGATTATGCATTGATTAAACCCGTATCTCGTCGCTAATTCAATAATCTTCCCTTCGTTTCCCGAATTTTCAAATGGTGAAACGATCAGCGAGCAGCTCTTTTTGCAATCGGCCTGGCTAAGCCGAAGATCACACCAAAAAAGACGTGATTGATCCTTCCTAAGTGAAGCAAAACCGACTTCCCACTCTTTCATTTCATCATTGGACAGAGCCGACCCGAACAACAAAATTCTCACTTTTTCGCTAGAAACGGGGGTTTGTGCGGAGAATACCGGATCATCGCTAATCCATAAACCAGCAGTTTTTGATGCAAGACCCGATGGCAGTACATCCATATAGGCTCTGTCAACATAACCCATTCCATATTCCGAAATACTTCCTGTATGATCCATGAATGCACTATTACCGGGAGCAGAAATATTCATGATGCACAATGGAGATATTTGCGATTGCATCATTCGCGCTGCTTTTTGGGCTGTTTGGCTCAACTCAATAGGAATTTCTCTGCCGCAACAATAGAGCCCATCCAGTCCAAGTTGAGAGAGCACTGCCAGCTTGGCTTTCCAAGCCGTCTCAGAAACTTTTTCGTGACGTTCGAGAAATACAAACAACCTGAACGGCTCGATCTTGCGAAGATTTAGCAAATGCCGCGCAGCATGGGTAATATGTTCAAGATCCCCCACGCCATCGAATACCGAAGTCTTCAGAACAATTGTCATGTTCTGCGGCATTTTTACGTTGTCGTAGACTTTTAGCGCCTTATGGAGAGCTGTCTCATGAATCAGAGGCGGTTGCTGACCATCCAAAACAAGTGGCCGACTTGAACCACTCATTAAATCTCCACATGAACCAGAACGGTGCATTATTTTAATACCTAAAAACTAGTTGATAATATAATAACAAAAATTATACTTTTAATCAATAAAATAACATTAAAAATAAATTTCGCAACATTCTAAAAACAAACAACATAACTGAACTTGATCGGTTTTGAGCTGAAGATCATAGAAAAATTGTAGACAACGCATTCAAAAAATATCATTCTTTTTACTATGAAATGCTGCGCGCTCAACACGAGCCCCAACAATGTCTATCTCGATCACATTTCACCCCTTTCTGCACTCCTCAAAATCCCGCTAATCATTTCTCAGGAAGATTGCGCAACGCTCACAGAGCAATATTATCCCGGTGTCCAGGTGCGATATTGGCCCGATCTGGAATTTCGTTTGAAAGATCTCGTCGAAGAATTCGATACGCTGATCGAATGCGATGTCTGGACTCCAAAGCATCAGTTTCTATTTCGAACTCTCTACCAAAAGGAGATGCGTCTCATTTATTGTCCTCATGGACAATCGGATAAAGGATACAAAGCATCGTCTCTCGCTCACTATGCATGGCAACAGAGTGTTTTTTTCTATGGCGAGCTGATGAAGCAGATGCTGCAGGATTTAAAAATCCCCATTCCAACCCATACGTTAGTGGGTAATTTTCGCTATCTCTATTATCAAACCTATCGCGATCAGCTTCGGCAAGCGGTGGAACAAGAAATCTTTTCACACCTCACCCCATCCAACCGGACACTTTTATATGCTCCAACCTGGAATGATCTGGATCACTCTACAACATTTTATCACTATATCGATAAACTGCTCGATGAAAAGCCCGCCGATTGGAACATCATCGTCAAAACTCACCCATTGTTAGTTCAAAATGATCCGGCATTTTTCGCTCGATTCGACTCAACAAAAAAAGATGTTTTGTTCGTTCACCGATATCCGCTCATCTATCCGATCCTGGAAAAGATGGATGCCTATTTAGGCGATACATCGTCAGTAGGCTACGACGCGCTCGCTTTTCAAAAGCCCATGTTCTTTTTAAAACAGCCGCATCTTCCCCAGACCCGACTGCATTCCTGCGGACATATGCTGAATCCGATGGATAATTTATTCCAATCGATGGAACAAGGCCTTCGCGTCGCGGATCAATTTCGACCGACCCAGGCAGCTCTTTATGAAAACGCTTTTGCATCTGTCAATAACCTCCAAGAGAGCGTGAGAGAGTTATGATCAAACCGACATGGCGATCCAAGCATTTAAAAGACGAAGATGGAATCATTATCGGCTCCAACCAGACCCAGGAGTGGCTTCTTCCCTGGTGGTGGGAAAACTACACACGCCACAATCGTTTTTCTGTCGTTTTTGTCGATTTCGGCCTATCGAATGAGATGAAACAGTGGTGCAGAGATCGAGGGGAACTCATTCAAGGTCCCATGATCGATCAATTTGTGATGGATCGAGATGAAATCGACCCCATTCTGGCAGAAACATGGGAAGGTCATTATGGAGATCATTTTTGGGGTTATCGAAAAACCTGGTTTCAAAAACCATTCGCTTGTCTGCAATCGCCCTTTCGAAGAACGATCTGGCTCGACAACGATTGCGAAGTGAAAAAACCTTTAGATCCGCTGTTCGACTCTTGCGATCAACCACCTAATATTGCCCTTGTCCGCGATTCCAATTCTGCCTCTTCAAGTTTTCCGATTTATAATTCAGGGGTAATCGCATTTCAAAGAGGCGCTCCTCTCATCGAAGAATGGGCGAAAAAATCGCTACAGAGAAATGATCAATATCGCGGCGATCAGGATTTGCTCTCTCAGATCATCCGAGAACAAGACGTTCGCGTCCATGAACTGCCCAATATCTATAATTGGCCAAACTATCAAAACATCCATCCCGAAGTGATCATCTGCCATTGGATAGGAGATTTGGGGAAAGCCTTTCTCCACACGCAAATCATTTTACGGGATCACTGTTAGAATGATTAAAACAAATCAGGATAAACAAACTGCAAACATTCATCAGCCCCCTCCATTAAAGACAGATGAATTACATCGCGCGGTTCCATCCACTGAAATTCGATATGCTCTTCCGCATTGAGCTTAACTAATGGCATGGGGCTGATGAAAACTTTATATATTTGAAGATGAAAATCAATTCTCGAATTACGTGCGAAAAACTTTCCGCAAAAAGAAGGGCCATTCTGATTTAACTGAATTCCCGTTTCTTCCCAAACTTCTCGAATGATGGCTTGCATCGGCGATTCTTGCTTTTCGATTTTTCCGCCCGGAACAGTCCACTTAAGCCCCTGAGCTTTGTTTGGATGATTTAAAAGTAAAAGAAGCTTGCCTTCGCATTCGATAAATGCAAGAACAACCGAAATCTTTGGGTTAAAATCAAGGGGAGGGTTTTCATGCAATATCTTACTTTTCATAAGACCAAAGCTTTAATTCAGCTAGAAAAGCCTATCACAATCTCATCATTCAAAAAAACCCATTCGGAAGCATCGTTGCATAAATATCACCACAGAGATCGAAACCACAGAGAAAAAACCATCTCAGATTGCGACTTTGTATACCGGGACTGATTTCGCATGAAAAGATAAATCTTTCTCTGTGGTTTCGATCTCTGTGGTGCTATTTAGCATCATGCCCTTTTTGGGCAGGATTCGTACAAAAGAAATCGATAATCAACAGAAGAATCTTTTCGGTACACTCCCTAGACAATGGTGATATCGAAAGCGCTTAACAACCCGATCACTTCCGGAAGTGAAAACTTGGCCTTCTTGATTTTATTCGTTTGCGGATCGATCGCATATTGCGTTGCCGTGGAAAAATCCGCTTTGCTGAGATCGCAATTGTGAAAAGTCGTACCCAAAAGATCCGCATCGCTGAAATCAGCGCCATTGAGACAAGTGTTCGTGAAATAGTTTTCTTTTAGCTTGCTCTTGCCAAAGAGAGCATTTTTCATATTAAGATCTGAAAAATTGCAGTACTGCAATAAGCAGTTTTTAAAAGATGCGGAAAAGAACATTTTCTCGCATTTAAAAAATTCCGCACCAACGATTTTACAATCGATGAATTGCACATCCTGGAGTCGGCAGCCATCTAATTTTACAAGGCTCAGATTACAACCGACAAAAATACAAGAGCAAAATCTCGCATTACGTAAAAGAGCCTCCGAAAAATTGCAGTGATGAAATGCACAGCTCGTAAAAAAATGCTTTTCCAATGATTTTTTAGAAAAATCAGTAGACTTAACAATCTGTCCTTCAACATTTGATGATAAAAATTCTGCCATTGCATTCCCTTTATTTAGAAAAAGACCCACCAAAAGATGCTCAGACTACCCTAAAAGCCACAGCAAACTATTTGACTCATATTTGGCCAGCGGGTTAATAACTCCAAAGATTCGATAGATTGTATCTATCTTTGGTGGCGAATGAAACGCTTTTGGCTATTCGGCTCTGTTTTTTGGATAAATTCCTTAGCCCTGTTCTCGAATGAACCGCTAAAAGAATACGAACCCTGGTTTACCGGATCCATTCTCGCGCCCTCGCCCACGACACGACCGCCTTGTCATCCCGCATTTGAGCTCGCAATCGTAGGTGCCGATCGATACGGCCGCTATGATTCGCACTGGCATGTGATCGATCGTCCCAGCATTTGGTCCATTGGACCCTATCTCGGCGCTCAAGTCGGATTCACGAAAATCCTGGGAATCGATTTCATTGGGGCAATCACTTCAAATTTTTGCCAAGGCGAAAATTATACCCACCCCCTGGATACGATCCTTCGTGTAGGATTTCAGGTATCAAAAGATCAAAAAGATTCGTGGATTCCCGATTTCCGCATCCTCTTGCAGGAAACATTTCCCTCAGGCCATTACGAACATTTCAATCCGGCCAAAAAGGGAACAGATGCAACCGGCTATGGTTCATATCAAACCGGCATCCATTGCGCCTTTCAAAAACTCTTTCGCAGCCCATACCACCCGTTTCGTATAAGGGGAAGTTTAGGCTATGTCCTTCCAGCCTCCGTTCATTTAGAGGGATTCAATGCTTATGGCGGAAACGATGAAACTTCCGGAAGGGTTCGTCCGGGAAGCCATCTCACAGCCTATTTGCTATGCGAATATCGCTTGAGTCATTCTTGGGCTGTCGGCATCGAAAGCAATTATCGCCAGGGAATAAAAGGTCGAGCCGTGACAGAGCGAGGAGCTAAAATGTACGCACCGCCGTTTTGCGAACTGAGTATGGCTCCGCAACTCGAGCATACTTATTCAGAACACCTCGCTTCGCGCTTGGGAGGCTGGGTCTCTCTCGCCGGAAAAAACACCTCCGCATTCGCCGTCTTTTTTACGTCCATTCTATATAAATATTAAAATAAATAATTATATTTTACATAAAACAG
>CAISYW010000085.1 GCA_903889795.1 uncultured Chlamydiae bacterium | reverse complement strand
TCCCGAAGATCATCAGGAAGGCACAGCGGGAACGGCTCCAAATATAATTGCGGAGAATCGGAAAAGTCTAGATGATACTTATTTTTTGAAAAACTATGCGCACTACAGAAGAAAAAGAACTTTATCGGCCGATAGCGGAATACGCGGTACATGTCGATACGTTTGTCTCGCAAGACTCAACAATCGCGGATGCTCTTGAAAAGCTCAGGCAAAAACCAATTGAGCATAAAATCATCTATTTTTATGTTGTGGATGCCAAACATCACCTTAAAGGCGTTGTTTCGACGCGTCAGCTGCTTCTTTCCCAACCCCATCGCAAAGTTGCCGATGTGATGCAAAGCTGGGTGGCGAAATTGAAGGTAAGCCAGACGCTTCATGAAGCTTTAGAATTGTTTGATCAACATTCGCTGCTCGCTTTACCAATCGTGGATCTCGATGGCAAACTGATCGGTGCAGTCGATGTGCAAATGGTGACAAAAGAGGCAATCGATCTTGTTGATTTGCACAACCGCGCTGCTGTTTTTCAGATGATTGGCTTAACTTTGGAAGATGGAAAAAAACTTTCCCTTTTGAAGAACTATAGCCTGAGAATGCCATGGCTTTTATGTAACGTTTTTTCAGGAATTGTCTGCGCTTTGATCTCTCGCTTTTATGAGCATGTTTTGGCGGAATTTCTTATCTTGGCATTTTTCGTTCCCCTGGTTCTGACTCTGAGCGAATCGACTTCCATGCAATCGATGGCGCAGAGTTTGCAGCTTCTTCGCCGTCCGCGGTTCAGTTGGAGGGTGGTGTGGAAGAAGAGCATATATGAATGGCAATTGGTCGTCTTATTGTCGATTAGTTCGGGTCTTCTCATGAGTTCGATTTCTCTCCTCTGGGGTGGAGGGGTAGAGACCTCTTTGATGATCGGAGTGGGGATATTGCTTTCGGCTCTCTGTTCTGCTTTTTTGGGAACGCTTTTGCCGGTCATTCTTTATCGAATGAAGCTCGATCCAAAAGTAGCTGCAGGTCCCGTCGTTCTCATGATCGCCGATATGCTCACGATCGGAATCTATCTCTCTTTGGCCGCTTGGTGGCTGCTCTAAGAACTACTACCAGTATTCGATATTTTCCATTCGGGCTTGCGTAAACGGTAGATTATTAGTGGAATAACGCAAAAAATCACGCAGCCGCCGATTAGTACGGATTCAAAGATTGCAAAACTGCCCGTTTGGATTTGACTGGGAGGGAAAAAGGATATGATCGTTGCAAATAAGGCTCCAAGAATCCCTAGAGACGAAACGACCCACATTCCTGGATTGCCGAAGGGAACACGATAGGTGCGCTCCACGTGAGGTTTGGTATAGCGTAGCCGGATGGCGGAAATAAAGAGTAAAATATACATGATCATATATAACTCAGCGGCCAAAGCGATCAAAATCCAATATGAAGCGCTGACCGTTGGCATGAAGAGAAAAACAAGCGATAAAATGGAGACGATCAGTGCTTGTAGAATCAGGATGTTTACAGGCATTGCGTTTTTATTGGTCTTTTGAAGTATCGGAGGAAAGTCGCCATGTTGAGCGGTCGCAAGCAAACCACGGCTGGGTCCGACGATCCAGGTATTCATCATTCCCATAGCTCCAAGTGAAATGATTGTGGCAATGACGGGTACAGCCCAAGGCATGTCAAAGGCTACGAACAATGCTCGAAATGCCTCCATACCGCCTGATGTGAGTTCAAGCTTTTCGTGTGGTACGACTGTAGCGACAGCGACTGATCCCAACGCTGAAAGAGAGATGATCAAAGTCGCAGATAAAAAAATTGCTTTGGGGTAATCCGTTTTCGGGTGTTTGACATCTTTGGCGTGAACCGCAGACATTTCGAGACCTGTCAATGAGAACATAACGCCGCTCAGCAGCACTATTTCGTTGAATGATGTCAAGTTAGGTAAGAGAGAGCTGAACGTGAAGTTAATCTGGCACGGTAGCCCTTTGGATATCCAAAAGATACCGAGCGACAGAATCAGGACGATGGGAAGAATCGTTCCAAAAAGTGCGCTAATTGTGCTGATCCATCCGGCAACGCGCATACCGAGAAAATTGATGAAAGTAAATGTCCAGAAAGTGCCTAAAATGATGCACAATATATAGATTTTATTTGTAGCGAGCTCAGGCATGAAGATGTAAGCAAAGGTAGCCGCAATGAATGAGAGGATTGTTGGATACCATATGACGTTTTCGATCCATTGAAGCCAGATTGCCAAAAAGCCCAGAGAGGGGCTCAATCCTTCCTTGACCCATGTATATACGCCTCGATCAGGCCATCCCGTCGCCAGTTCAGCTGAGACGATCGAAATGGGGATGAAAAAACAGATTGATGAGAGAATCAAAAAGAAGACTGTGGCGAGGCCATATTCAGCCATTACCGGAAAATTTTTAATGTTGCAGATGGCCGCCACATTCATCATGGCGATCATCCAGGCGGTCAAGGGGCGTTTAGAGCTCATTTGAAATCAGGTTGGGTAGATTGGGATTTAGTACCCCGGTAATATAAATTAAGCGAGAATTTGGCCCAACATCAAAGATCCGATAGGATCTGAAATCGTCAATTGATCTCTATGGTGTCAAAAAAATCTTGCTATGAAGGGGTAGAAAAATTAATTTAAGATCCCTTTTTAAGGAGGTCATGTATGTTTATGCGTTTGTTTAACGTTTCACTAAAGCCCCTGTTTTGTTTTTTGTTAGCCATTTCGTCTATAAACGCTAATTGCGTTGATGACCCGCAAGAATTAGAGCAATACCTAACCTCTTTCCCAAAAGAAGAGTACATAATTTGTGATATACCGAATCAAGGAAAATTTTACATTGAACCCTATAGAAATGATACCATTAAAAATGTTTTAAGATCTAAACAGGTTTGGGAACCTCATGTTCTTACGAAAATTTATAAGTATGTTAAACCTGGCACAGTCGTTCTTGATATAGGAGCGCACATCGGCACATTTACAATAGCGATGGCAAAAGCTGCGGGAGACGCTGGAACCGTACATGCATTTGAGCCGCAGCGAAAAATTTTTCGAGAGCTTAAAAATAACTGCCAATTGAATGGCGTTTCAAATGTTATTTGTCATCGTATAGCAATTGGCGATCAACAACAAGTTATTGAAATGGACAAAGAAACATATTTTGGAAATGAAGGCGGCACGGGTATTGGCCATGGAGGAGATGTCGTTGAAATGAGAACGTTAGATAGTTTCAATTTCAAAAATGTGTCCTTTATAAAAATCGATGTGGAGAGATCTGAAGAGCAGGTCTTAGATGGAATGGTCGATACGATTCGGAACAATAAACCGGTAATCGTTATTGAACTGCAGGGCGGTTATAGTTGGGAAACTGCACCACCAAGCATAAGACAAAAAATACTTAACTCAATACACAAGCTAGAAGCTTTAGGATATGTAGTAACAAGGATTCTTGTTCACGATTATTTAGCATTGCCAGCGGGTTAATAATTCACGATACCGTTAAAAGATCTTTCCAGGAGGTCGTGAACCTCGGGGAGACTTGCGTTTGAGAGCTTCTCAAATGATTATCCAAGCCTTCCGCGGCGAATTGGACGGCGGTTTTATCATACCGCCGGTTGATCCGATCGATCGTGCGCATTAAGTTTCTTTTTTTAGGGGTATCCGTAGGGGGCGTGATCCAGTCCATCTGCTCAACTGATCCATCACAAAAGTCACCGAGCAGCACGCCGGCCTTTTTGTAGGCAAATTGAGGGCGGTAAATGCGCTTGAGCCCTTCTTTGGCCAAACGGATTAATTCGGGGGTGTATGCTGTGGGGTTTGGAAGATCAATGTGGCAGGAGCGCCCCTCATAAGGCTGTATGAAGGGGCTTGGTGCGATGACGATGGAGATGAATTTCGCACGGCTCTGCTGGCTGCGTAGTTTTTCCGCAGCGCGACTCACAAAAGTCGCAATTACGTTTTCAAGATCAGAAGAGTTTGTGATCGGTTTTTTGAATGAGCGGGAACAGATAATCGATTTTCGTTTTTCAATTGGCTGGCTGCAAGAAAAACATGGTACAGCTCTGAGCTCGAGGACGGTGCGGTAGCCCACGACGCCTAATAATTTTTTTATGAACGAATCATCGCAATCGATGAGCTGTGCGGCTGTATAGATCCTGTTGGCTTTCAGCCGCTCTGCCAAAGCGTGGCCAATTCCCCAGATCTCTTCGGGTTCTGTTACTTCAAGCTGCGCTCGGATCGCGGTTTTCGAGATGAGGATGCTGACGCCGCCAAGCTCAGATCGTTTTTTTGCCAGCTCGTTGGCCATTTTTGCGATCGTTTTGGTCGGGCCGATGCCAATGGATACCGGGATACCGGTCCATTTTTTTACTTTTTCACGCATTCGGCAAGCCTCATTGCGGAGCTCTTCTTCCGAAAGCTCTTCCAATTCGAAAAAGGCTTCATCGATGGAATAGATCTCCATGCGAGGGGCGTAGCTTTCCAGCGTCTGCATGACGCGTTGCGACATGTCGGCATAAAGGGTGAAGTTGGAAGAGAGCATGCGGATCTCGCCTCTTTCCACGCGGTCTTTATACATATAAGCCGGACCGCCCATCGGGATTCCCAGCTCTTTTGCTTTTTTTGACCGCGCGATGATGCAGCCGTCATTGTTCGACAAAATGATGAGAGGGAACTGCGATAACGATGGATTGAAAACTTCTTCGCAGGAGGCATAAAAATTGTTGCAGTCGACGAGAGCAAACATAGTTAAACGGCTTGATGAATAATGTAGGTCACGATGCCCCAAACCTGAAAATCCCAGCCGCTCTGGATGCGAATGGGTGGATAGCCGGGATGTTCCGCTTCGAGTTGAATGGAGCCGTTTTCGATTCTGAGCCGCTTCACGGTAAATTCGCCATTGATCACCGCGATGACGATGCGGCCGTTTGTCGCTTCTAACGATCGATCGACGACGAGTATATCTCCCTGATGGATATCGGCTCCCTTCATCGATTCGCCATTCACTCGGACAAAAAAGGTCGCTGCCGGATGTTGAATGAGGTGCTCATTGAGATCGAGTTTCTGCTCCATATAATCGTCGGCAGGCGAGGGAAATCCCGCCTTGACGGACGAAAGAAATAGAGCAACGCTGCACGGAGCGTCAGTTTTCGGTTTCAAGATTGTGAGCTGTGGATCAAATCGAGTCATAAATCTCAATATAGTGAAATGGATATTGCTCTGATACGATATTTTTATA
>CAISYW010000084.1 GCA_903889795.1 uncultured Chlamydiae bacterium | reverse complement strand
CATTTGCTCTATTGCCCCAGCGATCAATCGGGGACTCGCCGTTTTTTCCAAAAGCATTGCGGCTCCGCGAATATTTTTCGCCAAAAATTCGGCGTTCATTCTCTGATGATCATCTGTCGCAAAGGGAAAAGGAATCAATAATGCCGGCAATGAATAACGAATCAGTTCAGCCACCGTCCCCGCACCGCTTCGGCAGATGACAAAATCTGCGGCGGCATAAAGGCTCGGCATATTTGATTCAAATCCTTTCACAACAGCCAAAACACCTGCCTGTCGATATCGTTCAGCCACCTCGCTCGCAGCCTCGTCATTCCCTGCGAGATGAATCGCCTGGGCATTTGCCGGCAAGCAAGCGGGAATAGATCGATTCAAAAAAGCGGCGCCCTGCGATCCGCCGAAAACCAAAAATGTCAACCGCTCCCGATCGAGCCCCAGCTCTTCTCTTGCCCTGTTCTTTTCCATCAAAATCGATTGTCGGCTCCAGGGAAGCAGAGGTACATAGGATACATTGCGAGGATTGTTTTTTAACAAAAACTGGGCAGCGACAATTTTAGCATCAAAGGCGAAGAGTCGATTGACCTTGCCCAAAAGACAATTCGCCTCAAAAAGAACGATTTTCCGGCGCATCAAAAAAGCAGCTAACAGAAGAGGAAATGCATGAAAACTTCCGAAACCCACCACGACATCGGGCTGAAACGTTTTGATGAGCCGGATGCTTTCATAAAGCCCGAGAACCATCGCTTTGAAAAATTCGAACAAACCCCCGAGCGATCGTTTTAATGGGGCTGCCGGAATCGATCGAAAAGAAAAAAGGTCGCGTCGAAAAAAAGGCGATGATGCCAATCGATGTCCTGCAAAAACAATCTCAGCCCCAGGTTGCAGCTCTAGAGCCAATTGTTGCGCCGGCAGCAAATGACCTCCGCTGCCTCCGGCGGCAATGATGATCTTCATCAGTCCCGTTTGATATATCAGAGATATCTTTTATCACGTTCTGCCTTCCAATTCAATCCCGGGGATCTTTCCTTCATCGATGCTGACATATCATGTTCTTTATAAATAATTTAAAGCCCACCAAAAACCGAGAGCACAGAATATGAATTGTTTACAAATTTAATAATGAAAAAGACCCTCTTTAATCACTCTTTTTGAAATCCAGAAACCTGAATTTAGCTAACGCATTTATTGTTAACACCATAAACACAGAACCACAAACTCATCAACCAATAAACATTACAACACATTAATTAACAACAAATTACATTAGTTACTAAAATTGAAAAAAAATATTTTAAAAGAATTTGTTGCATTATAATCAACTTATTGATACCATTATAATAACAAAAGAACACATACCGGAGATATATATGACGTTTGATACAAAATTAACTGATAGCATTATAAATTCAAGAATAGCCACCACCACTAGAGCTCTAACAAATTCAACTCTTCATAAGAGGGATATGGCCATTGGTGTGGCTGCTAGTGTTTTTATTACCGCTGGAGCAGTTGCAGGTATAGCAACTGCAATGATATTCTGTCCTCCCGTAGGACTCTCAGCACTGGCGTTAGGACTTACTTTTGGAATTTTGGGGGGTGCGGGCTCTCTTAGTTTGTTAGGTATAGTTCATTGTAGTGTTCGATTACACTGCGACAAGTTTAGAATTAACT
>CAISYW010000083.1 GCA_903889795.1 uncultured Chlamydiae bacterium | reverse complement strand
TGGTTCCGTCCGACGAGGTCAACGACGAGAGAGTTTTCAATGGAGTATAGGAATAGGAGAGAGAGACGCCATCGGCTTTGTTGGTTTGCGATTTGAGACCCGTTTTGGTGTAGGAATGGCGAGTGATTTTTTCTTCGGGCGTGCCGGCTGCCTCCGCTAACTCTGTGACACGGCCCATCGCATCATAGCTCCATCGGGTGACAATTGTACGCGGAGGATCGAAGATCGTTGAGGTCAGTTGGTTCAGATTGCCTCTGAAATCCCTCTCATGCTTTTCGATCGACAGGATTTTGCCGGCGCTATTTTGAATCTCGACCTCTTGCAGCGTTTGATTGCCGTTATAAGTCAAAATCGTTTGTAAACCGTTGGGGGCGGTTGTGGTTTTTTGAAAACGATCCGGAGCGTATTCGGTTTGTGTTCGATGGCCTAGCGCATCAATTGTTTCGATGAGCCGGTTTTGGGAATCATAGGTATATTTTTCAATGGATGGCTGCCCGTCGATCTGGCGAATGAACGCGATGCGATTACCCCCGCTATCGTACTCATAAGCCACACGAGTCAAAACGATGTCGGCGCTATTGACATTTTGCTCCTCGATCACGCGATCGAGCGGATCGTACTTGGTGATTGTGCGAAGATCTCCCTTTTTGACAACGGATTGCCGGCCGAGCGTATCGTAGGAATATTCCACTTTTTCCTGACCGAAAACCTCAGCAATGAGACGGCCGGCTCCATCATACGAATATTTAGATTGATTCCCTTCAGCATCGATCTTGGCAATGAGATGAAAGGCATCATATTCGCTGGTTTCTTTGGATAGGATTTCGCCATGAAAGGAGATGGTCCGGCCTATTTCGCGTCCGAGAAAATCGTACGCATGTTCAGTCTCGACGCCATCGGCATCACTCTCTTTTTTGAGCGTCCCATCGAGATTGTAGATGGAAGTTTCAACGCTTCCATCGGGATGCTCGATGCGAACCGGATGATGTGTGGCGTTGTAGCTGGTGTGCGTCACACCGCCGTCAGGATTGATCTCCTCGACGATCCGTCCTGCACAGTCGGTTCGATAGCGTGTGGTATAATCACCGTCTGTGATTGATGTGGAATTGCTGAAGCTGTCATAGGAATAGCGAAGGGATCTTCCGAGCGAGCTCTCTTCAAGGACTTTGCGATTTTTGTGGTTATAGGAATAATGTGTGGAGATATAAACGCTGTCGTCGCCGATCTCTTCCAAAGCAGTGAGCCGATCGGCTTGGTCGAATGTACGCCGGATCGTCTTTCTTCCTGAAAATTCACGCGTTTCGATTTCGTTTCCGACGGCGTCATAGTGATGGGTTTCTACTTGACCGAGAGCGTTCGTTTGAGTGAGTAAACGGCCTTTTTCATCGTAGGTAAACTGCAGCCGGTAGCAAAAGGTTCCATCGGCATCATCGATCTCTTTTTGAGCGATGCGAGCGCCGTTCGTATAAGTCAGAACAATCTTTTTGAGAAGAGCCTCGCATTGGCCATTCCAATATTTTTCTTCGATGATCCATGGCATCCCGGCATAGGGGGCGTCGGGTTTGGGAGTAATGGCGCAAATTTTGCGTGTGTGAACAGAGGTCAGATCGTTTTTATCAAAAGTGATCCCGTCATCGACGATTTTACGTATTAGGATGTTTTGACTATTGTATTCGAAAAAATGGCGGATTTTGATCTGATCGCCAAGGCCAATGAATTGCGCCGAAACCAGATCGGTTCCCGGCAGATATTGAGTACGGGTGACTCTGCCATTATCTTCCTGTTCGCGGATGACCAGATGATCGGCATTGTAGGAATAGATTTTCGTCGCTTGCTCGCAGCAATTGGGTACGATGCCGCCTTTATTGGTCAAGATTGGCGGCGGACCGCAGCCGGAGAGGTTTCCAAAAAACATTTCGTAGGTGATATTGCCGAATTTGTCGTAAAGGAAGTGGCGCACAGTGAGAGGACGATCATTTTCATCGAAAAAGCTCTTGCATGAAAGCCAGCCCTTTTCCCCCCAAGTGAAGCGCTCAGAATTGAAGTGCTTTCGATCCGGAGCTGTTTTTTGAACATTGGTCAGGCAGCCATCTACGTCCCAATAGTAATATGTACAATTCATGTCGATGTCGTAAACACCCGTGAACTTAGGATAAGAAGGATTATCGCTCAGAAAATAAATGATTGAGGAGGTGTTCATCGGCGATGCATCCGAACCCACAGGAGCGTAAATGGTCTTGATCCTGTCCCTCCGAGGATCGGGGGAAAAGTAATGTTTGATAGACCGCTCTCCGTCTTCGTTCATATCGTAGTATTCGTAGTCGTAGGAAATGTCTTTCATTTCGACTTTTTGGCCGGCTACGATTTCCGAATCATGTTCATAGAAACCGAATCCGAGATAGCGGTTCAACGGAAGATCGATTCGGGACAAGCCTCTCTGATAAGAGAGCCGCTGCTCAGGCAGATCGGGGCTGTTGATCACATTGAAATCCTGATAGCTTAGGGTTCGACCATCGCTGCCCGTGACGCTATCGAGGAGATAAGAATCGGAATAGTGAAAGTCTGCGATTGCGTAGGTGATTTGGCCCGATGGGTCAGTTGTCCGGATGCGGATCAGATGACCATTCTGAATAGTAATATAGCCCTTATGCCGCTCTTCGATATCTTGAGAGTAGTCATAGAAAATCCGGTTGCCGTTAGACAGCCTTTCCGAGAGAAGGCGGAAGTAGTTTCCCAGCCGGGTTTTTTTAAAATGGCGCACAGCGCCATCCGGTGCGTGATAATCGAAAAATTTTTCTTTGGAATCGAGCGCGATATAGGAATTTTTATGGTTGCTGCGCCCCGATATTCTGCCGCTGGAGGCATTATTGCGGCCCTTCTTCGTTGGATGATAGAACTCGTAACGAGTCCAAATCTCAACGCCGATTTTAAACTTCGCTCCTTTTTTATATTCATATGAGACGCCGTTGGGCTCGACGATCTTGCAAAAATAGCCCCTTTCATAAGTCGCCGTGAGTTGCGGCATCAAAAGCGATACGCCTTCGCGGCAAACGCGGTTAATGCGGATCGGCTCTTGGCCCGCTATGACGTAATCCTCATCGTAAGAATAAACTTTTCCAGTAATGGCGCTGACTTTGCCTTCAATGAGCGATGAAGGAAGACATTGCTCGCTGGCATGAGAGTCGATGAAATCATCTGCGGGGTCGTTAATAGCGGCAGCGATCAAAATGAAGAATTTCAAAAACATGACTGAGGATTAGATCGTACGATTAGTGATTAAGTCAATTAAACTTAATATTTTAACTAACAATTTGAAGAAGCTTTTGGAGGCATTGCAGCTATCGCCGCTTACCGTATTATCATATCCATTTCGTATATGGTCCCTGCCACTAGAATCGAAAATTTGCTCAAAAAGCCCTAAAAATCGACTGAAAACTTTTACTTGGATAGGTTCAGAGGATGAAATTACTCATTAAAATAGTTTAACCAATTCATCATCGGTCTCTTCTGGCCACAAAGCCAATGCCATTATGAGAAAGTTATTTAAATCAGAGTGAACAAAATTTGCGATATTCATAAGCAACCATTAAAAAAAACGATCATACAAAAAATCAGGCATCCATTTCAAAAGCCATGCAATAAGCCTCCATCGATGAGAAATGTATGCATGAGTCTTTTTCTTTTGAATCGCTTGTACAATCATTTTAGCCGCTTCCTCGACGGGAGTTACCCAAAATGTGGCGCCTTTCCCCATCGCAGTATCGACAAAGCCAGGCTGGATATCAGTAATCGTAATGTCTCTTTGTTCCTTGGTCATTTGATGCCTAAGGCTCTCTAGATAATTCGAAACAAACGCTTTGGATGCGCCATAACACCCACTGCCGCCTCGTAAGGCAGCAATAGAAGAAATACCCACTAAATGACCACGTCCTTGCGATAGAAAATGGTTCATGAAAACATTTGCCATGGCACAGAAACCCAAGACATTCACTTCAATCGTCTCCCTGTCTTTATTCCAATCGAACTCAGGATTAGGGAATCCAACACCGGAACTCAAAATGGCCAGGTCCACTCCACCCATTTCCTGAATGAGAGCTTCTACAAATGCCACCGCTTCTTCTGGATAAGAGATATCTGCCTGTTTAATGAAAATCGGCGAATGAATTTCCTTTTGTAAGGAGGCCAGAAGATCTTGACGTCGCGCAACGACGCCAATTTCATAGCCATCGTGAGCCAAGATTTTCGCAAGCTCGCGACCCATTCCCGATGACGCCCCGATAATAATCGCTTTCATGATTGGTCTCGCATGTTGAGAATATATTCAATAGCGAAAAGTCATATCAGACCTACAGCAGCATATGATAGAATAAACACTTCAGTAAGATCTCCAGGAATACCGCCACTATGTCCATAATAAACAAAGCCATCTTGGACAGTCCAATAATTACCGAGCCCATATCCCACAAAAAAACATATAGAAATTAATTTAAACAAGCCGACTATTGTTGATAATTAATTTATGTCGTTTATTTTGTATGATTTATTCATTGTCTATGGTATTTATGTTATTCTATTTTGTTGTGTTAAATTTAAAACTAGACTATAACTAATTATAGTATTTAGTTTAAAAATTAAAAAAAGGATATTATCATGTCAATTAAAGAAAAAATTGATGGCGTAGGTACGTTTAAAGCTTCGCTCTCTCAGTCTGCTTCAAAACGTAATCCACAAGATCAAACTGCAAAGGCGGTAGAGAGCGTGCGATCAAGGCACCTACCTCTTCGTCCTTTTTCTACATCGCCGTCAACTCAGTCAGATAACGGGGGGCCTCTTCGCAGATCTTCCGGCAGACAATTGCTACTGGCCGATGAAGCTCAAGAGGAGTGCGAATATGTAGCGCCTAATGGAGTAGCTGTTTTTAATGTTAAGAACAGAAGCCCGAGGGACTCTTTGATCAAAGAACAATCTGCACAGCAGGCTTTCGGATCACCTCCTCACTTGGTTGTTCCTGTACGGTCTACTGTTTGTACAACACGTGGTCCTGGTGAGAATCCTTCTCCTTTTAAAGTCTCCCCGCGTACGGACAGTGATGTTAATCAGATGCGGGTATCTACTGATCCGTTGCCTGTTCCTATTCCAAAAAGTTCTGGTCAATTGCAACCTCGATCAAAATCTACGCCTGTGAAAAAGGCTGATCCCCGCTCTGCAGAAGAAATTCGAAAAGCAAAGTTAGTCCCTGAAGTTGAGAAAAACTTATCCCAAAAAAGAGAGCTCGCTTTGCTCGAATATGCCCGGGAGGGACAAATGGATCACCTAACGGTTTTTTTCGATGAGATAAATAAACTTCGCAAAGAAGGGCCTCATGAACCACCAGTATCGAAGTTATCTACGTTTCAAGATCTTGTCACTTCAGAGCTTCGCGGAAATATCCTGATTGAAGGCTTTAAAAGTACTAATTGTAATCTGGATAAGCGACGAAAATTGTTAGAATTGCTTTGTCCAATCAACATAATGAAAAAAGAAAAGATAGAAGAATTACGTATAGAGGGATGTGAATTATTGTTTACATCACAGATGTTGTGGAGTTTTGTTACGAAACTCGTTGATGATGGAAATTATCAAGATCTGGCGTTAATAATGCAACAGATTCCTATTTCTAGGGATTTAGTAGGCGATTTGCTTGTTCGTGCAACCAAAAACCGCACCCTTAATAGAGATCAAATCATTGAGCAATTAATGACCAAAAAACAGATCGTTCCAGCTATTTACCTTGAGGAAGTTGCAAGGCTTATCAAAAAACGCCAAGCAGCTGAAAGAAGGAATTCTAGTTCTGTTTGTGTAATTTGTTAATTGACTGTGCGCAGTCAAGATATACACAAGCTGTCTGAAAAATCGGGGGTTGAGCATGGAGTTGCCCAAAAACCGATTTTTCAGGTTCTTTCTGTATTTACCCCTCGGGTTAATATATTAGGCTTCTTCAACAGCCGCTCTCGATCGATGAAAAACGGTTCTGTAAATCGCAGCAGCTGTGTTAATCTTCTTCCAATTTTCGTTTTTCCTTAACTTTTAAGGGTGCGTTTGTGGCAAGTTTTGTAACCATGCCATCGCAAGATGGAAGTTGTTTCAGGTGTCGATCCAGCCTAAATGATGGCCGCCCGCTGCTAGGTCATAGCCGTCATGTTTTTCATAGAGACTGTATATTAAAAATGATCCGCGAGAATTCTGACCGTTTTGTTGAATGTCCTGAGGTTTGCGGTTTTATTGCGACTCGTATCGATGGAGAAGCTCTCACAAATTATTTAGAACGGATGAAATTTTACCAGATTCCTTCACAACTGGAGAGTCAAACATCAAAAGTCATTCAAGCTTCGAGCGCGTTAAATATAGTTGAACTGCAATGTTTGCTGAGCCAAGGGACGCTGCCGCCAAAAGATCGAGGCCTAGCAGTTGTGAGTGCCGCGCAGGCAGGCGATGATGGTATGATTATCAGCCAGCTTTTGAAGACCGGCCCAATTTTACCCGTCGACCGAGGCAAAGCGGCGATCGCTGCGATGGCACACAGCAATCGGATTGCATTCCATAAGCTTGTTGAAGATGGCAAGCAAATAGATGAGAATTCTTTTTCAAAGGCGATTTTAGAATCTGTTAAAAATAACCAGATTCATTTTCTTCAACTATTATTATCAACAGGAAAGCAAGTTGGCGATGGCACCCGAGGAGAGGCAATCAAAATTGCTTTGGAAATGCAGGCGTTCAATATAGTGTATTTATTATTGCCCGAGGGGGAGCCGGTTCCTGCGATATACGTTGAGCATCTTTTGAAAAAAGCGGCCGAATTAGGTCGGCAGGATATGTTGGAATTGTTTTGCAGACAGCGTATTTCTGCCAATATTATGAGACAGGCAATTAGCTCAGCCCAACGCGCCGGCCGAAGTGAAATTGCACATTGGCTCTCAGAGCGAATAAGTAGTACATATTAACAACGTCTACGAGATGTCAGAGAATCTCTAATGCGCACATTATACTGGGTACTAGCGAGATAACGAACTTGATTAAGCGTAGATAGGAAGATTGTAGTCCGTAAGCGGAAGCGAGTGATCGAGCCCCGAAATAACCAACTGGGAAAGGCTCATGTTTTGGTTTTAACAGAAAGCAACATCATTTAAACCGACAGAAGAATCTTTTCGGTACACTCCCTAATACCCAAAATTTTCTTCAGCGCATCTGGATATTAATCCCCAATCGACAGTTTGAGCGAAATCAGTAAATAATTGTCCTGCGAGATCTCGTCCATCACTGACTAGCTCTCGCATAGGCTCGGACATGGTTGCAGATGGTTCTGCGTGCAGCGAAAAGTTGATTTTTTCGTTTGGCGAAAGAGTTTTATAGACGGCTTGAAGCTGTGATAGTACATCGAGCATTGGATGTAAAAAATCAGGTGTATTCGATTCGGTAAGCGATGAAGGTGATCGAATAAGATCTTGAAGCGACGCGCGAGCAAATCTTTCCATTCCTTCGCCCGTTATGGCTCGATATTCATCTTGTTGAGCCGGCCGTATTTCTTCTTCGAGGCTCAGAAGATCGTTGCGTAATACCGTTGTGACAAAACCTGTGTGGGCCTGTTCTTTTTCGCCAGCTAAATTCTCAGGATTGCTCATAGATGCTTCGTCAATCGTATCTGCTACTACGCCCGCCACTACACCTACAGCTCCTCCTGCTAGTACTCTGCCGCTTAATCCAAAAACCGCTGCCGCTCCTCCTGCTGCCATTTGTACTCCGGTGGCTGCTACTGCTGCCCCGCCTATAACCGCAATTCTTCTTGCTCTCTCCGCTTTTCTTCTTTCCAGTGCGACAAGTGCTGGATCGACTCTTCGTATTGGCCTGGGTCTTGCTAGTGTTGCGCTTCTTCTTGCGACTCTAGCCGAATTTCTTCTCGATCTTCTTGCGATCACGACTATTGCGGTTCCGATGATTCCTAAAACTGCTCCACCAGCTGCAGCGGTTCCGATCATTGCTAGCGTTCCAGTTGCACCAAATACGGCGCCTCCGCTGATTAATGACATTTCAGGGATTAGGTTTCCAAGGACAACTCCTCCTACTGCCCCTCCAGCGCCTGTTAGTGCGTGCCGGAAATAATGCGAATACCTTCGAAACCCCGTTTGGTTTCGAGTGAATGCAGTTGTAGGATCTAATATTTGAAAACCAGTTACTCTTGATGCCATAAACTCTCTTTAGTTAAAGATGTTATTATAATAAGTAAATTTCATTATTTTGTCAACTAAATTGATTGTTTGGTTCGGAACTATAATGGTACATATTAATCCCCTGAATCTCATCAAAACGACCTATTTGAGGTGTTTTGGGGAGGTATATCAGGAGAAACTGGTCCGGTTTTTAAAAACTTTTCTTTATTTGGGGGAGTTTGAGGGTGTTTCCCCCTCATAAAGATCTAAAAATTAGTCGCTAGAGCCCAACCGAAGGACGGGAGCTGGAGGGGCGATTGGCATTCCATGATAAATCCCATGCATGGGAAGCAGCCGATCCTCCTGGAACGCCATAAATAACACTACTTGGGACTGCTGCAACAATTGCCTGGACTGATCGTTACCGACACCCTTTTATGTGGATCACCCAATCGATCACAAACTCATGGAAAAAACGATTTGCAATGGCCTAAAAAAATTAGAATCCTGCGGCGTCGACTTTATCGCTATGCCCTGCAACACGGCTCATTTATATTTTTCAGAGATACAAAGGGAAGGAAAGGCGCACCGGAGCCACTCTTGCATTCCTGCGTTAAAGAGTGCGTCTTAATCAAATCATCCTGCTTGAGGTTTAATTTTGCGCTCAAGGAAACATTCAAGAGAATTCCCTTTCATGTAAATTTCGGTGATGCATTGATTGCATGATACGCATTTTGCCGGACAACGATCGTTCTTTTTCCATCGGGAAATTAAATTCGGTTCACGAATCAATGGACGACAAAGACCGAATAGATCCGCTTCATGGTTATTCATCATCTCTTCGATCGATTCGAATGAGCGAATTCCACCCGTCATAATAACAGGAACCGAAACTTGATTTTTGATCTCTCTTGTCCAGTTCCGGTAGCAGTTATTTTTCCTCTGCATGGAAGTACCGCTCCAATCACCTGTTGCATATAATTTACTAAAATCCTGCAGTCCCATGCTGATCTCGAGAGCATCGTAGCCAACGGCCAATCGAGATGCAATTTCCAGACCATCGATGAACTTCAATCCATCCGGCAGAGCGTCTTCTACGCCGACTTTAATGAGAATGGGAAAAGAGTCCCCGACTTTTACCCGGATAGCTGAGAGAATCTCTTGATGGATCCGCGTGCGATTTTCAATGCAGCCGCCCCAGCGATCGGTTCTTGTATTGGTAATAGGAGACAAAAACTGAGACAGAAAACTTTGATGCGCGGAATGAATCTCAACTGCATCAGCGCCGATTCGTTTGGCGATGCTCGCAGATTCCGCATATGAGTCGATGATTGTTTCAATCTCTTTTTCGGTTGCCTCGTGATGCGAGCAATAGGAAACGAGTGGATTGAAGAATGGGTTATCTTTATGCAAAACAGAAATAGCGATCGGATCAGCATCGAAACCGAATCTTCCGCCGATTGACGTTACTAACTGCAAGGCAATCTTGCCATGGTTAGCATGAACAGCCCGAACGATCTTTTCAAAATTTGCGATTTCATTTGTCTCGAGACCTCCCGAGATAATTAACCCGACATTTTCTTTAGCCAGAGTAGCAAACATCTCAGCTTCACGCAGACCAATCGCCGCAGACATAATGAAACGATTTTTGAGAACAAGCTTATTGATTCGAACTTCATTGAAAAGGTTCGACATGTTTTGATCCTTCAACAATTTGCAAAGAAAATTTACTCGATGCGACCGATAATGATCTATATGAAATACATCAATGAATTGCAGAAAACTTTATTCCATTTCTTTGATCAGAACAAGGCCCGTCCGGTCTCGATTCAAAAAAGATCTGATGGTTTATTAAATCCCTGGAGAATCTTGCGTAAAACTCAAATGTCCAATAATGTAAAAAAAACGTTATCAGTAATCAAATATTCAGACTAATTGGATTTTGAGGCTTACAATGAACATTGGTCCAGAAACTTCCTTTTTCACTATTTCGGTCGCCATTTTCCTAGTTCTCAACGCGACGGGCCAAATCCCTTTATTTCTCGCCCTTCTTGCGCGATTCGATCATATGCGGCAAATAAAGATTATCTGCCGCGAGCTCTCTATCGCGCTGGTGATTCTATTGCTCTTTACCTTCTGCGGCGACAAACTCCTCAACATCCTCGGCATATCTCGACCGATCATCGGCATGGCGGGAGGCATTCTCCTTTTCCTGATCTCCCTGACAATGGTCTTTCCTCATAAAAAAAGTTCGGAAGAAACGCTAACCGAGGAACCCGTCATCATTCCCCTGGCCATTCCCATCATTACCGGACCCGGAGCCATTGCAACAGTCATGCTATATGCACACGAAACCGGCAACCCCTGGCTTGTCGGCGCGGCGGCCTTTGCCGCTTGGGTTCCGTCTCTCATCATCATTCTTCTTGGATCTTACATCAAAAAACTTCTCGGCGAGAAAGGCTTAACAGCTATTGAGCGTCTGGGAGGTATGCTCGTTTGCCTGATCGGCGTTCAAATGTTCGCCAGCGGCACGCTTCTCATCGTCAAAGAATTCTTCCATATCGGAAATTAAGGTTTTAAATATAATTAAAAAACCGTTAATTTTATAGCCTTTCAGAATTTTATAAAGGAACTCCTATATGAAAATTAATGGATTATTTGTTAAAAAATCCATGAACGCCCCCACTGGCGAGACAGAAGATGGCCGCCATGAACTAAAAAAACACCTCGGAGCAATCAATTTAACGAGCATCGGCATTGGTGCCATCATCGGTGCAGGTATTTTCGCCATTACGGGCCAAGCCGCAGCGATGCATGCCGGTCCCGCTATTACAGCCTCTTTTTTCATTGCCGCCATTGTTTGCCTGTTTGCAGGACTATGCTATGCGGAACTTTCAGCCCTGATTCCCGTTTCAGGCGGATCCTACTCTTATTCATATATTACGATGGGAGAATTTCCTGCATGGGTCGTCGGTTGGTTGCTAACCTCCCAATATCTTTTTTCCTC
>CAISYW010000082.1 GCA_903889795.1 uncultured Chlamydiae bacterium | reverse complement strand
TAACTTTTATTTTTTCGCTATTTTAGCTCGCTATCGCGTGCTCGCCGTGCGAAGCACTGCTCTTTGCGGCTGCTCTGCGTTTCTTCTTTGCCTCGCTCAACCTTGGACTGCTACGCGGATCCCCTTCGGAGCCCCCGCGCGTCGCAGATTTATTTCATTTAAAATAAGATCGACAGAAACTTGATCTAGAGGATATGCGTGATATGCATGATGAAGGAAGAGAAAGCCGTTTTACCATATTTCGAGCTCATTAGGACTATTTTGGGCTGCTGTTTTGAAGTAATGAAAGAGATTGGCCCTGGCTTTCAAGAGCGAATCCACAAAAACGCCTTGCTGATTGCTATGAAACAGAATGTATTAGAATTCAAAACTGAAGAACAGAGCACTGAGAAGCCAATTCCGTTTTGAGACGTCGATTTTTTTATCATGCACATCACGCATATCCCTCAAATCATGTTTTTTGGCGCTTGTGGCCAACTTTTGAATTTTCTTGAGTTTCAATCCATGCACCTCATGGACAGGTACGCATTTGTCGGATGAACCACAATTTTCTATTCTTATGACAATGGAAATGGCTGCGGAATACCTCATGTGGTACAAAAAATCACCTTCTGCTAGAGTTTCGCAATGACTTGAATTCAATGAATGAGGATTTTAATGCGCTATTTGATTGCCCTCGTCTTTTCGCTTGCTTTGATAGCATGCAGCAAAAGTGGAAATGATCTCACGCGATTCCATGAAGATGGCCGAGCCAAACCCGTTGTTACCGTCGCTTCCGTAATCGACGCCACCTCTTTCGATATGCCTTGGAGTATTTCCGAAGAACTCACGACACTTTTTATTAGTCGCATCTCCGAAGGAAAATCGATATTTGTCGTCCGAAAAGATGACGCCGCTTATACGGAAAATCCTTTTAGTCCGGATCTTTCGTGGATGAAGCGCGAATTTCCCAATAATGAATTCGTCGTTTTTCTTGAGCTAACGGAACATGAAAATATTCCTGTGTCAAAGAACAATAAAAAGACAGTCGCTGTGCCTTTTGAAACCTCGGTTCACCTAAAAATGGGCGTTCGACTAAGAATTGTCGATTTAAGAAATGCGGCTCCTCAAATTGTATTACAAGAAATGATTCGAGATTCTTATTTTATCCCAAAAAGCGATATACCAATCGATTATTCCAGGACTGTCTGGGGTAGCGAAGAATATTGCAAATCTCCGATGGGAATCGCTCACGCGCAACTCGTTGAAGAAATTTCTCGCCGAGTTAGCGAATATATCCATTTAGCGAAGAGCCGATGACCTCTTTTGGCTCTGAGGTTGCAGCGGCTTTTTTTTCTGCCGCTGCTGCCGTTATCCTCCTCTGGATTGCTATCCGCAGGGGCTTTTTCATCGGCTGTCAGGGCGTGAAACAACCTATCGCCCGGCCAACATTCTTGCTCGTCTTAGGCGCATTTTTAATCTATTTTATCGTCTCGCTTTTCACCCCTCCTTTGTTTTCTAAACTGTTAATAAAAACAGGATTAAACAACTCGATTGAGCTAGCGACATGGGTAAACTGCTTGTCAGGCGCAGCAACTCTTGGCGCCTTTATCATCTATGCCCAAATAATATACCGGCCCATATCACAATCAATTTGGCGTAGCTCAGAGAAAAGAGATCTAAAAAGCGATGCACTCATTGCACTCACCGCATGTATCGTTTCATTTCCGCTTGTCATTTGTATCGGTCAAATACTGGAAATCATACTTTATCTTATCTTTCACACTCTGCAGCTCCCCGATCAGCTGGTTATTCTCTTTCTTAAAACAACTTTTGGAAAGCCCCTTTATTTTTTTCTGGCCACATTTTCCATCATTATTTTTGCGCCGTTAATCGAAGAGTGGCTCTTTCGCGGTTTTCTTCAAAGCTATCTACGAAGATATTTTAACGCCCCGATCGCTATTACGCTTTCATCAGCCACTTTTTCTCTTTTTCACTTTTCCAAAGAACAAGGCTTAGGAAATATTCCCATCATCGGTTCCCTCTTCATTCTGTCCTATTTTTTGGGTTTTGTTTATGAACGTCAGGGATCGTTATTCGCACCAATGATTTTGCATGCAACCTTTAACACACTGAGTATCGCAAACCTCTATTTTCTAGGAACCTAACCATGCTCCGAAAAAAGATCTTCTTATTCTTGCTTATCTTGCCCGTTTTTAGTTCTGCAGCCTCTGCTGACGACACCTTTCCTCAAAGCAGTCGAGCTTTAGCAATCGATGCAGCCAAATATTGTTCTTCCGACACTAACTGGCTTTTTTCTCCGATGTCGGCTAGCGCATGCCTTTCCATGGTCTATGCAGGATCGGATGGCCAAACGGCCTGCGAACTGAGCGATGCACTCCATCTATATTTACCCCAAGATCTTGTTGGAGATTCGTTTCATCTCTTTTTAAAAAACCTGGTACATTGCCCCTCCTTTGGCTCCGATTTCAAATTAAGCATCGTACAAGGAATTTGGGCGCAGACTGACTTTCCCCTCCTCGATACTTTTATCTCATCGATGCGCAAGGATTTTGAAGCCGAGATTGAATCAATCGACTTTTCACTTCCTGCAATCGAGCGAATCAATGGTTGGATTTCCGAGCAGACTGAACAGAAAATCAGAAATCTATTGAATCCCGGCGACGTCGATTCAACAACAAAACTCGTATTAGCCAACGCTCTCTATTTCAAAGGGAGCTGGGTCAATCGCTTTCAAACGGAACTCACAGAGCTATCTCCGTTTACCACCTCTCATGGCGAAACGAAAGATGTCAAAATGATGAATCATTTAGCACATTTTAAATACTTTGAAGATTCTGATTGTCAAGCCGTTTTCCTGCCATTTCAAAAAGAAAGAACAACACAGGCTGAACCCTGCTGTCTTCTTATTCTTCCGAAACACTCTGAGGCTCCTTTTCAAATGTCGGTAGCAAAGCTTGATCAAATTCTCGCTTCTTGCGAAACACGCATGGTTCGGCTGCAAATTCCGAAATTTCAATTCGAACAGCGCTTCGATTTACAAGATTGGTTAAAACAACTTGGCATCCAAACTGCTTTTTCACCGCATGCAGATTTTTCGAAAATGGACGGCCGTATGGATTTGTGCTTAAGCAAAACTGTTCAAAAGTGCTTTTTCTCCCTTGACGAACAAGGAGTGGAAGCTGCAGCAGCTACCGCTGCAGTCATGAATTGCAAATGCTGCAATCATGCGGATGAAGTTGTTGTCTCATTTATCGCAGATCAACCGTTTGAATTTTTATTAATCGACCAAAACTCGAAGACCTGTCTCATGCTGGGGCATGTAGCAGATCCAATGTAATAAGGTTTTATGACGCCATCCGCCCTACGTTACTGTGGGTTATCCGATATTGGATTGAATCGACCGACCAATCAGGACGTCTGGACGGCAAAACCTGAGTTTGGTTTTTTTGCTCTGGCCGACGGAATCGGCGGACGACGCGCCGGTGATATTGCGGCCAAGGAAGCTCTGAATATCTTATGCGAGTCGATGCATCGGCTTTCCGACACAACCAACCAATTTCAAGACATAATCGATTTAGATGACGAAATCCGAACTGCCATCGAGCTGGCCAATCGCTGGGTGTACAAAATGGGCTGTGAAAGCCAGCCCCTTCAAGGGATGGGTACAACGCTATGCTGTCTTTTATGGACAAATCAACGAGTCTATTACGCTCACGTCGGCGATAGCCGCATCTACCGATTCCGCAATGATCGCTTGGAACTGCTGACGCGGGACCATTCCCTGCTCGCACGATGGCTTTTAAAAAAACGGTTTACTCACCCAACACCTCCCAAAAATATTATTACTCGCGCGATCGGAACGTCCCGGCCCGCGAATCCTGAAATTTCTTTTTGCCCTCATATTCCCGGGGATCTCTACCTTCTCTGCACCGATGGCCTAAGCGATGTGGTTTCAAAAGAAGAATTACAAAAGATCCTAAGAAATGCGCAGTCGCCGGAAAAAGCCACTAAAAAAATGATTGACTGTGCGAAAAAAATGGGTAGCGGAGATAACATTACTGTTCTGATAATATCAGCAACAGATTCAAGCTCCGATGCAATTTCAGACGAACATGACGCGACTCTATCTAGACAATAATGCGACAACCGCTCTCGATCCTCGAGTGTTTAAGGCCATGCTGACCGAATTCAGCGGTCCGCCTGCGAACCCTTCGAGCATCCACTATTTTGGCCAACAAGCGAAATCCACTCTTAACGCTGCCCGTCGCTCAATTGCTTCCTTTTTTGGTGCGAAGCCGGAAGAACTTATTTTCACCTCCGGCGGCACGGAAAGTTTAAATTTATTGATCCGAGGACTTTTTGGCAGCCGCCCCAAAGGACATTTGATCACCACATCAATCGAACATTCCGCTGTATACCGAACCATCCAGTCGTTAGAAAATGCAGGTATCGCTGTCACCTATTTGCCGGTCAATTCCTGGGGAGCGCCTCTTTTTGAGCAGCTCGAACAAGCCATCCTTCCCCACACCAGTGCGATTGTGCTCTCATCGGCCAATGGAGAAACCGGCGTCAAACTCGATATTGAAAAATTTGCCGAAATTGCTCTAGCGCATGAAATTCCCCTCATTCTCGACTCGGTTGCCCTCATCGGCAAAGAACCTCAGTTGATGCCCCCGGGCGTCAGCGCGATTGCCTTCAGCGGCCATAAATTTCACGCTCCCAAGGGAATCGGCGGCGTGATTGCGCGATCCTCTCTTAAATTAACGCCCCTGTTAACTGGCGGTGGGCAAGAGTTTCAAAGACGCGCCGGAACAGAAAACCTCGCAGGAATACTGGGTCTTGCGGAAGCGCTCCAAATTCTTCGAGAAAAACAAACCGAAATCACACAGCACATGCTTGATCTTCGTAATCATCTCGAGATCAGCCTAATGCGCGAAATTCCCGATATCTCAATCAACGGATTGGGCCCTCGCATCGCGAATACAACTAACCTTGCTTTCCGTGGGATTGATGGAGAAAGTCTTCTGATTCACCTCGATATGGCAGGTGTGGCGGCCAGCCATGGGTCGGCCTGCTCATCAGGAGCTCTGGAACCGTCGCGTGTTTTACTCCAAATGGGGATCGATCGCGCGGGAGCTCGATCGTCTCTGCGCTTTTCCATCAGCCGCATGAATACCCGCGAAGAGATCGATAGCTGCATCGAGAGACTGATTGAGATTGTTCGCAAAATTCGCAAATAATTGATCCATTATACTTAACTTATTAATTTTAATTGGCTTAATCACTATCCGTACGATCAAGGAGCCGGATTGTCCTCACAAACGACAAACTTCATCAATCACCTGCCCTTAAACAATTTGCGTAAAAACAGACAAAAAAAAATTCTTTAAACATTAACGTTTAGCAACTTAAATAAGACCGTTTTAACGTGTTTGTTAAATTGGTCGCGACCAAATTAACATATATGTTAAATTGGTCATATGAAGCGAATCTATGAAATTCTCCTTGAAGAACACCTTGCCCAGCATCGACAGATGGCTTTTCTTTCAGGCCCTCGGCAAGTTGGAAAAACAACAACCAGCCTTGAGACCTCTTCCGAAAGCCCTTTCCATTACTACTTTAACTGGGACAACGAAGATCACCGAGCTCTCATCATCGAAGGTCCCAAAGCCATAGCGAATATTACAAAACTCGAAGAGATCCGAAAAGCTCTTCCCATACTTGTTTTAGATGAAATTCATAAATATCGGAATTGGAAACGATTTTTGAAGGGTTTTTTCGACACGTATGAGAAAAAATGCCGAATCCTGGTAACAGGCAGCGCCCGCCTCGACATTTACAAACGAGGAGGAGATAGCTTAATGGGCCGTTATTTTCTCTATCGGATCCATCCTCTTTCGATAAGAGAAATTGCAGATTGCAGTTTGCCCAAGCAGGAAATTCAGCAGCCGCGAGAAATCAAACCTGCCGATTATGAAGCTCTTTTAACATATGGCGGATTTCCTGAGCCCTATCTGAAGCGAAACAAATCATTTTTCAATCATTGGAAACGGCTTCGCATCGAACAACTGTTTCGAGAAGATCTTCGAGATTTGAGCCGCATTCAAGAAATCAGCCAAATTCAGCTTCTTGCTGAGATTTTGCAAGAAGAAGCCTCTCATGCGCTTAACTATTCGACGTTAGCCACAAAAATTAAGGTTTCTTCCCCCACACTGCAGAGATGGATTGAGCTGTTAAAAAATTTGTATTTTTGTTTTACCATCCAGCCGTGGTCGAAAAATCTCAACCGTTCTTTAATTAAAGAGCCTAAAATCTACCTTTGGAATTGGGCCTTAATTGATGATCAAGGGGCACGCCTTGAAAATTTCACAGCTTCACATCTCTTAAAAGCCGTTCAATTCTGGACCGACTGCGGATTTGGTGAATACGGCCTTTATTATCTCCGTGATAAAGAAAAGCGAGAGGTCGATTTTCTCATCACAAAAGATCGAAAACCCTGGTTTATTGTCGAAGCCAAAGCATCCGGTGAGAGAGGAATTTCTCGCTGGCTTTACTATTATCAAGAAAAGCTCAAAGTTCCGCACGCATTTCAAATCGGCTTTGACGTACCTTACGTCGATAGAGATTGCTTTTCTTTTAACACTCCGGTCATTGTTCCGGCGAAAACCTTCTTTTCCCAGCTTGTTTAGAAAAAAAGTAACAGTCGACATACCCCTCCTTTGTGGGGGGGTATCTGAACTGCTACAATCATTATTGATCCTGTTTAAATAGGATTTTTTGACCAATTTCTTGTAGCCTCAGTAAAGAACAATCCATATCAGTCACTCTTATTCGCAACCCATCACCCGCAGGGGTAAGAGGTGGCGATCGATCATAAAATCTGGTTAGCAGATCAACAACTTCTGAAAGCCGCTTCTGCTCCACATAGTAATTGCGCGAGTGAAAATTCGGTCCAACGCGCTTCTTTAACGAGACGGTCTGAGCAAATCTGGATAAATCTTGAACCTCTCTTTTTACTTCTCCGGATGATGTATAACGTTCAACGACAGGTGAGCTATCCGATGAGAGTGAAGGAGGGTTATCTCGAAAATGTTCCAATAATTTTTCAGATTGAGCCGACTGCATCATCTCTGGAGGAAGATTATATAACTCCACAACCGGAACGAACTTAGACCCTAACTTCGTTAAACTTGGCTCAAATTCATTCATTTGAGCTCGATAAAAATCGTCAATATGCAGAAAATTCCCAATGTGGCGTTCATACAAATGCTTCAGATCAAGTATGGTTGAAGTCGCACACCCCACCTTGCTAAATTGCCTTTGCAACTTACAACTATTTATCACTAAAGGCTGCGCTGGTGGAGCCTGCTGACCATCAAAATTAACGATCAAATTGTGCAAAGCAAAACTCATTCTTTTCAAAGAAGGATCTCTCGAAAATAAACAATGACCAAGCGAATCGAAAATATATAGACTGTTTTTCCCCTGACGCTTAGTGATAAAAACAGGCACGATGTGAGGATCATCCGTCTTCACATCGTTCCAAATAGCCCAGCAGCGGAAGGGACAATCATCTAGTTGAGACGTCCTAATGAATTGATCAACCAATTGTGGCAGTCGCGAAAGCTGCTGAGCGCTCATGACCCCCGGACGATAATGAAGCTCTTCTTCAAAAGAATGAAAAATTTCATTGATAGCAAGAGGAGAAAAACTTGGGCCCTCGCTTGGATCACTCACATCCGTATCCCTAAAAAGACTATTCAGCCGTCCATCCAGCGAGCGCAAAGCTGCTAATACCTCAAAAAAAACCTCTTTCGTATCATATACAACAAAATCCGCTAGAATTTTCAGAAACATCAATATATCTTTTGGATTTTCTCGACTAATCACCTCGCTAGCGACCAGTCTAACACTTTGCAATTCAGATGGATCAATGGGCCTTTCCCGATTTGCTTCAGATATTTTTTTCAACAAACGATGTGTCTGTACCCACCATTTCGGCAGCTGTTGATAAAAAAGTCGAGAAGGCGTGCCAGGAAGCGGCAGTTTTAGCAGCGTTCGGCGATCAGGAGTCATCAATGATTGTGGCGCAGGGGACATTCTAGGTGGAGAACCATAAACGGGATTGGTAGACATTTCTATAGGAACTTCTTTAACAGACATTTCCAACTCCATTAATAATTTTATTTGAAAAAGTTAAAAACAAACATAGTTACATCACCACGCAGCATTTTAACCAAAATATAAAAATTATATTAACAATAATAAACATTTTGATCAACAGATATTCAAGCGAAAATTTAGCACTCACCTATAAACAACACAAATCCACTAACTTAAAAAGTTATGTACATAATAAAAACCTTACAATCAACACTGCATAAACATTTGTTCGATACAATTGAACATTTAACTATTAAGATACCTTTATTAATTTAATTTTTTCAATTCGAAGTAGTCTCAATAAATTTGAAATAAAAAAAAACTCACCGAAACATATTTTTTGAACCTTGATTTCCTCTCGAAAATTTTGCCTTGAATTGATTTAACACGAGATGTCATGCTACATTTAAGATTAGGTAAATATTACATGTCAATATCACCATACACCCCTCATCAAACAGCCCGTTTTACCGAGCAGACATCTGAAAAACCCTCTTTAAACAAAGACTCTAACTGGGAATGGTTAAAGATTATCGGTACAGGCGTTACCACGTCCGTCATTTACGGAATCGCAAACGATTTGCTGCAAATCAATGTATGTCCGGAATTTTGGACAGTGGGGCATATTTACGAGAACATCAATTTTTTTGAGATTGATCCGGTCCGGCAACCTATTTTGAATGCTGTCGTCTGGGGAACAACAGCTTCCTGGTGGGTCGGAGCTATTGGCGGCGCCGCGATCGCTGCATTCAGCCAGATGCCGCTTCCTTGCGCAAAAAGAAAAGTGAAGGCTCAAGAACTCGTTGAACCGTTGGCTGTTATTACTTGCACAGGACTCGTTGCAGGCCATATTGTTAGCCGAATTGTAAAAGATGTTTACACGAAATCGGTAAAGGCCGGCCTTTCGTTCCATAACCAAGTTCCGCCAAACATCCAACCCGGCTGGTTTTCTTGCGCCTATCGAGACTTAACTGGGTATTATGTCGCTGCCGCTGGCGTGGGGATCCTTTGTACAGCCGTTTTGTTAAAGCGCTATTTCACATCGGCTCATAAAAATCCCCCACTCGTTAATTTTTCGGCTACCCTGAATTCTCTAACAGCTTCGCCCTCTGCCGCTCCGGTATAAATCGAATATATTTGGATTTAGGCTGATTGCAGTATAAAGATTTTTTTAAATACTCAGCACCAAATGTTTAGGCCTACTGGCACCTTCGTTTGCATCACATGAAGCGTTTTATATATAACCCATATACATTTGTTGAGTCCTACAAATAATGTTGATATAAAATTTTAAATAGATATATAATAATAGTTGATTATTCATAAGATTAGTAATTATTAATAACCGCGATGTTTATATGGCAGTTTATATATCTTCATGCTTTTCTCGGATTTCAGAATATTATTCATCACAAAGATTTTTGGCTTCTGTGGGTAGCGACTCGCAAATTGCATTCACCACAACATCTCATCAGAAAAGAATCGCAATTGTAAAACGATTCGATGAAGAGGATGATTGTACATGGAAAATTAGCGCATATTTTTCAAACTTCCTGCAGAAGAAAGTCGCTGAATTGTGGATGGAAATAACGGGATCAAAAAGGGTATATATAGACATGGTCGGTTCAAGAGTACCGAGTGTAGGAATTGCTACAAAACTGGTTCAGACAGCGATTGAAATAGGTTTAGAAAATGGATGCCAAGGACATTTGGAGCTTGAGTCCGAAATACACGCCGTTGAATTTTGGAAAAAGTGCGGATTAATACCTTTGGAAGAGTTTCAAATGGACGATTCAATTCTCCCTATGTTTCTTCCCGATGATCAGATTGAGCATTGGAAAGAAAAAATTAATGCAGATCCAATCTTTGTCTCAACGCCAGTTTAACGGCAGCTGAAATTTCGATTTTTGAGTCACATCCGACATATACTCCTTCCAGTTTAATCGTACCCATTCGGATTAATTCAAAGCCCCTATAATCGACGATCATAAACTGCCCCTGTATTGGATTTAATACAGGGCAGTTTGCGGTAGCCATGCGCTGAAGTGCAAAAGATGCCAATAAAAAAGTTAAATGCCTACCCTCACGCAGTATAGATCATTCGATTGTTTTAACAGAAACACTCTTGACGCCGCGAATGGTCGGCTCCAATACAGTCAATTCATAGGAACCGATTTCCACCGACTCGCCTCTGGCTGGAGGATGTTTGAGATGAGCGACAATTAAATCACTCAGCGTATCACCCGGCTGAAAGGGCAGCTCGACTTGAAAATCGCGATTAAATTGCTCAATCGTCAAGGAACCCGAGACAGTACGCTCAACATAAAGCCCCCCTTTTTCGATCTCCAGGGGGGAATATTGTTCGGGGCCAAAAATTGCATCGATCATTTGATCGAGCGATAAAATGCCGGAAGCTTGCCCGCCTGCATCTAAAATCACCGCAATGGTTTGATTATTACGTCGAAATTGTTCCAGGATTTGCAGCATCGATGCGTCCTGAGTGACAAACCAGGGAGGCCTGGAAATATCTAGAACTTTCTTTTTCGGATCGACATTCAAAAGATCCCTGAGATAAACGATGGCTACAATATTCTGGGGACTGAGATGATATACAGGAAGAAATGATGCATATCTCACTTTCAACTGATAACGCGCTTGACTCGCCGTGGCGGTCGATACGATAAACGACAAAGAATCAATCGGGGTCATCATTTGACGCGCCAAAAGAGTTTTCATTCGAAAGACCTTTGCTAAAAGAGAATTAAATTCTTCTCGAACTTCTTCCCCCTCTTCAAACGCCTTCTGAACCTCCTCGCGAGAAAGAAATGTTGGAGCTTCTCGGGATTTTCCCATCAAGAAATGGATTCCCTTCGCAATCATATCAAAGGCCCAAATGACCGGACTCAGCAATCTGGAAATCAAAATCATAATCGGAGCAAATGCCATCGCAAGCTGTTCGGGATGGCGCCGCGCGGTAAACATAGGAACCAACTCACCGAAAACCACGACCAGAAACACTTGAGATAGTGGGGCAAAATCGGGATTGAGGCCCAATGACTCATAAAATCGACGAGCGCATTCAGATCCGATTTGCAATGATGCCGTAACTCCGATCAGAGTAGCGCCGAATAATCGCGATGGCCGCTGGATTAATTCACTCAACCATATGGCTCGTTTTTTTCCCAAGCTGGCAAAATAATGCAGTCTGATTTTATTGAACGATACGCAAGCCATTTCAAAAAGCGCGAAAAAACCCTGAATAACAACTGCAAGTAAAGTAAAAAGCAAAAACGAAAGCCACGGATTCTTCATCGTTTCCGAGCTCCCTTGATCTTTGGCGATCGAATCCGGCGTACATAGATTCTTCTAATTCGATTCGGATCCGCCGCCAAGATGTAAAAAAGAAATTCATCCATTGCGTATTTTGTTCCCGCAACAGGAATATCGCCAAGCTGCTCAATCAGCCAGCCCCCCAACGTGACGGGATTCTCCTTTGTAGGCAAATGAACCTGATAAAGATCCTCGAATTCGCTCAACTCGAGCTTTCCACTGGCAATGATGACATCAGGTCCTGATCGAGTATAGAGACTCTTTTCATCGCGGCGATCCGCTATCTCGCCCACAACCGTTTCAACCAAATCTTCTTGAGTAATTAATCCGGAGATCGAGCCATACTCATCGACAACGATGGCCATATTTTCTCCGATTTCGCGCAAAGTCAAAAGCAATGACCAAGCTGCCGTGGATTCAGGCACAAAATAAGGCTTTTTAATGATCGAGATCAAATCACTGCTCGCCTGAATTTTGTCTTGATGAAAGAAAAAACGCCTGATCGATAAAATCCCAAGCATCCGATCGAGCTGCCCATCGCAAACGGGAATGCGGGAACATTTTTGATCCACAAATAGAGTGAGAAGCTGAGAAAGAGGTTCTTGAATATCATAAAAAAGGACTTCGTCTCGGGGCCGCATCAGCTCCTTCACAATCGAATCCTTGAGATCCAACGCCCCTTCAATCAATTCAGATTCCTGTGCGCTCAAAACTCCGCTCGCCAATGATGTCTTCACTACATGCCGAAGCTCATCCGTAGATGCCTCTTCTTCTTCATGTAAAAAAAAGAACAAAAACCGCGAAATCAGACTCGCCAATGCATTCAACCGCGATAAGACAGGTTTGAGAATACGCATCAAAAACCCAACGACCGGAGCGACTCGAGATGCAATCTGCGCATTATTAGGCAATGCGAACGATTTGGGGATGATCTCGCCAAAAACCAGCACGAGAACAAGGGGAAGCCCAACTTTGAATATCCAACTTGGAAAAGAATCAAAAATCGTTGAAACAGTGTTTTGTATGAGTAAATTCGATATGACGTTCAAGATGAGAAGAGTAATCAAAACATCCCGAGGCCGATCCATTAAATTTGCGATGAGCCGCTGCTTTCGATCCGCCGAACTGCGATAAGTACGCAAAGATAACGAAGAAAGTGAAAAAAGAGATGTCTCAGACGCTGATAAAAAAGCAGACCCGCCGATTAATAAAACAAGAAGAATCCCTACAATAAAATCGATCAAACCATTCTCATAAGGAAACACTGAATCAGTCACGAATGAATCTCGTGGCGAGTTTTCTGTTCCGATTTAGTTTTCGCACTCTGCTAACTTGCAAGAAGTTAGCGTCATGCTCCAAACTCAATCTCACGACGAAAATCGCTCTCGATCTTCAAAACAGCACTTATTCAGCGTCTCCTTTAAGAAAAGTGCTATTTCGTGAAGTGGACTTTCGTCCACCCTTCAGGAACAACTCCAAGTTCTTTCATGAGGAGCATTTCAACCCAAGCTGGATCCGTTTCGGATTGCAGCTGAAGAGCCAACTCATCCTGATCTTGGGAAACGATAAATTTTTCTCTTTCCATTTCCTGCAGGCGGGAAGTCAGATCAGAAAAAATTGTCGTTCGTCCATGAGCAGCTTGAAAATAAAATGCAATGCTCAAGGTTGAGAAAACAATTACCCACCATGAACGTATGCAAAAGGCCTTCAAATATGAGCTCTTTAGACTCTCACCCATAATCCCCACCATAATTTGAATTATCGGATGAGAAGCTATTTATATCAAATACGAGGACAAGTTATTTCCAATTGCTTCATATACTTACCCTTACGATCAGCATAAGAGACCTCGCACGCATCTTTTGCTTCCAAAAAGAGCACTTGAGCCAGCCCTTCCCCTGCATAAATCTTCGCCGGAAGAGGAGTCGTATTGGAAATCTCCAATGTAACAGTTCCCTCCCATTCAGGTTCAAACGGCGTGACGTTGACGATAATTCCACATCTCGCATATGTCGATTTACCAATGCATAAAGCAAGAACATTACGAGGAATCCGGAAATATTCTACGCTACGAGCTAAAGCAAACGAATTGGGTGGAATGATACATGTCGATACTCCCTTAAAATTCACAAATGAGTCTTCTCGAAATTCTTTGGGATCGACAATCGAATTGTAAACATTTGTAAAAACCTTAAATTCATCTGCGACACGCAAATCATAGCCATAGCTCGAAAGTCCAAAACTAACCATTTTATTTGCTTCGGTCTGACGCATTTGTCGATCGACGAATGGTTCAATCATCCCATGCTCCAGCGCCATTTTCCGAATCCATCGATCAGCTTGTAACATAAATTCACCTACACTTGTGGTTGTTAAAGTTAGGGAGACGCAGGAAAGCCCCTTCAATACTGAGCGCGGGCAAGTATATACATCTTGCGTATCATTAGAGCCATTCTCGCTATGAATTCGTTTTCTTGCTACAGTTTTGTTAAATGAGCCATAATCCCGAGTTTGCCGCTTTTTAGGACCGAAAGGAGCCTTAGTTTGGATAGCAGTTTCATTGAATCTTCCTGGACTCAAAGCGATCAGCCTTTTGAAATACCGCTGCGCCCGCAAACCTTGACTGAGTTTCTAGGCCAGGAAGCGGTTCGCAAAAGATTGGAAATTATCATTTCCGCTGCCAAGTCGCGAAAAGAAGCACTCGGACATTGTCTCTTCTCAGGACCGCCCGGCCTGGGAAAAACAACGCTCGCCCACATTATCGCTAAAGCGATGGGCTCTCATCTCGTCGTGACTTCCGGACCCGCTATCGAAAAAGCCGGGGATCTGGCGGGACTCTTAACAAATTTAAAGAGCGGAGACGTTCTTTTTATCGATGAAATTCATCGACTGACAAAAATCGCAGAAGAATATCTCTATCCGGCCATGGAAGACTTCTCCCTCGATTTAATGATTGATAGCGGACCCAATGCGCGCAGCGTCGAAGTGAAACTCAATCCATTCACTCTGATCGGTGCAACGACACGCTCAGGGCTTCTCAGCGCTCCGATGCGATCGCGATTCAATATCCACTTACGCCTCGAATATTATGATACGCACACATTACAACAAATCATTCTTCGAACGGCTCAGCTGCTTCATATCCCGATCGATTTGCCGGCTTCTCAGATCATCGCTGAGCGCTCAAGAGGTACTCCGCGCATCGCCAATAATCTTTTGCGCTGGGTGCGCGATTACGCACAGGCTCATCAAATACCGTCCGTTCAGACTCAAACTGCGAAAAGCGCTCTCGAAATGCTGAATATTGATGAAGCAGGCCTCGAGGAAATGGACAAAAAAATCCTAACCGTTATCATGGATCATCACGAAGGTGGACCTGTCGGCCTGAATAATTTGGCCGCGGCGGTGGGCGAAGAGCCTCATACGCTCGAAGAGGTCTATGAGCCTTATTTGATCCTGCAGGGCTTCCTAAAAAGGACGCCGCGAGGACGTGAGGCCACAACACTTGCTTATCATCACATGGGGAAAAAACCCCAAAAAAGAAAAATGGAGTAGAACCTATGCGAACAATTCCTGCTATCATCGCTGCGGCCCTTTGCGGTGCATCGCTCACGACTATTTGGGCCGACGTTGGCACCAACTCTGACGCAATCATTGAAAATATCACCACGCCGGCAAACCATCAAAACATCCAGGTTTTGCTTGGAAAAGATGTTACCGAGGCGCTTTTAGAGGTAAAAGGGGCATATTTCCTCTTCAATCCTCAAGACGGCTCCAAAATCTCATCAGGTCTTCTCGGCAAACGTTTCATGGTACATGCCATTGATTCGGGGCTGAAATGGGGCGAAGAATTTCCCGGACTCTATCAATTCTATATTCAGCCGCGTTCCGAAGAAACTTCCATTTTTATCAACGGTATTCAATATAGCGGAAACATTGCCATCTATGCTGTCGGCAATCGAATCAATATCGTAAATGATATTGATATCGAATCCTATGTGAAGAGTTTACTCTCTGCGCAGCTCTTTAGCCCTACAGAGAATGAAGTAATGGCAGCGATGGCCATTCTCGCAAGAACGAACGCATACTACACAGTTTCCCACCATCGGGATGCTTTCTGGAATGTTGCTGCATCCGATGCGGGATACCAAGGATCGGGGTTGATTTCTCCCACTTCAGCTTCCATGAAAGCCGTCGATTCCACACGTCATTTAATTTTAGTTCACCCTAAGGATGGTAAATCACTGCCTTTTGCCACCGCGTGGACAGAACATAGCGCCGGAAAAACAGCCGCCTATCAAACCATGTTTCGCAAAGAAGTTTTGGCTACATCGCCATGCATAGAGGCTCCCCATGCGGCTTTGGATCGCAAGGAAACAAAATGGAGTTACTCAACGACAAACAAAACACTTGCTCATCTTCTGGATGTGCCTCATATCACGAGTATTGAGCTTTTTACTGATTCGGCATCGAATAAAGTATACGGAATTCGCCTCAAAGATGGGCAAGATTTCCACGATATTGACTTCTTCACATTGCAAGAACGTCTGGGCAAACAGCATGTTCTGAGCAGTGATTTCACGGTCTCTTTAAAAGACGAATCTGTGACCTTTAGCGGATTTGGAAAGGGACATGGCGTGGGTCTATGCCTCTATTCCGCAGCGGCAATGGCTCAGAATGGCGACAATGCGCTAAAAATTCTTTCAAAATTTTATCCGGAGACTTATCTGATGAACCTAAACGCCATTCCCGAAACAAAGCAAGAGGCCTATTGAAGATTAGTAAGGAATTAGGCTATTATTGATGTACTGAGTCAAGGCCAGAGTCAATATCTGGCCTTTTTAAGTTATGTTAACCGGCTCAACTCACATTTTCACCGGGGAACTCACGGGATAAGCAATCTGAACCAGGTCAGGACCGGAAGGTAGCAGCCTTAAGGAAACTGTTTTTGCCGAGAATCATTCTCCGGTGTTTTTCTTCCGATACTCACTTTCGATGTGATTGCAATAACGGCGTAAAGCACCCTCAGCATCAATTCCTGAACCCTGCGCTGTAGCGACGAGAGACCACAGACACTGTCCTATTTCCGCTTCTGTAATTTCCTTTGGTGAAGACTCTGATACCAATGAACTTTTTGATCGACGTAACTTTTCAATTACTTTTTGACATCTCGCCAAGAGAGGCAGCGTAGGTGGAATCCCATCCAAAATCGTTTTACGCTCTTTTTCTTTTTTCTTTATGATTTCCCAATTTTTAACAATTTCCTCATCAGAATGAACTTTTTCATTGGCAAAAATATGTGGATGACGTCGAATTAATTTTTTATTGATCTGATTCATGACCTCGTCAAGAGTAAATAATTTTTCTTTCTCTCCAATTTTTCCAATGAATACCAGAGCATAAAAAACATCTCCCAGCTCTTCTACGATATGTTGAGATTCTCGGCTATCTATCGCTTCGATGAGCTCGTGCGCTTCTTCCAATAGATAAGCTTGCAGAGTAAACAATGTTTGCTTCTGATCCCAAGAGCACCCCCCGGGACTGAGAAGGCGGTCTGCAATATTTAATAAATCATCAAATGTTTTGATAAAAAAACTCCAGTTTAGTAAAACTGCTTTCTCAATTTTAAACCTATACCAAAACAAAAAAAACTATAACACGAACTAGTAATTGTTTAGAGTTAACAAATACACAGATTTAGATTATAATTATGCACAAGTTAACCTAATTTGAGTTTTATGGCAACTAAACCTATTTCTACGATCACACCAGCACATTTACAATCCACAGACTCCATAGTGACCATCGATATTGGAAATAAAACTCGAAAAGTGACCCAGCTCCCCGCCGATCCAATGGCCGTTCTCCTGGCGAAGCAGCTTCCGCGCCCCACATTGGTCGCATCGAACACTTCAACCAAAGACTCTGAAGAACTTCTTCGAGAAATGGGTCGCAAAACATTTCATTATAAAAACTCTCTCGCCCCCACTGAAGTCGTTAACTGGAAAGAAAAGACCGACCGCGAACTCGATATTTTCGTCAAAAAAGCATCGATGCTAGCAATCGTGAATCTAATGGACAGTAACATCGATGGAACTCAAGTGCTTGAAATTGTCAACGAAACTTGCACGACACATCGATCCGTGCTCGACGTTTATATGGAAAAAGCCGGGCATAAACGTTCCTTTCTTTATCGATTAAGGGCGCGGTTGAACTACTTCTTTTACTTCCACTGCAACATCATTCCCAATACGCTCAACAGTTTCATGCAATCATTTCTGAATAAAACGCGCATAGAGCTCGTTCAAAAAGATGGTGGAAAAAACATCACGACGCTCATTAATCAATTATTGATTGAAGCGAGTTCCTTTTTGGATTTATACCTGCAATCCACAGAAAATTACGCGAAGGGCATCGATCTTCAGGGCTCGCGCGACACCCATATCTCCTATGAATTATCAAAGAAGCATGGAATGTCCGTCGAAGAAGTTTGCCGTAAATTCGCACTAACCGCTGTTCGAAAATTTTTACCGCATGTTCCATTTTTCCAGGGCTGGAAAAACAGCTCCTGGCGAATATTACGACTCGTTGGCGGCATCTTCGACCATACTTTAGGATGGATTCTGAACCGGACGCTGCGAAAAGCGCTTCAAATAAAAATTCCATCTGTTATTCAATCCATCGTCATGACGAGCATCGATGCGACACAACCGAGCAATCTTCCTTTTGTCGTAGCGATCACCCAAGGTATTTTAGAACAACTGCGTAAATTCAAGACTCAAATTGATCGAGCGGAATACAGTTCGCCTGAGGCAGTTTCGGTTTCTGTCGCCGGTACGGAAAAACTGCCCGAGGTAATCAAGAAATTCATTGAGGTTCTGAGCCTGGAACCGCTTGAAACAAGAAAAGAGTTGCAGCAGTCCGCCAAAAAAACTTCATGCTTTGACGTCCTTTCGCCGGAAATCGATAAGAACATCGAGGAAAGCTGTATCGACGGCTGCCGGCTCTTCCTCAGCTACCTTTCAAATCCCAACAATTCCGAAGAAATTTTTTCTCTGCTCCTCAATCTTACGAATGCAACATTTGATTCAAAACCGGAGGATTTGAAAACGCTGCAAATTAAATACGACGCCTTGCGAGAACAGATGCGTCGAGAATCGAGAGAGGTTTTTCAAACAGTCATCAAACGGTCCGTGAATGAACGCGTACAAGGACCACCCGAATCACACACTCAGCAAATTGCGATGAATTTTGAGACACTGCACCGCTTCCGAGCTCTCGATACCGTCCGACAACTCTTGATAGACGATCAATCCATTCAGTCAAAACTCAAAGCCTTTCTACAAAACTCTCCGCATCAACCCGACGATCTGATCAACATTGCGGATGATCTCGACAGCATGAATGAAGCTATCGAGGAATATCAAAGTTTAGCGGTTTTGAATGACACTAAAAAAATCCCGGCCGCGATTCGACAGGGAATCGACAAGGCCATGCTTCCCATATTCCGCAACATGAACACTCTTCTCGATCGGCTCACATATGCAAAAAAACTGCAAAAACACCTTCAGGAAGATGTTTCATTTTACCAGGAACTGCATAAGCTCGACGCACTATTGAACAATCCCAAAGACTTTAAAATCTCCGAATATAAACAAACCCTCGAACGCTTACATGCGCTATGCAGCAAAATGGAATCGGATCACTCTGCTTTTGACAAATGTTTAAGCGAATTGGACGGAACGTCTGAGGAACTGGCGATAGAGAGCCAAGCCCTGAAATCTCTTCTATCTCTGAATCAAAAAGATGGCTTGCTTCCCAAACTTTTTCATGCCGTCAAAGCCCGCATCGACGGACGGAGCGTCTCATTTCGCTGGAAGGATCTGCAAGAGATTCCCGAAATCCAAAATCTTCCATTAAACGAACGAAAAGAATTGCATGCGTGCATCCAATCAGTCGGATCGTGTTATAGGGCCGATCAGATGGAGCTCACATGGGGCGAATTAAAAGAGAAGATGACTTATCTCTTCAATAGTCATCGCCTCCGACAAAATAAATTGTTAAGCAAAAACAGCCGCTGGTCGCAGCAATATCTGCAATCGATCGAGATCACGAAAAACTCTTTACAGCAAGATCTCACTCAATCCACTCAAGAGATCTCCAAAATCATTCAAACACTTGCCCAAAGCTCGAGCGAAATCCGAATACGGAAAGTCGAAGCGATTCCCTCCCGTGTTGTCAGCGCCTTGGGCGGCCTTCCTGCTGTGATTGGTGCCGCTACAGGAGCCGCTCTCAGCGCATCCGCGCTCTATCTACCCGGAGCGATCTCATGTCCAATCTTAGGCTTCCTAGGCGTCTTTACTGGCGGGGTGTTATCATGGTATGGCGGAAGCAAGGGTAAACAACTGGCCATCATCAACACAATCGCCGGAACCGCCATCTGCTGTGCAACGAATGTGCACCCTGCAATCCCTATCTTAGTAGGAACTGCTGGAGGATATTGGGAAGGGAAAAAACTGCAAAATGAAGCTCTCCCTCATATTTGCGACCAGGTAGTCTTCCCTCCCGTCATAGAAGTTTTCGATCATCTCTATGATTTTATCTTAAAACCGCATGTCTGGAAATGGGCTATTATTGACTCGCTCAAGTGCGTGCATGAGGCTTGTTTGTAAGATCTCTCCACCAAAGCCAAAACTGATCAAATAATCGATCGGCTGGAATATCGCGAATGCACGCACCTGTGGCGCAACTCCGAAGAAGGGAACACTGTTTTTCAAATATTTTGTTATAAGGACAGGCACCCTGATAGGCAAAATGATTGGGACCCAATGGTTTAAAAACATCCGGCGAAGTTGGCCCAAAGATACTAAAAGAGGGCGTGGATGTAGTGGCGCAAAGATGCAAAGCGCTCGAATCGACTGCAATGACTAAATCAACCTCGCTCATCAAATTCTGCCATAAAGAAAGCCCAAGGCGTTCGACAACAACGCTGCAATGCGAAAACCGCTGATGTATGGCTAAACAGATCTTTCTTTCTTCATCCCCCCCCCAAATCAAAAGAAAAGAGCATGGCAAGGCATTCTCAATTTTGCTCAGGAGCGCTTCGAGCGTATCCTGAGGCAACTGCTTATTGCTCCAAGTCGATCCCGGACAAATCATCACGCGCTTCTTTCCTTGAAATATTGGAAGCGAGATGAGAGATTGGAGACGCTCGCTTTCAGTCGGTTCGATCTTAAATCGAACCCCTTCAGGCTCAATCAGGGATGGATCTTTAAAGAATTTCTGCACCAGAGCGACATATTGCTGGCGGATATTCATCGCACGGGGAATTTCAAACCGCTGATGAGTGACCAATAGATTGGGCCACTCCCTCACGGATTTTTTTCCAAAGCCAACTTTGATGTCGGCTCGACAAAGACAAGTGATGAGCCCCGACTTACAATTCCCTTGGAGATCAAAAAGCAAATCATACCGCATCCGACGCATGAACCGAAGTGCCGTCCATAGCGATCCCCAAAACTTTTTTTCACGCCAGCGTTCTTTAAACTTTTTGAAATCGAATGGAATGGCCTGATTGACGAATGGGTGCGCAGCAACAATTGAAACGAAGCGCTCCTCGACCACCCAATCGATGATTGCTTGAGGAAACCGGCGATGCAAATAGTTTAAAACATCAAAAGCTTGAATAATGTCGCCGAGAGAGGAGGTTTTAACAATTAAAAATCGCTTTTCGTCTCGATTTTTCATGTCAAAATCAGCTCTCTCGAAAATTGATTACTGATCATTGCCTCTTGAAAATCTTGCGGAAGCGGGGCTTCAAAACAAAAAGTCCGCTGCCGCCATTCCAACTGGAGCCGATGAGCATGGAGCAAGGGCCGCGTTGCAAAAAAAGCAGAGCGAAAGGAGGTAGCATATTGACGGTCGACGAGAATCGGATGTCCGATTTGTGCGAGATGAACGCGTATTTGATGAGTTCTTCCCGTCTCAGGCCGGCACTGAAGCAGTGATAAATCTTGCTTTGACGCTAAGCGAGACCACATGGTTTTGGCATAAAGTCCTTGCCCCGACGCACTCGCCCCCCAAATAGTCTGACCCTGAAATGATCTTTTTTTCACCAGATAGCTTTCAATGACACCCTGCTGTTGTGCGATCGCGCCATCGACAAATGCCAGATAGCTTTTTTCAACAGCTCTTTTCTCAAAACACTCTTGCAACTCTTCTGCAATGCGTTGATTTTTACCAAACAATAAAACGCCTGTCGTATCTTTATCCAGACGATGAGCAAGCCAAAGCGGGCGTTCGATCGCTTTTTTACATTCCTGATCGCTGCAAACCAAACCGGCCGGCTTATCAATGACGAGTAAATGTTCATCTTCATAGAGAATCGAATAAGAAAAAGGGCGTTTGGATTCCAAAGCTTCCCACGCAGCTTCAATCTCCACAATATCGCCTTTGTGCACAACAGCGGAAGCAAATCGTTCCACCCGGCCATTGACTCGACATATATTGGACTCTAAAGCTCGTTTCAAAAAACGGGCCGAAAATGAACCCTTTAAACGCTCTTTCAAGAGGTCGATCAAGCGGGAAGATTGAGAAATGCGCCAGCGAAACTTCATGAGGAGCGGCGCTCGAGAAAATCGATTAAGAGGCGCAGACCATAGCCTGTGCCCTTTACTGTATTATAAAATTTCGGTTTGGACTGATAACAACTTCCGGCCATATCGATGTGCGCCCAAGGAAGCGATCCGGTAAATTCTTGAAGGAATAAGGCAGCGGTAATCGATGATCCGTTTTTTCCGGCTGAGTTGAGAATATCGGCAATCTCGGACTTCAGCATTTCCTTATAATCCGGATAGAGAGGCATCCGCCACAGATTTTCTCCCGTTGCCTCCGATGAGCCGCTCAAATCTTTGGCCAACCGCTCATCATTTGTAAATAGACCGGCGATCTCTTCTCCCAGGGCAACGACAACGCCCCCCGTCAAACTGGCGACATCGATCATCGCAGTGGGATGTAAATGGCGAATGGCATAAGTGATCGCATCAACCAAAACCAGTCGACCCTCGGCATCGGTATTGTTAACTTCTACCGTCTTCCCGCTCATTGAACGATAGACATCGCCCATTTTATAGCTCTTCGCGTCAATCGCATTTTCCGTAACGGGAGCCACAGCCGTTACGTTAATTTTTAAATGCAAAGCTGCAGCCACGTGAACCGTTGCCAGAACGGTCGCTGCGCCCGCCATATCGCATTTCATCGTAACCATATTATCGGCTGTCTTCAGCGCCAACCCGCCCGTATCGTAAGTGATTCCTTTACCAATGAGGACAATATGCTCCTTAGACTCAGGATTCCCCTGATACGATAGGGTGATCAAATAAGGATCTTGCGCTGAACCGCGATTCACAGCCAAAAGAAGCCCCATCTTCTCTTTTTTCAGCTCTTTTTTATCCAAAACGTGAGCAGTTAAACCTTGCGTCTGCTTTGCCAAAGAACAGGCAGTATCGGCCAGCATTTTCGGATTCACATCATCAGCATTGCCATTGACGAGCTCACGAGTCAAATAGACTCCTGAAGCAATCGCGCTCAATTTTGCCAGCAACGCATCATCATGATGCTCAATACCGATCAAAACCGCTTTTTCCAATAACACTACCGGGTTTTCTTTTAGAGAATCTTCTTTGAGATGGGAAAAAGAATAATTTGTTAATAAAATCCCTTCGGCCAGTGCGCGTAGAGCTTCCTCTTTCGCAAGTAGGGAAATATGAGGAAATATGAAATGAGCCGATTTGACTTTTTTCGCATGCGCTATTCTCACTGCGAATGAATAAGCGCGGCGCAAGTTCTCTGCGTTGAGCGTCTCTTTCTTTCCAAGACCTAACAAAAGAATCCGCCCTTCTTCATAGATCAGAAGGGTTTCTCCTAATTTACCTTTGAAATCTCCATAATCGAGAGGTTTTCCCCATAGATGTTTCCAATGCGAAAGATCGGCTGCTTCCACTGAACCTTCCCAAAAAGGCAACACGAGCAATTCGGGCCGTTCATGTTTATCAAGAGCTGCTTGGCAAATAATCTTTAGCATCAACGAACTCTCGATTAAAATGGAACTTCATCATCAATCGTCTCGCCGATCATGGAAGGCGCCTTACCTGACTGAACTCCATTCGAAGCATAAGAATTCGCATTATCGCGCGGAGCCCCATAAGCAGAATTGCTATTCGCCGGGGCTGCATTTTCTTGTCCTTCCTGACCCTGTCGATCCGGTTTCCCGAATGGACTAAATTGGATATTGGAAGCTGTGATGTTCAACGAGATTTGGGGCTTACCATCGCGATCGGTAAAAATCTCAGGTTTTTGCAATTCACCGGTCACCACAATGGCACTGCCTTTTTTTAAATAAGTCATCATCTTGTCATATTGATCTCCCCAGACACTGACCCGCCACCATATCGTATCGTCAGTATTCGCGCGTCGGGTGCGAGTAGCCACTCGTAAAGAAGTCACTTTTTTCCCCGTAGGCGTAAACCGAACTTCGGGATCAGCACCCAAATGACCAGCAATAACAAGATAATTCATATTTTTCCCCTCTCAGAACATATTGTATCATTATCTGCAACACTCTCTAAAGGGTCAAGCAAAGTCTTCACTGAGCCACTCCAAAGATCTACTTGCGCTTTGAATAATTTGATTTTATATTTAGAGGAAATTGCAAAACTCCATTCGGATACAAATCCGAATGGAGTTTTGCAACTATACCGGGAGCGATTCAAAAATCGGGAATAGGCAAGGAGGCTGCTTGTATTTGTGTCAGGCAGAGCCGACGCAGCATAAACCGATTTTCGAATCACGAGCAGTATACCTCTTTTTTTTAAATTTCAAGGGAACTCAATGTCAAAAATTCAAAAAATCAATACTGACACAGCACCCAGCGCAATCGGTCCTTATTCTCAAGCTATAAGCGCCGGGGAGTTTGTATTTATATCCGGCCAACTTCCAATCGATCGTACCACCAAAAAGCTGATCGATGGATCCATAGAGACAATGACCCACCTTGTAATCGATCATCTCTCGGCCGTTCTCAATGCAGCGGGGCTTACCTTGGCCAACGTGGTGAAAACCGAAGTTTATTTAAAGGATCTGGCCGACTTTCCGGCAATGAACAACGCTTATGCAGAGCGTTTTCATTTCCCAATCCCGCCAGCAAGAGTCACAATTCAGGCAGCTAAACTACCGATGGATGCCCGCATCGAAATTTCCTGCACAGCCTACCGTGGATAATCGGAGATAAAATGTCTTTTAGCAAGATCCTCGGATGTATCATGCTGGTCATGGGAACATCGATTGGGGGAGGTATTTTAGCCCTTCCCATGGTAGGAATCGGCTCGGGCTTGATTCCCACGTTTGGTTTAATCATATTTTTATGGGCGCTCATCGCGCTGTCCGGACTTCTATTTCTTGAACTTACCCTTTCTTTCCCCGCCGGCGAAAACAATTTCACATCGATTGCATATAAAACTCTCGGCCATAGCGGCAGAATCATGACATTCATCAGCTATCTGCTTTTATTATATGCATTAGTCGCAGCTTATATCGCGGGCGGCGGATCTCTGCTTTCAGAAATTTTTCGTCTGATGAATATTCATATCTCCCCCTCCGTCAGCGGACTCATCTTTGTGATCGTTTTAGGATCTTTTGTCATTCATGGAGTCAAAGCCGTCGATTATGTAAATCGCACTTTTTTCAGTATCAAGGCTCTTTTTCTGATCCTCACCCTCCTTTTTTTAACTCCCTACATTGACCTATCCAACACGCTGATCCACGAGTCTCATTTTCGATATATCTGGGCGGCCGCGCCAATTTATCTATGCGCATTTGGCTACCACATATTGATCCCCACATTGACGAACTATCTGAACCGCCAACAAAAAACGATTCGATTCGTCATCTTATTAGGCACGTTTCTTACGATGCTCATATATCTGATTTGGCTTTTCGAAATTCTCGGAATCGTCTCAATTGAAAACTTTGCGGCGTTTTTAAAAAATCAGGGGTCGACCGGCGAATTTATCGCAATGATCATGGGTATTGTACAAAACAAATGGGTCAATGCCGCCATTAATGGATTTGCCAATATCACTATTACTACATCATTTCTGGGCGTAAGCCTGGCTTTATACGATTTTTTAGCCGACGCTCTCAAACGCCCCAAGAGCTTCCGAGGAAAAGCGGAAATATCGCTGCTCTGTTTTCTTCCGCCAACGCTCTTTGCTATTTTCTATCCTCAAGGATTTGTTTTAGCGCTCGGATATGCAGCAATTTGCGTCGCTTTTTCCCTAATCATGCTGCCCGCTTTAATGGTCTGGCAATTAAGAAAGAAAAAAATGGGGTCATCCTATCGCGTCTTCGGAGGATCTACACTCCTGTTTTTAGTATTTTTTATTGGATTGGCATTGATTATTCTTCAAATTTTAGACCGATGGCATTGGTGGCCAACATTTAATCCATAAGGAAATGAGATGTCTCTAGGAAAAATTGCAGGAAGTACCATGCTGGTCATGGGAACATTGATCGGCGGAGGAGTTTTAGCACTTCCCATGGTAGGGATAGGCTCCGGCTTTATCCCCATTCTCTGCTTGGTTTTATTTCTTTGGGCGTTAATGGTTGTTACAGGATTTCTTTTTCTTGAAGCGGCTCTTTCATTCCCAACAAAAGAAAACAGCTTTACCTCAATGGCCAATAAAACACTCGGTCGGAGCGGTAAAATAGTCACATTCATCAGCTACCTTCTGTTGTTATATGCATTAGTAGCTGCTTATGTTGCCGGTGGAGGCTCATTACTATCGGAACTTTTTCTTCTCGCAAACATTCATATATCTCCCACATACAGTGGTCTCATCTTTGTCATTTTCTTTGGCAGTTTTGTTATTCATGGAGTCAAAGCCGTCGATTATGTGAATCGAACCTTTTTCAGCGTCAAAGCTCTATTTCTTATCCTATCTCTTTTATTATTAGCTCCTTATATTGATTTCTCCCAACAGCTACTTAATGAATCGAACATTCGATATATTTGGGCAGGAGCTCCCATTTTTTTATGTGCATTTGGCTACCATGTGCTCATCCCCACCTTGACCAACTATCTGAATCGTCAACAAAAAGCCATTCG
>CAISYW010000081.1 GCA_903889795.1 uncultured Chlamydiae bacterium | reverse complement strand
TGAGTAAAGAGGCCATCCGATTGAGGGTTCAGCAAATTCCCCACTCATCATCCAGGCTCTCACTGAATTGAACTCCTTGAAAGACCAGAACATGACTGGCAAGAGGACCACCAAAGTGATGATCAAGAAGACAAGCTACGTCTTGTTCTCCTTGATAACTTCCCAGCCGTTGGCTTTGACGTTTACCGACATTGACCTTGGAGCCTAGGGACCACCAGCACTTGCTACCTTTGTTGATTTTGAACTGTTCATCTGATATATAGTATTTTAACTTTCAAAAGATCACAATAGATTGACCAGGGGTTTCGGGGCGTTTGGGAGAACATGAGGGTTTTGTTTCAGTTTTTGCAATTCTCGTCATGGGAAGCTCTCTACCAGGTGATGTCCAGCTATGAATTAATCAACACATCGTAATCGGGGGCCGTGTTCCGTAGTGTTCGATCGTGTGTTTTTGTTCTTTAGCAAATTTTTGGTAGGCAAAGGATCAATAAAAACTGGTCATGGGGAATTATTTTGCGAATAATAGGCTGTTAAATATTAAGACGTTAAACCTTTTCTAGCGGGAATTGCTGTAAAAACGCTCACAATACTCTCTTAACATTTTTAATGTAATTTTAGAATAACTGGCGCATGGCATGCATTCTGATTCATTTAATTTCACAGAGTCGCGCCAACTTTCATCCAACAACAATTTCAGTGTAAACACGTAACTGGATGGTGCTGTTTTTTGAGGTAGAATCCGCCTCAACAATTCATCAAATTCTCTCTCATCATCAGGCGTTAGAGGTTCATGTGTATAGGAATGATATCTAACAGGTGTATCAGGTGTAAAAACACCTTCAGTCCAAATGATTTTTGGATGAGATGAGCCGCATCCTTTTGGGCCGATCAAACTATATTCATAAATATTTGATGTATCGATTACTGAAATAGGTAGATCATGAAGAATGCCTAATTCATTGATTGATCCGGTAATCGTGATGATGTTTCCACCCTTGGCATACCTTTGGAGTTTTGCAAAAAGCTGATCATCTTCATTGTACCGCACACCGGCAAAAAAGTGAGGATCTGTACCGTATCGACTATCCCACCAGCGCTCTACTGAAAAATAGGTCTCTGCCATTGCTTGAAGATTGCTGTTATAATAGTTATTCATATCCAACGATAAGTCGCTTTCCTCGATCAAGCTTCGAATTTTAGCTAGTCGATTTTGATACTCAAAAGGATTCACAGGTTTTTGACACAGTGATAGAAACTCGTTTCTTGATTTGGATAAGCGAAGAAGAAGAATGGCAAAATCCATATAAGCCTTAACCTTTGGATTGATATCCAAGATAATTAAGCCTTTGCATAGTTTTTCATCGCTTAATATTAGATCGGCAAACGATCGCTCAGTACCAGTAGACACGATATATCCCGGAGCCATATTGGCTAGTAAAGCCTGAATATCCTTCGGATTTGGTTCGTTGGGGGATAAATATTGATCAAACTCATTGGCAGCCAGAGCCTGTAAAACAGTGATTGTTTGTTGTAAGAGGTTCTCAAGGGGTGGCGAGGCTTCTCTTTTCGGAAAACCAAAACTTAAATCAGTTGCAGATGGACCTGATGGGAGGAGATGGCTCGTTGCCGCTCCAGCCATTGCAATTGCATCTTTTGCTGATTGAAGTGATGGAATAGTTGGTAATGCCTGAATGACGCCCGGTTTAGTCCCGAAGGCTGCTTCATTAGTAGGGTCAATTTTAAAAGCCATAATTTCACATTTTTAATATATTATTAATTAAAGATTCATTATTGTTACTTATAATTATAAATAAATTGTAATTAACCGTCAAAAGAAATTTTTTGATTGTAAGCGTTTTATTAAAATGTCCGCTTTCCGTTTTATAGAAATGTCCTCTTTTTGGTAATCAGAAGTTGTTGATAACCAATAATGAGGCATTAAATGGAGGAGCGTATGCCATTGAATTCAAATGATTTGTATAGATTGGAGATTTTAACAAAGGTTAAAGAAAAACGTTTAAAACAATCAAAAGCAGCCCGCTTTTTAAGAATAAGCACTAGGCAGGTGAGGCGGTTGCTGCGAAGATTAAGAAATGATGGCGCAAAAGGAATAATTTCCAAGAAAATGGGTTCTCCTGGTAATCGTCGACTTCCTCAGGAGAAAATAGACTCAATTTTGGACTTTTTTAAACAGCCAGATCACTACGATTTTGGCCCCACATTGTCGCATGAATATATAACCGAAATGGGAGCGCCCGAAATATCGACCAGTTTTGTTCGTAGTGTTATGATCAAAAATGACTTATGGCATTCCAAAAAAGCTCGTGAATTGAAAGTACATGAATTGAGACCCAGACGATCCAGGATCGGGGAACTGATTCAGCTCGATGGCTCGGAGCATGATTGGTTTGAGGGACGTGGAGAGCGGTGTACTCTTCTTGTGTTTATAGATGATGCAACCAGCGAAACATTGCATTTGAAGTTTGTAAAATCTGAAAACACATTCGATTACTTTGAAGGAGATATTGTCAAATGTTGTGTCTCGCGGCCTGAGCATACCCATTGATTTTTCCTCTAAGCACTCTGTTCTTTAATTTCTTCTCCGTCTTTAAATTTAATGCCTGCGATTATTTTTTGAAGCAGGGCAAATCCTCTTAATTTAATCCACCTTTTTTCAGCCAGTTTCGTCATCTTGTAAACCATTGTTAATGTAGCTATTCGATTTCCACATCCTTTGGTTTGCCGACTCCGATGACGAACTGTTGCAAATGTCGATTCGATTGAATTTGTCGTTCGAATGTGTATCCAATGTTCCGCAGGAAAATCATAAAAATTAAAAAGCTGTTCTTTGTCTTTCTCAAGGCATTTACAAGCAGCCGGATATTTCGCTGAATTTTGCGGGTTTCATCCAGCTTGACTCTGAACTTGAAATTTTATCAGCGTTGTTGCGCAAATATTCACCACAGAGATAGGAACCACGGAGGAAGATTTAGGTAGCCTTCACGTACTCTGTGAGGGACCTCCCCTCGCATGAAAAGAAAAATCTTTCTCTGTGGTTCCTATCTCTGTGGTGGAATTTTACGCAACAAAATCTTCATAAGTCATAAAGATTGAATGTAATAGCTTCAAGACAAGAGACCTGTTTGACAAAAATAAGTGTAATGATGTATCATTACGTTATAACGATATGGGGTTCGTGTGAAAAAAAAGACTGAGGAAGATGGTTGGCGCGCTTTTTTAGAGTGCTGCCTTAGAGTCAAGACCGTAAATGATTTAGATGATTTTTATGGTGTTTTTCTGACTCAATCCGAGAGAGAAGAGGTCTCAAGACGATATCTCATCGTCCGCGAGCTTCTGAAGGGTGAAAAATCCCAGCGGGAAATGGCCCGCGATCTCGAGGTAAGCATCGCCAACATCAGCCGCGGGTCGAATGTTTTGAAAATTACAGGGGATCGCCTGAAGAAGTTCTTGGAAGAGTAATTCCAATGCTTCCCGGGAATCTCCCGGGAGCAATGGAATGAAGAGTAAAATAATCACAAAAGAGATTGCAAGCGATCGTCAGACGCCGCTTTCCTGCTATCAGGCAGTGGGCGGCGTGGGATGCTGCATGCTCGAGTCGATCGATGATGGTAAAATCTCGATAATCGGAATTCAGCCCATCGGTACGTTTCTAGCGAGGGACGATACGATCGAGATCGAACGGCACGGCAAACGATCTGTTTATCAAGGCGATCCTTATAGCGAGCTGCGGCGTTTTGCGGCAGATCGAAAGGCTTTTGGATTTCTTGGCTATGATGCGATCCGCCTTAATGAAAAATTACCTGATCGCCATAAACAAGGCGATTTGCATGATTTTTTCTTCCACATTTACCAGACGATTATTCGTTTTGATTATGATCGGAAAACCATTGTTTTCACGCATGAAGGAACGCAAGAAGAGCTCGATGCCATTTGCCTGCGCTGTTCAGAGTCGATCGATCCGCAGGTGTTGCAAAATTCGAAAAAAGTGACGATCCAAGCAGATATCAGCCGCGAGGAGTTTGCGCACATGGTTGAGCGCGCCCAAGAATATATTCGGGCCGGGGATGTTTTTCAGGTGGTCTTGTCCCGAACGTTTCGATCTACTGTGCAGGCGAAAGCTTTTGATGTTTATCGAGCGCTGCGCCAGAGCTCTCCCGCTCCATATCTTTTTTTCTTCGAAGAACCGGCATTTGCCGTGGCCGGCGCTTCGCCGGAGTTGTTGATTTCCGTTCAAGACGGTGTGGTGGAGTCGATGCCCATTGCGGGGACCTGCTCAAACGAGAACCATTTTGATCTTCTGTCGGATCCTAAGGAGCTTGCGGAACATGTGATGCTTGTGGATTTGGCACGCAATGATGTAGGCCGGATTGCGCAGGTGGGCTCGGTGCGTGTGGCCGAATCGATGGCAATCCGATCGTTTTCTCATCTTCGGCATATCGTATCGCGCGTTGTGGGGACTCTGAATCCCTCGCTGCATGCTCTGGACGCTTTGAGAGCGGCATTTCCCGCAGGAACGCTTTCGGGCGCACCGAAAATCCGTGCGATGGAAATCATTGACGAATTGGAAAACCGACGCAGGGGGCTTTATGGCGGCGCCATTGTGTCAATGGATGAGAGGGGAAATTTGAAAAGCTGCATCGCCATTCGCATGATCGTGCTTCAAGATGGCATCGCCGAAGTGCGCGCCGGAGCCGGCATTGTTCTCGAGTCCAATCCTCAAAAAGAGGCCATGGAAACAGAAATCAAGGCAAAGGGGGCTTTAGAGGCTCTCATGTTATTGGAGGCATGTAATGATCTTACTCATCGATAATTATGACAGTTTTACTTACAACCTGTATCAAGCTTTGGCTCAATTGGATTCGGATGTCAAAGTGCTTCGCAATGATCAGGTTACCGTCGAGGAAATTCGCTCGATGAATGTCTCCGGCATTGTCTTGTCGCCGGGACCGGGCCGACCCGAGAATGCGGGGATTTGCATCGATCTGATTCAAGCGTTTTATTCTCAGATACCGATTCTTGGCGTTTGTCTTGGCCATCAGGCCATTGGCGCCGCTTTCGGCGCTTGCGTGAGCGGAGCGGAAGAGATTTTACATGGCAAAGAGAGTCTGATTTTTCATCGCAGGGGTAAGTTATTCCGTCATATGAAACTGCCATTTAAAGCGGGACGCTACCATTCCCTGATCGTCAAAGATCTTCCGACCGATCTCATCGTCGAAGCGGAAGATCGGTTGGGTCATATTATGGCCATCGCTCATCAAAAATATCCCGTTTTCGGAGTTCAATTCCATCCTGAATCGGTTCTCACTCCGGATGGAGTCCAACTCTTAAAAAATTTCGTGGAGATCTGTCATGCTGCGTGATGCGATAGAAAAACTCGTCCATCGAAGCGCGCTCTCGCAAGAGGAAGCGTTTGAGGCGGGAAATGAGCTGCTCGATTCAGCAGACCCTCATCAGGGAGCCGCTTTTTTAGCGCTTCTCAGGGCTAAGGGAGAAACGGTCGATGAGCTTTTAGGCTTAATATGCGCTGTGAGAAAAAGATCAAGATCGCTTCCTCTGGAGCGATCCGTTCTCGATATTGTGGGTACGGGAGGCGATGGCGCTCGAACGATTAATATTTCTACGGGCTCGGCGCTGCTCGCCGCAGCATGCGGCATACCCATCGTCAAACATGGCAACCGCGCTGTTTCATCGCAATGCGGTTCAGCGGATGTCTTGGAAGTCTTGGGGTACCGTTTTCAGACGCAATTGAAAGAGCTGCAAGAAAGTCTGGAGCAAACCAATTTCGCATTTTGCTTTGCCCCCGATTTTCATCCGGCGCTTCAGGCGGTGCGATCGATTCGCAAGGGACTAAACATGCCGACCGTATTTCATCTGATCGGCCCTTTATTGAATCCCGCGGGCATCGATCATTTGATGGTGGGTGTCTACGATCCCGCATTGGTGGATCTGATGGCTGAGGTTTTGTTTCGACTGGGAACCAAAAAATCTCTCGTCTTCCATGGACATGGCATGGATGAGTTGAGCTGTATTGGATCGAGCAGCGCTATTTTGGTATCGGGAGAAAGAAAAGAAAGAATTGAGATCGATCCCAAAAAACTGGGGCTCAAGAGCTGTACAATGGATGATTTACGCGGAAAAGACGCTTCATTCAATGCCGAGGTTTTGCGAGAGGCTCTTTCGGGAAAAGAAAATCCGGTGGCAGACACTTTGATTTTGAATGCGGGTGTTGCTTTGTTTCTTTACGGTGCAACGCCAACGATCCAAGAGGGGATTGAGCGTGCTCAAAAAAGGATTCGGGAAGGAAACATTGTGAAGAGAAATTATCTGGCAGAGATTATGCAAAAACAAGCGTCCTGCCGCTCTCGAAAGAGCTTGAAGGCGGCGATTCAAAATACAAAAGGCGCCGTTATTGCGGAAATTAAAAGAGCATCTCCTTCTGTCGGACAGATTCTCGAGATTCAGCATCCGAGTGAAAAAGCGAAAGAATACGCCGAGGCCGGAGCCGCGGCCATTTCAGTGTTGACGCACGCTGCATTTGGCGGTTCGATGCAAGATTTGAAAGAGGTGGCCAGCACAACGGATTTGCCCGTTTTGTGTAAAGGATTTTTGCTCGAAATGGAACAGATTGCCGCTGCGGCAGATGCCGGTGCGGATGCCGTTTTGCTCATTGTGGCCGCTTTGAAAGAGCGGACCCAGTTATTTGTGCAAGCGGCTCATCTTTTTGGCATGGAAGCGCTCGTTGAGATTCATCATCCGAATGAACTCTCGATTGCACTGACAGCCAATGCGGATGTGATCGGAGTCAATCAGCGCGATTTAACAGAT
>CAISYW010000080.1 GCA_903889795.1 uncultured Chlamydiae bacterium | reverse complement strand
CAAGCTATTTGTCTCATATTTGGCCAGCGGGTTAATACATTACAAAATAACGTCGAAATAACTTTTTATTTTAAAAAAAAAATATAGGTGGCACACTGCGCAACAAGCCGCTTTTGCGGCTCTTTGTGACGTTCATTTTTATCAGAGCAGCGTGTGGCTAAAACAAAATTACTCTGTACTACCAATCAATTCCAACAACTACTCAATTTGATTCAAAACGATGGTTATAAGCTCTTAGGGCCAACCATTCGAAATGAAGTCATCATCTGTGATGAGATTCAATCCGCTCAAGATTTGCCCATCGGCTGGGTAGATGAACAAGACCCCGGGCGCTACCGTCTTAAACGGCGCAGCGATCAAGCATATTTTGGATATAATCTAGGACCTCACAGTTGGAAAAAACATCTCTTTCCTCCTCGCGAGCATCTGTTTTCAACACGCAAGCAAGATAATGGAATGATCGTTTTCAAAGAAACGACTCCCCCCATTAAGAAAATGGCTTTTATTGGAGTCAGGGCTTGTGAGATGCAAGCGATATTGATCCAGGACAAAGTCTTTAATCATCAGATTGCCGTCTACCAACAATATCAGCAGCGAAGGGAAAATCTCTTCCTGGTGGCCGTACACTGCACTCAGGCGGTAAACACCTGTTTTTGTGCGTCGATGGGCACGGGGCCTGAGGTCAAAGAGGGTTATGATTTAGCTTTAACCGAAGTTATCAATGACAAAGATCATTATTTTATCGTCGACATCGGTTCTCCTAAAGGAAAAGCTCTTTGCGATCAATTGGCATTGCCGCCCGCAGATCAAACAAAATGTCAATCAGCCCATCATCTTGTCGAAAAAAACAAAAAAGAGATGGTTCGCCAAGTAGATAATGAACATGTTCATAAAATGCTGTTGCAAAGCTGGAATTGCAAACGATGGGATCATGTGGCGGAGCGTTGTCTGAATTGCACCAATTGCACAATGGTCTGTCCGACCTGCTTTTGCTCCGATATCACGGACAGGGTCAGCTTAGATAAAAGCCATGTCGATCGCTGGCAAAATTGGGATTCCTGTTTCAATTTGTCGCATTCATATGTTCATGGCGGCAGCATACGCCAATCAGCAAAATCGCGTTATCGCCAATGGCTGACACATAAATTCGGAACATGGAAGGACCAGTTTGGCACGTCAGGATGTGTCGGCTGCGGGCGGTGCATTACCTGGTGTCCGGTTGGCATCGATGTAACGGAAGAATTACAAGAGCTAAAAACTGAAAGCGATGTAAACAACAGCCGATCAAGTTGAAAAACATGGAAACAAGCCAAAAAAAACTCATTTTATTGCCGAAGACATATCAAATTAAATCGGTTGTACAAGAGACGAATGACATCTTTACCCTGGCTCTCACTCCGCGCAATGGAGAAGTCCTCGCTTTTTTGCCCGGTCAATTTAACATGCTGTACCACTTCGGATTTGGGGAAGTCCCCATTTCGATCAGCGGCGATCCGGCGAAAAAGGGCGAATGGATCCATACGATTCGCGCCGTTGGAGCTGTGACAAACGCAATGCAGCATTTAAAAAAAGGGGATGAAATCGGAGTCCGCGGCCCCTTCGGCAACCATTGGCCTCTATCCAAAAAAAATTGCGATGTTCTGGTGATTGCCGGCGGATTGGGTTTGGCTCCGCTGCGCCCTGTCTTATATCATCTGGCCGCCAATCGAAAGGATTATAAAAAAATCACGCTCTTGTATGGCACGAGAACCCCGGAAGATCTTTTGTTCAAAAATGAGCTGCAGCATTGGCAAGGGCTGGGATTTGAAATCCAAACCTCCCTCGATCGTGCCGCTGCGAACTGGAGCGGACATGTCGGTTTTGTCACATCTTTGATCGCCAAACACCTTCGACATCCTGAAAACACCCTTGCACTTCTCTGCGGACCGGAAATCATGATGAAAGTAGGCATCCAGGAACTCATACGCTCGAAAATCGTTGAACAGAACGTCTATTTGTCGATGGAAAGAAATATGCTTTGCGCTGTCGGCTTTTGCGGGCATTGTCAATACGGCCCCTATTTTATATGCAAAGACGGACCCATATTTTCATACGAGCAACTCAAAACCTGGCTAACGATCAAGGAGCTATAAGTGAACAAACTGGCTCTCCTCAAAAAAGAACCTCTGCCCAAACTGGCTGTTTGGAAGTTTGCTTCCTGCGATGGCTGCCAATTATCTTTGCTCGACTGCGAAGATGAACTGTTGGCTGTCACTGAGTTAGTGCAGATCGCTAACTTTCCCGAAGCTTCGAAAGCCCTCCTGCCCGGCCCCTATGATATCTCTCTCGTCGAGGGATCCATCACAACAGAACATGACAAAGAGAGAATTCAGGAAGTTCGCAGCCAATCCAAGTTACTCATTACGATCGGAGCATGCGCGACAGCCGGAGGCATTCAAGCCTTGCGCAATTTCGCTAACGTCGAAGAATACAAAAAAATTGTGTACGCCCATCCGGAATATATCCGTACATTGACTTCATCTACCCCGATTTCCCAACACGTAAAGGTCGATTATGAACTGCGCGGGTGTCCGATCAATAAATATCAATTATTAGAAGTGCTCAATAGTTTCCTTATCGGAAAAAAACCTGCCGTTTCAAGCTGCAGTGTCTGCACAGAGTGCAAAAAAAAGGGAAATATTTGCGTGACCGTTGCATACGGAAGCCCATGTTTAGGCCCAATCACTCATGCCGGCTGCGAAGCGCTATGCCCTTCCTATCAGCGCGGCTGTTATGGCTGCTTTGGACCCAAAGAAACCGCAAACCCCTTGGCCTTGACACGTTGGTGGGAAACCGAATTCGGCACGTCGGCCGGTTCGATTCGAGGACTTTTACGCAGCTACAATTGCACGACAGAGGCTTTTCAAAAGGCAAGCGAACAGTATGACAGATAAAAACTCTGACAAAGAATTTAAAGTGAAAGTCGGCGCTAAAGCACGGACGATCCACGTCGATTACCTGGCCCGCGTGGAAGGCGAAGGATCGTTATATATCAGAACGAAAGGCGACCGAGTTGAAGAAGTGCAACTAAAAATATTCGAACCTCCTCGCTTTTTTGAAGCTTTTTTACGCGGCCGCGAACTGGCTGACGCTCCTGACATTACCGCTCGCATTTGCGGAATATGTCCCATTGCCTATCAAACAAGCGCCGTGAACGCGATAGAAAATGCGCTGGGATTGAACATTCCCGAATATATCCAACAGCTGCGCCGCTTAATTTATTGCGGAGAATGGATCGAGAGCCACACGTTGCATGTCTACATGCTCCATGCACCTGATTTCCTGGGCTATCCCGATGCGATTCAAATGGCAAAAGACCATTCAATGACTGTGAAAAAAGGGCTGCGTCTGAAAAAGGCCGGCAATGAAATCGTTCGTTTACTGGGCGGAAGAGAGATCCATCCGATTAATTTCAAAGTGGGCGGATTTTACCAACTACCCAAAAAAGCGGACCTGCTGAAATTGCGTGAACATTTACTGGAAGCCCGCGATGATGCGCAAGAAACGGTCGCCTGGGTCAACAAATTTAATTTCCCAATACTGGAAAAGTCTTATGAATGCGTTACCCTGTCTCACCCTGATGAATATCCGATGGCAAGAGGGCGCATCGTCTCCTCTTCCGGCCTCAAGATCGAGGTTGCGGATTATGAAAAGCATTTTGAAGAAGTCCACGTTGAGCGCAGCACGGCTTTGCACTCGAAAATGAAAAATAAGGGCTCTTATCTCGTCGGTCCGATCGCGCGTTATAATCTCGCTCAAGAAAAGCTATCGCCGATCGTCAAAGAAATGATCCGGACAATTGGCTTCGAAAAAAAATGCGTCAACCCATTCCGGAGCATTATCATTCGGGCCTTGGAAATTCTTTATGCTTGCGATGAGGCGATACGCATTATCGACGCTTACGACTCAGAAAAACGACCCGCTTGCGTTCCCATTGTAAAACGCGACGCTACCGGCTTCGGCGCCAGCGAAGCGCCGCGAGGCTTATTATATCACCGCTATCATCTCGACAAACAGGGGCTGATCCAGGATGCAAAAATCACTCCTCCCACATCGCAAAATCAAAAGACCATTGAAGAAGATTTGCACGCCTATGTCAGCGGCAACATGTCCATGCCGGACGAGGAACTGAGATGGAAGTGCGAGCAAGCCATACGCAATTTTGATCCCTGCATCTCCTGTTCTACCCATTTCATTAAATTGCTGCGCATTGATGAATAAACCCCTTGTTATCGGCCTGGGCAATCCCTTTAGAGGAGATGACGGCGCCGGATGGGCTGTCATCGATGCTCTCAAAGGAAAAGTCCCTGCGGACGTTAAACTCTGTAAGCTGCGTGGAGATATCGCCGAACTCATCGATGTTTTTGCCGATCACTCCACTGTTTATTTAATTGACGCCTGTTTTACGGACTCTCTTTCAGGCTCTTGGCAGCGAATCGATGCTCGGCTCCATCCAATCCCTCTCGATGCACCTCAAACTTCCACACATGGCCTAAGCGTCAGCCAAGCAATTGATTTGGCTAAAGCCTTCAATCAACTCCCCGCGAAGCTGATCATTTATGCGATCAGCGGCGATCAATATAATATGTGTTCGACCTTATCAGCTCCCGTAGCACAAGTGATCGACATCGTGGCTCAAAATATTTTAAATGAAGAGGACATCCGGACATGCACGAAAAAAGCGTAATGGACAATTTAATCCGTAAAATTATTCTTTTGGCCAAAGAAGAGAAATCACTTAAAGTGGTCAAAGTATCAGTAAAATTGGGCGCTTTGTCTCATATGTCCAAACAGCACTTCAAAGAACATTTTGATCTGGCTGCCCAAGGAACCGTTGCTCAAAACGCGGAAATCGACGCGGAAGAATCGCAAGATATCCACGACCCCCATGCGAACGCAGTCATTCTAAAGAGCATCGATGTCGCAAACTAAAAGATTACTCATTGCAATCGGCGGATCTGTTCAAGGCGTTGGGTTTAGACCCTTTGTATATCGTCTTGCCAATCAGCATGGACTAAAAGGCAACATCAGAAACACCAGCACAGGCGTAGATATCGATGTCCAGGGCGACGTCCGGACGCTAACCGATTTCCAAAGAGATCTTCTCGCTACCAAACCGGAGCGGGCGATCATTTCTGAAATCAAAGTTATCGAGACATCTTTGCGAGATGCGAAAGGCTTTGAAATCGAAATGAGCGAAAGCCATTCTAACACAACCCTCGCCCTTCTTCCCGATAGCGCCATGTGTCAGAAATGCTTACAAGAATTATCCGATCCGACAAATCGCCGCTATCGCTACCCCTTTTTGCATTGCATGACTTGCGGACCGCGATTCAGCATATTTTTAGGCATGCCCTTTGACCGCGCCAATACCACCATGATCGATTTTTCTATGTGCAATCTCTGCCAAAGGGAATATACCAACCCATCGGATCGCCGCTTCTATTCGCAAACAAATTGCTGCCCCCAGTGCGGACCCTTGCTGCGGCTACTGGATCCCCAGAAAAATTTACTCGCTGCCAAACATGAGGCGCTGGCATCGGCCATTGAACTTTTACTCCAGGGTAAAATTGTGGCCGTTAAAAATACCGGCGGATTTTTACTCTTGGTCGATGCGACAAATGAAGAAGCGGTCATGCGGCTGCGCACGCTAAAACGGCGTGCAAAAAAACCTTTCGCCTTGCTTATGCCCGATCTCTCTTATATCAAACAAATCGCCGAGATGAGTCAAACAGCCGAGCAAATTTTAACCTCCCCCGCAGCCCCCATTGTCTTACTGAAAAAACGAGCCGGCCGGCATCAAATCGCTCCATCCGTCGCATTTGATAGCCCCTATTATGGCATGATGCTAGCGCACAATCCATTGCAGCACTTATTAATGAGCGCTTTACAGAGACCTCTTGTTGCGACGAGCGGAAACATTTCTGAAAGAGCGCTTTGCATTACGGAGGAGGAAGCATTTAACCAGCTTTCTCATGTTGCTGACGGCTTTTTAGTCCATAATCGCCGCATCATCCACCGACTGGACGACTCGATTGTTCAAATCATTGATGATCAGCCTACGATCATGCGGCGCGCGCGCGGTTTCATTCCTTATGCAATCAACATTCCCGAACACCTTCATCCTTCCGCTTCGATGATCGCCTCGGGCGGCCATCTGAAAAACAGCTTCGCCCTAGTAACGAATCGTCGGATTTATGGCAGCCAACACATAGGGAATTTAGATTCGATCGAACTTTGCCAAGTCTATGATCAGGAAGTAAATAGCTGGGAAAAATTATTAAACATCACTCCTTCCATTGGAGTCAGCGATTCTCATCCCGATTACTATTCGAGACATTATTTACAAAATCGCGCTATTGCTACTGAGACAATTCAACATCATCAAGCCCATGTCTATTCCGGCATGATGGATAATCAACTATCTCCCCCGCTACTGAGTCTTTCATGGGACGGGACGGGACTTGGCGACGATCATACGATCTGGGGCGGCGAAGCGTTTATTGTCAAAGAAGACGGCATAGGCCATTTTGCGAGCCTATATCCGTTTCAATTGCCCGGATCTGAGAAAGCAGTCAAAGAACCTCGCCGATCGGCATTAGGCGTATTGCACGCAATTTTTGGATACCCTCTTCCGCCCATTTGTAAAACATGGACAACCGCCGCCTTTAGCGATGAGGAGCTCGAGATCTTATCAACTGCTTTGATCAAAGGAATCAATGCTCCAGTGTGCAGCAGTATGGGACGTCTGTTTGATGCTGTCAGTGCTTTATTAAACTGCTGTTTAATCAGCCATCATGAAGGACATGCCGCGCTTAGCCTGGAAGATCTTGCCGCGAAAGCCGAAAACGCCTCCCCGCGCTACACAATCCCTTTATTAAAGGAAAAAGAGATCTGGCTCATCGATTGGCGAGATATGGTCCGACAGATCTTCGAAGACAAAATGCGGGGCGTGGCCTTATCAGAGATTGCATTCTCCTTTCATCTTGCATTAGCGCAGGTTGTTGCGGCCATCGCCCAAAAAGCTTCCATGGAAAATGTATTACTCACCGGCGGCGTGATGCAAAACAAGCTTTTGACTGAAAGAGCCATCGCTGAGCTGAGACAGTCCGGGTTCAAACCATTTTGGCATCATCAAATCCCATCGAACGATGGTGGATTGGCCATTGGACAGATCATGGGAAAATTATGGAGAGACAATGTGTCTGGCCTTTCCCGGTAAAATTCTTTCCATCCGTCATGATGCCGATCTGCCAATGGGAGAAGTCGATTTCTCAGGCGTGAAAAAAACGGTCTGCCTCGCTTACACGCCAGACGCGCAGATCGGAGATTATGTGATTGTCCATGTGGGCTTTGCTATCAGCATTTTAAATGAAAAGGCCGCTTTGGACCTATTGGAACAGATGGCTCATCATGAAATATGTTGATGAATATCGACAGCCCCATCTAGTAAAAAAATTATCCCAAGCTCTCCATCAGATCACCACTAGACCTTGGACTATTATGGAGGTTTGCGGCGGGCAAACCCATTCAATCGTGAAATTTGGCCTACAAGCTCTGCTTCCGCAAAAAATCCGTTTGATCCATGGACCCGGCTGTCCGGTATGCGTCACTCCTATTCATCTGATCGATCATGCATTGCATATTGCGACCCAACCCAACACCATTCTCTGTTCATTCGGAGATATGCTGCGTGTCCCCGGCAGCCGCACGGACCTTCTTACAATGAAAGCAAAGGGATCCGACATTCGCATTATTCACTCTCCCTCGGAAACGTTATCCATTGCGAAAATGAATCCTCATAAACAAATCATTCTTTTTGCTGTGGGATTTGAAACCACTGCACCCGCTAACGCCACAACCGTTTATATGGCCAAACAGCTGAAACTCGACAATTTTTCCTTGCTGGCATCCAATGTGCTCGTGCCACCCGCTCTGGAATTTCTCTTGCAATCACAAGGCAACGAAGTCCAAGGTTTGTTAGCCGCCGGCCATGTGTGCACAATCACAGGTTATGGCGATTACCATGCGTTAGCCCGCAACTATCAAACGCCGATTGTCGTCACAGGTTTTGAGCCTCTGGATATCTTGCAAGGGTTATATCTGTGTGTTCAGCAACTGGAAAAGGGTGAATATTGTGTGATCAATCAATACCGACGCTGTGTCCAAGAACAGGGCAATCTCCACGCGCAGACGATTATGAACAGCGTCTTCAAAGCGGTAGACCGAGAATGGCGAGGAATTGGTGTGATTGCGTCCAGCGGCCTCGGGCTCGTAGATGAATTTGCAGGCTACGATGCCGCCATCCGATTTCCCCTCGAAAAGCCCCTGTCTCTCAAAGACAACGGCTGTATCAGCGGCCTGATCTTGCAAGGAAAAAAAAAGCCCTGTGAATGTTCATTATTTGGCAAACAGTGCACTCCGGAAAGTCCATATGGCGCACCGATGGTTTCAACCGAAGGAGCCTGTTCCGCCTATTATCAATATTCCAATTCAAGGGACCACCAATGATCGAGAATTTCTCCTGTCCGCTTACGCTCGATGATCAACAGATCATCACATTGGCCCATGGAAGCGGCGGCCAGCAGACAAGCAAGCTCATCGAAAAGATTTTTCTCCCCGCCTTCGCCAATGAACATTTAGCCCTCTTGCATGACGGGGCGGTTTTGAACCTACCCAAAAACCAGATCGCGTTCACCACCGACTCATATGTCGTACAACCGATATTCTTTCCGGGAGGCGATATAGGGAAATTGGCCGTCACAGGCACAATGAATGATTTGGCGATGTGCGGCGCCAAACCCTATTACTTAAGCTGCGGCTTTATCATCGAAGAGGGATTTCTCCAAGCAGACTTACAGCGCATTGTCGCTTCCATGAAAATCGAAGCCGATGCGCAATCAGTGCAAATCGTAACAGGCGACACCAAAGTCATCGAAAGGCAAACAGGCAATAACATTTTCATTAACACGAGCGGCATCGGCATTCGCATGGTCGATTACCCCATCAATCCTCTGCAAATCAAAGCGGGCGATTCAATGATCCTGAGCGGCGATGTCGGCCGCCATGGGATGGCCGTCATGGCAAAGCGGCAAGGTCTTGCATTCTCCTCGCCCCTGATCAGCGATTGCGCATCCCTATTTCCTCTCGTCCAAGCCTTGTTGCATGAAGGCATTACCATCCATTGCATGAGAGACTTAACCCGCGGAGGCTTGGCCACTGCATTAGTCGAACTAGCGGAATCAGCAAAAATGGATTTCTCCATCGAAGAAAAAACGATTCTTGTCAGCGATGCTGTAAATAGTGCGTGTGAAATTTTAGGATTTGATCCTCTTTTTGTCGCCAACGAAGGCCGTTTTATCGCATTTGTTCCCGAAAATCAGGCATCGCAAGCCGTTAAAATCATCCGGAGATTTTCCGAAGGGCAGCAAGCAAGTATCATTGGACAAGTAATTTCAGAATCTTTAAATCCCAGTACAGCATTAAAAAACTCTTTTGGCTCACAGCGCTATCTCCACAGACTAAGCGGAGATCAGTTGCCGCGAATTTGTTAAACAGGGAATAAATATGAATCCGGACACCTCATGGCAATTGATGATTTTCATGGCTTTAACATTGGGAATTCGGCACGGATTTGATTTAGATCATCTCGCGACAATCGACGCTCTCACCCGAACGATTCGTGACAATCGAATCTTATCAAAAATGGTTGGTTTTTTGTTTTCACTCGGCCATGGCCTGGTTGTTATTCTCGTCAGCCTGATCATCGGCGGAGGACTGATTCAATCACATGTTCCCGAGTGGCTGGAAGGATTCGGAAATTGGATCTCGATTTTCTTTTTAGTGGTTTTTGGAGCATTAAACCTATGGAATGTTTTTCAAAAATCTTCTTCGCCTTCCCTGCCTGTAGGGGTCAGAAGTTTCCTGGTGAAGAAATTTTCAGGTAAACAGACCAACTCTGTTCTGATCATGACGATCGGAGCGCTTTTTGCCTTTTCGTTCGATACTTTTAGTCAAATCGCCCTGTTTTCAATCTCAGCCTCATTGACTGCCGGATGGTTATTTTCGGGGATCATCGGCATCGTCTTCATGCTCGGCATGATCATATCGGATGGATTGAATGGATTGTTTGTTTCAACGCTCGTTCAACGCGCGGATCGGACATCGCAAATCTTTTCGCGCGGTCTAGGTTTTACGATTTCAATGTTTAGTCTCATCATCGGCTTGACAGGCCTAGTGAAGATCTTACAATAATCAATTTCCGAAATTCTCATTTACGCTTTTAAAAAGTGCTGCATTATCAGAATAGTCAATGGGGATTTCAATAATGACAGGACCGCTTAGAGAAAAAGCATTTTTCAAAGTAGGAAGAAGTTCATCGGGATGATTCACACGAAACGCTCTCGCGCCAAAACTTTCAGCAAATTTCACATGATCGATCGAACCAAATCGTACGGCGCTTTCCCGCTTATATTTCAATAATTGCTGCTGACGCACCATATCGAAGGCCCCATCGCACCAGACGCAGTGCACAAATGGCACCTTTTCCCGAACGGCCGTTTCCAGCTCCATTGCTGAAAAAAGAAAACCGCCGTCTCCGGAAATGGAAATGACCTTGCTCTTCGGATGCACTAACTTTGCTCCAATCGCCCACGGTAAGGCGACTCCCAAGGTAAGCTGCCCATTGCTGAACAACAGATGACGTGGTTGATAGGTAAAAAAATAACGGGCCAGCCAGATGGCATGAGTCCCAACATCGCTGATTACAATCGTTTCATCATCAATGGCTTTCCGAAGATCGGAAATAAATCGTAAAGGATGGACCTGACTTGCCGAGCTTCCTGCCGCTTTTTCTTTTAATTTGATTTGAAGTTTTTGCACTTTTGCCAATTCGACGATCTGATTTCGTGGAAGCAATCGATTTTTGATCTCTTCGAGATTGGATGCAATATCGCCTAAAATTTCAAGAGCGGGAACATAGGTGCTATGAACATCAGCGGCTTTGTAGTCGATGTGGATGATTTTTTTACCGCCTTGCGCATTCCATACTTCAGGATCATATTCCACTGCGCTAAACCCGACAGAGATGACCACGTCGGCGGTATCTAACAATTCATCGCCCGGTTGATTTTTAAATAACCCGACCCTGCCGACAAAACAATCGAGCAAATCTCGAGAAAGAACCCCAGCCGCTTGATAAGTATTGACTGAAGCGATTCGCGTTTTCGAAAGCAGATCTCGGATTGCTTTCGTATTTTCCGGACGACTGGCCTCCAACCCCAATAAAAAAACAGGATTTTTGGCTTTTTGAATCCATTGAGCGGCCTGATCGATCGAAGAAGCCGGAGCATTGCCGAAATGAATGGGAGGAATCGTCGCATGCATTTTTATTTCAGTGATTTCCGTCAAAACATCTTGAGGAATACTGATAAAAACAGCGCCGGATCGAGGAGAAGAAGCCAGGCGAAAAACATTATCTACAATTTCAGGGATGTTTTCCGCTCCAAGGACTTCAACGCTCATTTTTGTAGCCCCCTCCGTCAGCTTGATATTATTCGCACTTTGATGAGACTCCTTGAGTTTCATGGCCCGAGGAACGCACCCCCCGATGGCAACAATCGGATCTCCTTCCGTCGTAGCAGTCAAAAGTCCGGTCACGAGGTTTGATACTCCCGGCCCCGATGTGACCAGAACGACTCCGGGTTTCCCCGTCAATCTTCCATATATTCCGGCCATGAATGCCGCATTTTGTTCATGACGGCAGAGAATGACTTTGATCGAAGTGTCTTGCAGAGCATCGAAAAGAGCATCAATTCGTGCGCCCGGGATCCCAAAGATGATTTTCACGCCTTGCCGCACAAGGCATTTTGCAAACAACTCGGCTCCCTTCATGGACCTTCCTTTTTATTGATAATCATTTAACCCGCCAACCAGAAAAATCTCCGCTTTTCCAGATACAATCGCAGTCCCTTCGCAAAAGAGATGAAGAGTCCGATCCACCACTAAAGGCAAAACCTCCTCAAGACGTTCCACCTTCTTTTTCAAAAGAAGGACATGCGCATGATGGACAAGCGATGATTGGGCGTCCATCGGATTTCTATATAAGACCGCTTTTAACTGTTCATTGATTTCCGGATAACCGACAAAATTGGTTAAGGCGCCAATCACAAAACCCCAACGATTTTTTTCATACAGATCCGGATTGGGATAATATTCTTGCCTGTGAGTAAAGATGTTACGGCCATTGATCGGAGGCTTTCCAATGGCAGCCCCATGAAATTCCGAAAAATGAAAAAGCCCGGCAAAAGCGAGCGGATGGGCGAGCTCTCGATAGAGTTCCTGATAGAAATGAATCAAAGAAATCTTTTCATTCACCTGCGCGCGATGAGTGGGTTTTGCCGATTTTGGAATAAGAAACATTCCACCGGAAATAAACTCTTTTCCCGATATCGTCTTGTCATATTCTTCTGACATTTGGTCGGTGGAGTTTGCAAAACAAAATCCATTCACCAAAACGGCTTCTCCCATCGAGGACAAACTTTTGGGGGTGGCCAATTCAAAACCCATCGCGAAATCAGCTGCTCGGTATCGTTTTGCAGTCATCTCGGGAGAAAGATTAGCGGCAATCACATCCTCCACAGATCCGATGTGTCCTAGAATTCCAGGACCCTGCCCCGTTGCTTGAATTGAAACAGTCATTTACCCCCGGTTCCCGAGACGGATCAATGCCCTTGCAAATGACTTCTGAGCATCCAGGCAGCCTTATCATGAAAAGCTTGGCGCTTGATGATCAAATCAGAAGAGGGATCATCATGGAGATCCTGAAAACGGCTCACTAATGGGCGCCCCACTGCTGATAAAGCCTCATGTCCTTCGACAAGTTCTTTCAGCATCTGATTAGCCGAGACGATCTTTTTTGAATCTTTAATCACGGAGCGCTTCATAAATCCCGAAAAAGAGGCGTCTACATGAAAACCCAAACTAACCACCCGTTCTGCAATTTCATCAACAGCGTCAGCGAGCTCTTCGTAATGTTTTTCGAAGAGTAAGTGAAGGGAAAAAAATTCAGGCCCCTTGACGTTCCAATGAAAATTCTGTGTTTTCAGATATAATGCATAGGTATTGGCTAAATAATCTTGCAGAGACTCACCAACTTCATCTAAAACCTTTTTTGATAAACCGATTTGAATTTCCATTGTTTTCCCACCCATCAAAATTTTGTAAAAACCCCAGACAAAAAGAACCCAGGTTCATTATGATTTGATGTAACTACAAAATGAAAAATTGTCAATCAATGGATACGCCACCCTCAAAACCAATAGTCAAGTAAAAATGGCATCAACTTCTGTAAAACATCCTCGAATCGGTGTTGCTTGCATCGTTCAGCGTGAAGGTAAAGTCCTTATCGGCAAACGCAAAGGCTCTCATGCGGCGGGTTTTTGGGGGTTTCCCGGAGGACACCTTGAATTTGGAGAAAGCGTCAAAACCTGCGCCAAACGGGAATTAATCGAAGAAACCGGCCTGCTTCCCCAATCCTTACGTCTAGGTCCGTGGGTCGAAAACGTCATGGAAGAAGGGCAAAAACACTACATAACCATATTTGTGTTTGTCGATCAATTTGATGGGAAGCCCGAATTACTTGAACCGGATAAGTGCGAAAGCTGGGAATGGTTTGCTTGGGACAATCTCCCGGAACCTCTTTTTGCGCCGATTCCTTCTTTAAAAAAAACGCTTAGAGTATTAATGTTATAAAAACACACGACTTTTGATAAAACACAGACTATTAGTCTCTTGCAATGTTTCTCGTCTCTTTTAAAGAATATTTGTAAATTGAACTACTCGAACTAACTCTTTCTCGCTCAAAGAAATACGACATTCCATCCATCCAGTCACTCCCAATGGTTCAATTTCTTTAAATTTCCAAAGGATACTTAAAAAAGAAATAATAAGTAAATAGTTTGTTATTTTACAAATAAATGCATTTTTGTTATAATTAGCAATAGATTTGATATTAACAGGTGTTGCTTTGATCCGTGTAAATCCATATTGGTGGTTAGATCCATCCCCCTCTAAAAGCGGGAGCTCTAATCAGACTGAAAACTGCTTTATATTTGAACCAGGCGCTTCACGGCACGAGATTACTGATCAGACTAAATCTAACCAAACTTTATCCGTGCGGGCTCACAATTTATTGAGCCGAATCAAATCTTTCTTTCAAAAAAAACTTTCACATCTTCAGGATTCTAAATTTGTTAAGCAGTTTATTCATAAGAAACAAATAGAAATAGTTTCTCCTCCACCTTTTACAGCAAATGAACCAGAGGTAGATTCTTCTTTAGCTGATTCGCATTCCACCACTTTGCCACAAGAGCCGCCACCAGTTAGAGCAAATGAACCAGAGGTAAATTCTTCTTTAGCTGATTCACGTCTCGCCACTTTGCCACAAGAGCCGCCAATAGTTTCTCCTCCACCAGCAAATGAACCAGAGGTAGTTTCTTCTTTAGCTGCCGCCATTTTGCCACAAGAGCCGCCAATAGTTTCTCCTCCACCAGCAAATAAACCATCTGCATCATCAAGAACAGACTTCTCAAATGGTTATACTAGGGGGATGTTTTCATATGTCGGTAGTACAGTATACAACACAACAAGTGCTGTATGTGGTTTTGTCTCCTATTATCCTTTCGGATGCATAAGCTCTCTAGCTTCAGGTGCAATGTCTGCCACTTCGAATGTTTTTTCCGTTGCTTATGCTGCTGCCGAAGCTATGGTTTCAGATTTTAACCCTTCATATTTTCCCGAAGTTAAAGATGATGAATCTGACAAACCAGAAAGATCTGATTCTCCTGTTGTTGAGGTTCCTCCAGAGATCACCCCCCCAGCCTTTTCAGAACCAGTAGTACCCCCTTCTTCGACTACACCCGACAAACAGGAACAACCTGCGCCCGATACCGTCCCTCCAACAGCTCTCCCTCTCGTTGAGACCCCCGTCTCTTCTCAGGCAAGTCCCGCTGCACCGGCTATTAATTTGAAGATAGAAGATCTCCCATGTACTCCTGATAATGAAGGCAATGTTGGGTATCTCATCGACGCTTTTGTTCATTGGAGAAAAGCCTCATTAATTTACCACCAAGCTGAATTACTTAAAAAATTTAAAGCGGTGAACAGTGTACATCCACTGAAACTTCTATTTGTTGTTTTTTCCAATCTCGCTATCAAGAGAAATATGCTCGAAATGTTTAAAAAACATCCAATATTTACATCTGCGTTATTTTATGGATTTACTAAGTATGGAATCACAATAAATGGCATGAATGAGACGTTTAATAAATCTAACATCGACAATAAATTACTTCCCTACCTGAATGATTTTGCTAGAATTACTCACAAAGACTTGCCGACACTAAGACAATTCGTCGAAGCCAAGAAATGGGTAGAAATGTTCCACTATGTATTAGACTACGTTCCAACGTAAAAAAATAACCGGATAAGCACAGATCCATACTTGCGCTCTTCATAAGCGCAAATCCATCCTCGCAAGAAGACTCTAGAAATCTCCCTAAAGCACCATAGAATTCAGCATAGCAACTACGCTTTCTTCACCAAATATACTCAAGCCAACCTGGCATATCTCTTGTGAGGGATATAGATTGAGAGTAGAATGTGAACATAAGCTACTTGAAAATCGTATTAGGTGTGGAAATTGTCTGAAGCGCCTGCCATTTCAAAAACGAATCTCGACTCCATCAAAGGACACGTAGAAGTCATCATTTACGTCCAACCCGATAATGGCTTTACTGTGGCGCGGCTGAAAGAGTCCCACAAAAAAGAATTAACGGTGATTGTGGGCTATCTTCCATCCATTCAGCCCGGAGAAATGGTCGTTTGCCAAGGGATTTGGAAAATTCATCCCTCGCATGGCAAACAATTTGAAGTCAGCGATTGCCAAGTCGAAATCCCCTGCGATCTCGTAGGGATTCAGAAATATCTGGAATCGGGTTTGGTCCGAGGCATCGGACCCGTGTTCGCTAAAAAAATCGTCGATCATTTTGGCATCGACACTTTGACAGTGATCGATGAATCGCCCAATCGTCTCCTCGAAATATCAGGTCTTGGAAAAAGCAAAATGGCACGAATCGTCGAATGCTGGCATCAGCAACGATCGATTCGCAAAGTCATGATTTTTTTACGCTCCCATGGCGTAAGCCCCGCGTTTGCCCAAAAAATTTTCAAGGCCTATGGCGATCAGAGCATCGAAAAAGTAAGCAAAGACCCCTTTCAGCTCGCCAAAGATATCTTTGGCATTGGGTTCAAGACGGCTGACGCATTGGCACAAAAATTGGGATTACCCCTCCACTCTCCGGAGCGCATTTCAGCGGGCATTCAGTTTGTTCTCTGGGAGCTGACGAATGATGGCCATACCTGTTTTCCTAAAAACCAGCTACTCCCGGCCGTCAAAGAAATGCTGGAAGTGGATATCGAGCTCATTGAAGAAGAATTGAAACTCTTATGTAATAAAAAAGAGCTGATTTGCGAAGAGATTCAATCGGAACCAACGATTTGGCTTAAAACATTTTATGCCTTTGAGCAAGGCATTGCGCAGGATTTGAAACGCCTGCTGGGAAGCGAACAGACGCTACGCCCGATCGACATCGTCAAAGCGTGCGATTGGGTCCAGACGCAATTGCGAATCTCCTTTGCGTTTCAGCAAAAAGAAGCAATCCAGAAAGCTCTATTCGACAAAGTTCACATCATTACCGGCGGTCCGGGAACCGGAAAAAGCACGATCACCAACGCCATTTTAGAAATCAGCTCGAAGCTGACAAAGAAAATTCTCCTCGCAGCCCCTACCGGGCGCGCCGCCAAACGTCTTTCTGAAATCACCAATCGCAAAGCCTTTACCCTCCACGCAATTCTCGAATGGGACCCCATTACGGGCGGTTTTAAGAAATCGCGCACGAATCCCCTCGCATGTGATTTGATCATTGTCGATGAAGCGAGCATGATTGATACGCCGCTGCTTTTTTCGCTCCTGCGCGCGATTCCCAACGGCACCCGTGTGATCTTTGTTGGCGATATCGACCAGCTTCCCAGCGTCGGGCCGGGAACGATTTTACGCGACCTCATTGCTTCCAATCAAATTGGCATTACCCGTTTGACAGAAATTTTTCGTCAAGCCAAAGGATCCAAAATCATCACGAATGCGCACCGCATCAACCATGGGGAGTTCCCTGAAATTTTTACCGATGAAAAGAGCGATTTTCATTTCATCGAAGCGCAAACTCCCGAAGCAATCCAACAAGTGATCCTGCAGCTCGTCGCTAAAGAAATTCCCGCTCTCCACCACTTTCATCCCATCGAAGAAATCCAAGTCCTCTCCCCGATGAAACGCGGGATCATCGGAATTGAAACACTCAATGAACAGCTACAAAACAGGCTTAACCCCAGCGACCGCCCCTTCTTCCGAGCCGGAAGACGGTTTCATCTCAATGATAAAGTGATGCAGATTCGCAATAATTATAACAAAAAAATCTGTAATGGCGACATCGGACGCATCGAAAAAATCGACCTTGAAGATCAAGAAATGCTCGTAACGTTCGACGACAAAACCGTAACTTATGATTTTTCAGAACTCGACGAACTTGTCATTGCCTACGCGACTTCCATCCACAAATATCAAGGAAGCGAATGTCCCTGCGTGGTGATACCCATCCACACGACTCATTTCAAAATGCTCCACCGCAATTTGTTATATACCGGAGTGACGCGAGGAAAAAAACAGGTCTATATCGTCGGATCAAAGCAAGCCATTGGCATCGCCATTCATAACGACCAAGTTCTCAAACGATTCACCGGTTTGGGAAAAGCTCTCGAGAACTGTACAAAAAACAAATGAAAATCAAGAAACCGATGATCCGGGAGCAAGATCTTGAATTTGCGGCAGCTCCAGCTTTGCATCATCGCCGGCAGCCAGCACCATTCCCTGACTCTCAATTCCCATGATCTTGGCTGGCGCCAAGTTGGCTACAACGATGATTTTTTTTCCGATCAATTGATCCGGCTCAAAAGAAAGAGCGATTCCCGAAACAATGGTTCTCTTTTCAAATCCCAGATCGACGAGAAGTTTGAGGAGCTTTTTCGATTTAGGAACCTTCTCCGCCTCAAGAACTTGGCCCACTCGTAGATCAATCGCATCAAATTGATTGAAAACGATTGCCGGCTTGAGGGGCTCATATTGAATCGGTTCGCTCGTCAAGGGGATCTCCTTTTGCGTATGAATCACTTGTCCCAATTTTTCGATTTGCCGGGAAATTTCATCATCTTCGATTTTACGAAAAAGCACATGGGGCTCAGCTACTTTTTGTCCGGATGAAAGTGCCATTTTCTGGATTTGTTCCCAGGAATCTTTTGCTAAATCCGACTGATTACCCAGCATATTCCAGATCTTTTGCGCCGATTCAGGAATCAAGGGAGATGCAATGAGCGCGAGGGTCTTGATGCAATGCAGACAAAGGGCAATGCAGGCATCGAGCTCGGCTCGTCCAGATGGATTTTTTGCCAAAAACCATGGTTTTTTCAGATCAAAATAGACGTTCCCGGCCTGTGCCAAATCCATCAATGCCTGACATGCCTTGCGTAAATGAAAGTTCTCAAAACATTGGGCCGCTGTTTCCGTCAGTTCATTGATCTGTTCCAAAAAAGCTTCGTCATCTTGATTAAAACAACACAACGAAGGTATTTGGCCCTGGCATGACTGATGAACAAAGGTCAGAGTGCGGTGAACGAAATTGCCCAATTTACCGAGAAGCTGCGCATTGCAGCGCATCTGGAAATCTTTCCAACTAAACTCTGAATCGGAAGTCTCCGGTGCATTGGCTGCAATCGCAAAACGAATCTGATCAGTGGTATAATGAGTGAAAAAATCGGCCAGATCGATATACCATCCCTCTGACTTTGAAAACTGGCGTCCTTCGAGAAGATAAAACTCGTTGGCAGGCAACTCGTCGGGCAATTTATAAGGCAAATCCTGCCCCATCAGCATCGCGGGAAAGAAAATGGCATGGAAAGGAATATTATCTTTGCCGATGAATTGAACCAGTTTCGTGTCGTCCATTAGCCAAAAATCTTTCCAACGCTGCGGCTCGGCGATGGACTGCGCCCATTCTTGTGCCGCGCTGATATATCCTATCGGAGCATCGAACCAAACATAAAAAACCTTACCCGGATATCCGGGCACCGGAATGCCCCAGTCCGAATCGCGAGTGATCGCGCGAGGCCTCAAGTCGTCGATATAGGAAGAGGCAAAACGCACGACATTTTCTTTCCAGCTCTTCGATTCCAGCCATTTTTTCAATTGGTCCTTGAAAAGATCAAACCGCATATAGAGATGTGTGCTCGGACGAAGCACAAGCGGCGTACCGGAAAGTTTAGACCGTGGATTTTTGAGATCGACCGCCTCATATGAACTTGCACAGCGCTGGCACTCATCCCCTCTCGCTTCGGTAAATCCGCATTTGGGACAGGTACCCACAACATAGCGATCGGCTAAAAAGCGCTTTTCGTGTTCAGAATAGAGATGATTTTCTGTTTTTTCCTCAATGAATCCCTTTCGCTGCAAAACCAGAAAAAATTCCTGCGTTGTCCGATAATGACCCGACCAAGTCGTCCGGCTATAGTGGTCAAAAGAAAATTGAAGTTTTTGAAAAAACTGACGATTGATTTCGTGGAACAGATCGACATGCTCTTTCGGCGTGCGGCCGGCCATCTCTGCACTCAAAGTGATGGCGACTCCATGCTCATCCGAACCGCATAAATAGAGAACCTCATGGCCGCGAAGCCGCTGAAAGCGGGCATAACAATCACCCGGCAAATAGGCTCCTGCAATATGTCCAAAATGAATCGGTCCATTCGCATAAGGAAGCGCGGAAGTAATCAGGATTTTTTGAGACATCAGCTCAAGGCATTCGGCTGTTTCGATTCATCGGCGCGCCTTTCGATGTTACGGAGAATTTCATCTAAAGTCGCGGGGGTGCCCGCTAGGATCATATTGCGAGCAATATTAATCGAAAAATTACACAGATCAAAATTATTCTTGAATTTTTTTCTAATCTGCTCAGTCGTTAACGGATCGTGGATCATAGCTCTTCATTATCTTTGATGAGTTTAAGAATCGACCAAATCTTACTTTTGCTCAAGAGATTTCGTTCGAAAACGATTCCCAATGTGAATTCTCCGATGAGATTGGTAAAAAATTAATGAGAAGCCGCATTCGGTATAACTCTTTTGTGCTCTTCTGCGATGAGAATCGAGCGCAAAACCTCATAGGCAGTTTTTAAATGATCATTGACAATCTGATAATCGTAGCGATTCGCAATCGCAATCTCGCTCTCGGCCCAAGAAAGGCGCTGCTCAATCACTTCAGGGCTATCTGACTTTCGATCCTCCAAACGTCTACGTAACTCACTCATACTAGGGGGGATAAGGAAAATAAAAACAGCCTGAAGACGACCCATGAGTTGGAGAGCGCCTTGCGTGTCGATGATCAAAACGACATATTTTCCCATCTTTATCTGTTGCTCGACTAAACTACGCGAGGTGCCATAGTAGTTACCAAAAACCTTGGCGTATTCTAAAAAATCATTGTCGGCGATTCTCTTTTCAAACTCAGCTGTGCTAATGAAAAAATAATCACGACCCTGAACTTCGTTGGCTCGAGCTGAGCGCGTGGTAAACGAAACGCTTTCCTGGACGCAATCAAACTCATCGCAAAGCATCCGGACCAGAGTAGTCTTGCCGGTTCCTGCGGGAGCGCTCAGAACAAAGATCAGACCCTCTTTCAATCCCCCGAGAAGCTTATGCATATCATTCTATATTTTGAATTTGTTCACGCACTTTTTCGAGCTCGCTTTTTGCATCGACAACGAGGCGAGTGATTCCGGCATCAGCCGATTTCGATCCGATCGTATTGATCTCACGCCCAATTTCTTGTACCAGAAAATCGAGTTTACGTCCTACGGGACCGCGATTGGTCTTCAAAATCTCGTGAAATTGGCTGATATGAGAATAAAACCGTGTAATCTCTTCAGAGACGTCCACCCGATCGGCGAATAGAGCCAACTCACGCAATAATCTCTCATCCAGCTCCAACCCCGGCGCCAGCACTTCCAAGATGCGCTCTTTGAGTTTTTCTCTTTGCTTCACGACTGATTGGGGAGCGAGCTCTTCGATTTGATGAACCAGCCGATCGAGCTCTTTCAACCTCACTCCAATATCGAGCATCAGAGCTTGACCCTCTCGACGCTTCATCTCCACAACCCCTGCGATAGCCTCTTCAATGCATTGTTTTAATGCAGAGAGACAATCCTTTTCATCTCCTGCCAAACTTTGCAGCATCGATGGCGGCATATTCTCCAGCAAAAATGGCAGATTAATCGATTGAGGATCCGTTCCGCTCTCTTTTGCAATTTGAGTCCACGCCGTCTTCAACCGTTTCAGCATTGCGGGATCAGGCAACAGTTGATTAAGTGTTTCATCGCTGGGGGTCAAAAACACCCGAATATTCACCTGACCGCGCGATATGGATTCGCCAATCCATTTTCGAATCTCGTTATCAAAGCGATTCAATTCTTTGGGAAGCGAAATCGCAACCTCAAGATATTTTCGATTCAGACATTGGATTTCAACGACAATCCTGCCGAATGATGCATCTAAAATAGCTCGTCCAAAACCGGTCATGCTTATGAGCATAAAAACAAATCCACCGCGAAAAATGAATGTTTCACGATAGGCAAAGAAGAGATGACAATCAAGAAAAAATCATTCGAGGTAATTGCAAAATTCGCTTTGAGAGTCAAATTCGATGATTTTTTCGCTGGTTCGATTTCTCGCAAAGCGACATATCCTTTTGGCCATAAGCGCTTTGCGAGAAATTCGAAGCCAGCGGAAAAAGGGCGGATTTGACTCCGAATGGAGTTTTGCAAGTGCCTCATTCGTTTCCCAAAAAACGAACAACGCTTATTAAAAAGATTTTGATCTCGACTTTGCGGGGGTATAGGGAACTCGGTGATAAAACCCCACCCGCGCCCAGTATAGCTGAAAAGCGTGGTATAGCCGTTCCCATTCATTAAAAAAAACCGACGATCCTTTTAATAAGTCTTTTTTTTAATCATTAAAAATATCTATATAATTAAAGAAATAAATACATATTTTTTATTATTTATAAATAAACCTTAAATTTTTTGTTCTAAATAACTAAAAAGTATGGTACAGTTAATTAATAAAATTAATAACCGAGGTATTAATATGGCTGGTATAGCAGGGTATGTTTTTAACGATCAATTTATGAGAGCCGCGTCAGCTGCAATGGGTGCAGCAGGCAACACAACAGGAGAACACGTTGTAAATGGAGCTTATCAATTTTGTACTGAGACGACTCGAAGTTTCGTAAATGAGCATTTTTTAAGAGCCATGACTACTCCCATCTATACAGCAGGTAATGCATCCATTGAATACATCAGCGAAGCGTCTTCTGAATACATCACTGAGTTAACTTCTCGAATTGCCAGCACGATAGTTCGTTCTGCAATGAATGAAGGTGGCGCAACCCTTCAGGAAGCAAACTTCAGTGAAGTAGCTCAAAACATCTCACAGTTTATTGCAAGAGAGGCTCCTGAATTTATCAAAAAATTAAACATGACATCCATTAGTGAAGTTTTCGGAAAAGAATTTTCAGAAGCATTAATTAAATATGTTCAAAGTATGGATTTAAAAAGCATCGTGAGCACTGTTATAAAAGAGGTAAATGACGCTGCTTTAACTGCCGGAAAAGAACTCAATCTCAACGAGACAGCAAAAATTTACGGTGAGAAGCTCCAAAGGTTCTTACTCGACGCCGGAATGCCATTAAGCGACGCTCTATCTCAAATTTCTGCGAATTTCTCTCAAGGAATTCTGATGCATTCAGTTCCATATCTACTTCTCGGAGTGGGCCTCATCTTAGGGACAGGGTGTTCGGTTATCTATTTGTATCGACGAATGAGCTATAATATCGGACGTCCTCCATTGGCGCAGAGGATCAGACAAAACGGCGGATTTTTTTCATGGATATGGAAGCTTAATCCTTCCTACCTATTTCGTTCAAAAAAAGAACAATTACCAAAGATTAAACCTGTTTTTAATGAACCTATTTCGAAACGGCTAAAGGTTATCAAGTCCGGTTTAGCCAACACTTTAAAACGCGGCGGATTTTTTCAAAACGTTCTCTTATATGGTGATGGCGGCACCGGAAAAACAATGGTAGCTGAACAAATAATAGAAGAATCCGGCATGAATTCAATAGAAATGTCAGGAGGCGATTTATGTCAGTATAATGCACGCGGAGAAGGTGTAACCGAATTTAATAGGCTGTTTAATTCAATTTCAGCTCCCACAATAGTTTTTACCGACGAATTTGAATGCATAGCTCGACGTAGAGACACGCTAGGGATGAGCCAGGCACTGTTAGAGATCGAAAACAGGCTCTTGAATGCATTAGGTTCACCGAATCGAAAAGTATGTTTCATGGCCAGCACCAATCGATTACAAGATATTGACCCTGCTATGTTAACGCGATTTGATCACATTCTCCATATCTCACCGCCAGAGCTTCCTGAAAGACGGAAAATTTTGTTGCAAAACATTGAAGCCAATTTCAATTCAGAAGAAATTGCGTTGTATTTCAACGATCGGACACTCAATGAAATTGCCCAGTATACTCAAGGATTTACAGGAAGAAAGCTGCAAAAACTGGTGAATGAAATTTTGATGCGTAAAGAATGTTCTGATGATCATGAATTGAGCGAGGAATTAATTGTGGAAGCGGTTAGAGATATTGTTGAGCAAGAGCGCACGGTGCGCGATATTTCTGATCGAGGTTCTTCTATATCATTAGGGGATGAACAGGTCGAGATCATGGTTGCTGAAACTCCTCCCGCAAAAGTGCCTAAGAGTTCAGCAAATACGGTGCGCGATATTTCTGATCGAGGTTCTTCTATATCATTAGGAGATAAACAGACCGAGATCATGGCTGCTGAAACTCCTCCTGCAAAACAGCTTGAGAGTTCAGCAAATTAGGCAAAAGAGAATAACTTTAAACCAAGGCCTTAAGGCGGAGAAGATTCGACCCCTTCCCCGCCTTATTTTTTGAAAAAACCCGCTCATGGTTAGCGATTGTCTCATAACCGTTATGTAAAGAATGTGTTTATAAACCATTTATAAAGCATGGAGAAAAACAAACTAAAACGATATAATCCTTACAAAAGATGAGTTGAATTAAAGAATTAGCATGACTTCCATCGCGACACCAACAACACAACCCAGCAGATCCTTATTAAGGTCTTCATCAGATCAAAGAAATTCTTACCTCACTACCGGCCTTATAGGGACAATTGGAGCGATTTACTGGCTAATTGTAAATCGGGGTGGATTTGCTTTTCTCACAAGTTCATTGCTCGTCCCATCACAATATAGATGTCCGAACGCAGAAAAATCAGAAGAAATCATCAATCAAGTAGTTCAATCAAATCCAGCATCAATTGAAATTCTTGACCTACGTCATTATGATGGCAATTCATTAAAATGCACGATCTATTATCCCCCAAATTTTAATCGAAAAGATCATAGTCGCTGCATAATATACAATAATCCGAATTGCGCGACAGTTGCAGATTTTATTAAAAATGGAAAATTGATTTCAACGCCTGCAAAGCTCTTAGACTTGGCGAAATGCCCGATTATTATGTATGACTACCGAGGAACAGGACTCAATAGCTCCGGAAATCAAACAAGCCGTTTTTTCAAATATCGTCCTACCGCTACATCTATCGTAACGGACGGACATAGAATTTTAAACCATGCATTACAAAATTATAAAAAAGTAACGACCATAGGCAGTTCATTGGGAGGAGCCGTTGCGACTGCCGCTCTTATGAATGCATCGAGCTGTAAACCACCCCTCGATCGAGATCGAGTTCAGTTGATCAACCACGACTCCTTCACCGCGACCACCAGTGTAATAATGCCTAAATGGCCCAAAATAGCATCCTGGATCGGATGGACCATCGGAGCGCTGTTAGACGCGACCGCTCCCATGAAAAATCTGATCGAACAAGGTTACCGAGTCACGATTTTAAACCATCAAAATGATCCAATCATTCCGCGGGGCGCACAAATGGCCGACTTCGTTTCAAACCGGCCCAAGGCTGAGAACGTCTCTGTGCTGACAAGCCCAGAATATGGCCACGCCTATTTATCAAAAGATATGATGCAAAAACTCGCACGAATATTTAAATAATCTTTTACACCAAACACTCAACCTAATACTAAAAATTTTAACAATTTGCATTTATTTATTTTGTTAATTGTGATAAAATTATAATATTAACATTTAACGGAGAAGTAAGTCATGGCTACTGGAGCATCAAGTAATTTCCAATTCGTAGAAACGAGATTAGATGAATTAGCCAGTTTTAGGCCGGGTGAAAAACCTTGTTTTGCAGAAGGTAAAGTTGAACCGGGAACATCATGGAGACTTGCAAGAACGGGGGCTAATCTTCTCAGTCTCGCAGGATCCTATGTAGGTTATAAAGGTCAATGGAACCGCTCCATTGAGGAATTAACTCCATTTGTCAGTAGCCTCAGTCGATTTTTCAACCCCACGGAGTTAAATTCTTTATCAAAAACAGATTGCGCAAGAATAGCATACAAAACAGATGCCGCGATCAAAGGCCTACAAATTTTAAAAGGCTCCTATCAAAAAGATTTAATCAAATTACGTCTTATCGATGATGCTCTATCTGAATTGAATAGATGTTCAGTTGCCATTACAACAGCATCTCAGAAATTGGATGCTGCGAAACGCAGTGATGCACGCGCTCTGGTATACGAAATTGTCAGTGATGCAGAACGCATAGGAGTGATACGCGAGACAAAACTTGCAACCACGGCACAAGTATTCAAAACAATGGATAGTACAGATCGAATAAAAATAAGTTTTCTCAAAGAAGAAAATAGAAAATTACGCCGACAGAATCAAGCTATGAAACAGATACTTGAAAAACCCGAAGCTCCAAGATCTCCTTACGAGCGGCGAGGTACGATTTAAAAATTAGAATCAATCCAGCTTTTGATAGGCTCGAAGGTCTTTCGATGAAAAGGACACGGCCCCAATTGTCGGATGGCGTCGAGATGCTGCGCTGTACCATAGCCTTTATGCTGCGCAAAACCATATTGCGGCCATCGGGCCGCTTCTTCGATCATGATTCGATCCCGCGTCACTTTAGCGATAATGGACGCTGCAGCAATGGAAATTGAAACAGCATCTCCATGCACAATCCCTTCTTTTGGATAGTTAAAAGCGGGTAATTGATTACCATCAATCAGCAGATATTCCGGCCTACGAGATAGTTTTACTACACTTTCTTGCATCGCCTCAAACGTGGCACGCAGAATATTAATCTCTTCAATCCGATCGACTGACACAATGCCGATCCCGTAGACAATTCGGGAGTCGGAAGTGATTTCTGCAAATAGCTCATCGCGTTGTTTAGAAGAAAGCTGTTTGCTGTCATTTAAATGAGAAAGCAAAAAATCGCACGGCAAAATACATGCCGCAGCAACCACAGGACCGGCCAAAGGTCCTCGCCCTGCCTCATCAATGCCGGCAATATGTTGATAACCCAGCTTATACAGACGTTGTTCGTGAAGGGACATTTTTCGAAGACGACTTCTTTCTCGTTGATCGCAATCAATCAATCTCTGCACCTAAAACTCCTCGTTTTAGGTGCACAGATTACGCGCTGAGAAAGTTTTTAAAAAGAGTTATTAACTCTCCGGTGTTTCATCAACAGGAACATCGGAACCCGAAACTTCGGGAACGGCGCTCTCAGCCTTTTCTCCAGATGTAAAAAGCTCGCGAACTTTAATGGCTTTACCCGATTTTCCACGGATATAATAAAGTTTCGCACGACGCACTTTTCCTGAACGGACAATCTCAATTTGAGCGATCCGAGGGCTGTGGAGAAGAAAAACTCTTTCCATGTTAGAGCCGTAAGCATGTCGATATAACGAAAAGGTCTCGGATAGTCCCGTACCTTTTTTCGCAATCACAGTGCCCGTAAAAGCCTGCGTACGCTCCTTGTCTCCTTCAATAATACGCGTCTGAACGCGAATAGTATCCCCAACATAAAATAGGGGAACATCTTTCTTGAGATACGATTTTTCAAGTTCTTCAATCACTGGTGTACGACTCACGGAGTCACTCCTTTCACTAATTCGGGTCGAACCCGGGCTGTTTTTTTCATTGCTTCGGCACGGCGCCATTTTTCAATTTCTGCGTGGTGACCCTGACGTAAAACGTGCGGCACCTCCATCCCTTCAAACACCTCGGGACGGGTAAAATGGGGAGCATCAAAAATCCCTTGTTGAAACGAATCTTGCTCCACCGCTTCGGGATGTCCTATCACGCCTGGAATAAAGCGAATCACCGCATCCACAAGCACAATGGCTGCAACGCACCCATTCGTCAGCACATAATCGCCAATGCTGATCTCTTCGTGCACATCATTCGCCAAGATCCTCTCATCGATTCCTTCATAATGACCGCAAAGGAGGACAAGATGCTCTTTTTGGGCCAACTGCTTACACTTTGCCGCATCCAATTTCGCGCCTTGCGGCGAAAGATAGATAACATGCGAGCGCTCATCTTTTACACTGCGAATCGCACTTACGGCGGGCTGTGGACAGAGAACCATGCCTGGTCCACCGCCAAAAGGTCGATCATCAACACGCCTATTCTTATTAGCAGCAAAATCACGAATATCGACTTGGCGAATCTGAATCAGTCCATTTTGCTGCGCACGTTTGACGATACTCACATCAAACGGTCCCTGAAAATAGTCAGGGAAAAGAGACAGGATGTCGATTCTCATTATTCTTTCTTGCGGCGAGTTCTCTTCTTGGTCATCTTCGCAACTTTTTTCTGCGTCAATTGCTGCACAACCTCAGGAGCAAATCGTTTCACAAGCGCTTTCGCCCGATCGCTAATCGTAGCGCCCATATCCAGCCAGTGCTGTAAGCGGGGAACATCGATCTGCAGATTTTTCATTTCCGCACCAAAGGGATTATACCATCCCAACATTTCAATATATTTTCCATCCCGTGGGTTGCGCTCATCCGTCACGACCAATCGGAAAGACTGCCGGCTATTGGCACCTTGTTGTCTCAAGCGAATCACTAACATTGCTATCCTCTGTAATCATTCATCATATCTTTTAGCCCCATCTTCTGGGCTTGCGCTTTTAAATTTGGCATACCTTTCAAGAGTTGCTTCACTCGTTTGAATCCTTTCACCATCCGATTCACATCATCGACTTGAACTCCACTGCCTGTAGCAATGCGCTTACGGCGGAGATGGGTCAATTCAACCGTTTCCTGGCGCTCGGATGGCGTCATCGAAAGAATCATCGCCTCAAGCTTTCCAAACTCTTTTTCCGAAAAATCGAGATCGTTAAAGGATCCCATTCCGGGAAGCATCTTCAAGATGCTCTTGAAGGATCCCATTTTCTTCACCATCGACATCTGCTTCAGATAGTCTTCATAGGTAAAGGATGCCTTTCGAAGCTTCTTTTCTAACTCATCATTTTGCTTTTCGTCGAAATTTTCTTGTGCTTTCTTGACGAGATTAATCACATCCCCGAAACCCAAGATCCTATCGGCCATGGAACGAGGATTAAAAACCTGCAGATCGCCAATCTTCTCGCCCACACCCTCGAATTTCAACGGTTTTTTTGTAACTTCGCGAATCGAAATCGCGGCACCCGCCCGAGCATTTCCATCGAGCATGGTGAGAATCGTTCCGGTAATCTGTACTCGCCGATCGAATTCGGCCGCTGTTCGCACCGCATCCTGACCTGTTGTAGCATTGGCGACGAATAGCACTTCCCTCGGCTCCAGAAAGCTCTTCATCTCCTCCAACTCTTGCATTAAATCCTGATCGAGATGAAGGCGCCCTGCCGTATCGACAATCAAAACATCAAAACCTTCGCTCTTGGCCATCTCCATGGCTTTTTTCGCCACTTTGATGGGATTGGATTCTCCCGGAATCATAAAAACCGGAACCTGGATAGATTGGCCTAATTTTTGAAGCTGATCAATCGCAGCTGGCCGTTGTAAATCACAAGCAACTAATAATTGACGCTTATGAGGATCTGTTTTCGTAATCCATGAGGACAACTTCGCACACGTCGTCGTTTTACCCGATCCCTGTAGACCGCAAAGCATGATAACAGAAATCTTGCCCTTTAAATCCAAGGCGGCTTCTTCCGCGCCCATAAAATCAGCCAGCTCTTCATGAACCAATTTGATGAACTGCTGACCCGGAGAAACGGTCTTCAACACAGTGCCGCCCAAAACCTTTTCTTTCACACGTTTAACAAACTCGCCGGCTACAGTGAAATTTACGTCGGCATCCAGAAGAGCCAAACGAACCTGGCGAACCGCATCGGAAATATTCTCTTCGGACAGAGTTTTATTCCCACGCAGGCCTGCGAAAACGGATTGGAGCTTTTCAGTTAGAGCATGAAACATTTTGTTTTCAACAAAAAGGCTATTTTACAGAAGTAGAATACAGCAAAAAATCATTCAATTTCAAGGAAAAAGAATCGATCATGTCCGGCCCAATCTTTGAGAATTTGAGAACCCCGCCAAGGAACCTTGCGAAAAATTTCTTGAACAGCCCCGCCCTGTGTATGGCCAATTTCCAAAAACACCTGGGCACGGGGATTTAAAAAACGGGGTAATTCGATAGAGAGGCGCTCATAAAAATCAGTCCCCTGATCACCCGCCAATAATGCCAGAGAGGGCTCAAAATCGCGCACACTTCTTTCGAGTAGATCAAATTCTTTTTTTGACACATAGGGGGGATTGCAAATCACAAAATCGGCCTTTTCGTTCAAAAAAGGCTGCAGCAAATCCCCTACCCTGCATTCTACTTGTAAGCAATTTTTGACACTGTTTGACTTAGCTAACTCAATCGCTCTTGGACAAATATCGGAAAGCACAATCGAAATCGAAGAACAGGCACGTTTGATCCCCAATCCAATACAGCCGGACCCTGTACAAAGATCCCAAAGCACCCGCTTTGCCGGCTCAAGGACTTTCAATTTTTTTATCACCAAATCAGCAAGAATTTCCGTTTCATTACGCGGTATCAACACATCGCGCGTTACTTCGATACGACATCCTAAAAATTCTACTTCGCCCATAATATAAGCGATGGGCTCTTTGGCAATCGTGCGCTTCAAATATTGGCGCATCAAAACCATTTCGGATTCGACAAGAGGACGATCAAACTGCAAATAGAGATCGATTCTCTTCACTTTCAAAATCGATGCGAGCAAATCCTCAGCGCAGCGTCGGGGCCGCTCGATCTGATGATCTGTTAAAAAGGTGGCCGATAATGTCAAAACTTCAGCGATCGTTTTTAACATCCGGTTATGAGTCCTTCATTTTTTCTGCGTAAAAATGAGCAACCAAAGCCACTGTAATATCATCGAGATCACCATCAATCACGCGATCGAGCTTATAGAGAGTTAAATTAATACGATGGTCTGTGATGCGGTTTTGAGGGAAATTATAAGTACGGATCCGCTCCGACCGATCGCCGCTGCCGACCTGTGTCGATCGTATGGCGGACATCTCTTGTTCGTTCTTGCGGCGCTGAGTTTCAAGGATCATAGCAACAAGCAAGCGCATTGCTTTTTCACGGTTTTTATGTTGACTCCGCTCATCCTGACACGCAACGACAGCTCCGGTTGGCATGTGGGTGATCCGCACAGCAGAATCCGTGGTGTTGACATGCTGCCCCCCAGCTCCGGAAGAGCGGTAGGTATCGATTTTTAAATCCCTCTCATCAATCAAAACCTTTTCATCATCTGTCGGTTCCAACAGAACGGCCATAGTGACTGCAGAGGTGTGAATACGACCCTGCGTCTCCGTTTCAGGAACCCGCTGTACACGATGCGTTCCCGCCTCATATTGCATCAGTCGAAACACATTAGTTCCCGACAAGGACATGACATATTCTTTATAACCGCCTAATTCAGAGGGAGATGTTGAAATAATCTCAACCTTCCAACCTTTACGCTCTGCATAATTGTGATACATACGAGCACAGTCGGTTACAAAAAGCGCCGCCTCATCGCCGCCGGTACCAGCGCGAATTTCTAAGATGATATTACGACTATCACGAGGATCCGGAGGAACAAGAAGGGTTTCTAATTTTTTTTGCGCTACAACGACAGAAGATTCGAGTTGGGGCAACTCATCGCGCACCATCTGCAAGATTTCGGGATCCGTTTCAATTGCGAGAAGCGCACGATTATCTTCGATCTGCTTGCGAATGCATTGAAGATCATCCCAAGCTTCTCTCAATGAAGAAAGCTGAGAATGTTCTTGGGATAACTGACGATAGTTCTTTGGATCGTTAAAAGCATCAGGCAGGCCCAGCAACCGCTCGACCTCCTGCAACCGCAGCAAGAGCCGCTGGACCTTTTCTTCCATAAATCCACTTGATGAGACCAAGCCCTATTTCTTTTTGGCCTTCGTTTTTGCTTTTTTGGCCTCTTCCTGTTTTTCGTGATCCAATTTATCCTGCTCGCGCTTGCGTTGATATTTCTTCGTGAACTTATCAACACGGCCCTCAGAATCGATAAACTGGTTCGCTTTCGTAAAGAAGGGATGCGATGCGGATGAAACTGGAATACGAATCACAGGATATTCTTTACCCTCAAAATTTTCTTTTTCTTTCGGCTGGAGCGTACTGCCAATGAGAAACTTAGCGCCAGTCGAAGAATCGACAAATAGTACTTTTTGATAGGGAGGATGAATCTTTTCTTTCATAGTGCACCTAATATAATGGAAAATAGCATAGCTTCATCAAGGTAAAAAAACAAGTTTTCTCAGTGAGATTTACTTTCTGACGTCGATAGCCTCACCGGATTTTTGAGTCATGTTCGATAAATTCGCATTCACCACCAACTGTAATTTTATTCAAGAACGAAAGGCAAGCGTCTTATGGTTAATAATTTAAATGAATAATGATTGCGACTCATCGAAAGGCAGATGAAGCGCTATCCAAGATCTGCGTCTCCATCCATCAGATCTGCAAGCTAGTACACCGTTTCAAAATTCTGCAAGAAAATAAAGAGATCGTGGCAGTAACGGGCGATGGAGTCAATGATGTGCCGGCTCTGCGTGCGGCTGATTTGGGAATTGCGATGGGCGGAGGAACTGAGAACCTGTTCAAAGACTTTTAAAGAGTGTAAAAATTTATCTTCAAAAATTTTTTGGAGATAAAACCATGCCCAACTATCCAAGCGATGTCACTCACGAACAATTTAATATAATTCGGCCTATTTTATACTGTGCGCGGGTAGGTCTTTAACTTTTTCAGTCGAAGATTGTGGAAAAACTGTTAAAGGAAAATCAACACCAGCCTGAACATGGTTGTCCTGGCATTTGCTTCACTACTTCTGAAAAGATTTTGAACAGATTCTTAGGTTTTGTGAATTTGTGGTAACTCTTTAATAATTACAAAGATGCGTTTTTTATTGTGTTTTTATCATATTGATAATCAATAAGGTACGTTCGTTGTGTATATGGTGTGTTAAAAAAATACTATAAAATGATATAATTAGTAATTATAAATAGTAACATCGCGAGGAATTATAATTGTCAAATACTATACCCTGTATAAAACCTTATATAAATCCTATATATGATGGGTTTGAAGCTGGTACGATCGAGGCTTCGAAATTAAACAGCTCTGAGGCAGAACTTGTTAGCGCAAAAAGAGAAAAAGTAGATTATTCGGAGAACTCAAGAATACGTAGCTGGAAAGACACAGCTAAAGATATTGGGTTAATTATTGCAAAAACAGTTCTTTATCCATGGGGGATATATTCTCTTTGTCGAGTTGCGATATCGCGTATTGCAATGACATTTATCTTTCCCGCTCAAAGCATCTTCGTGGGTCATAGCGAACAATACTCTGATACGCTTCGAAAAGGTGCTGCAGAAGGTCTAAAGAAGTTCATTGTTCGTCATGTTATTTTAGAAAAAAATGGAATTCGATATAGCGGATTACTAATTGGCCATCCAGAAACGATTAATAACGGCTGTTGGATAATGCATGCAACAGGAAATTATGGACTAATTGAATTAGATGCAAAAAAATTCGCAAAAAAAAATCATAAAAGAGGTTTTAATACTTTGTTAATTAACGGTCCGGGTGTTGGAAGAAGCAAAGGATCTGCTAATCCTGAAACTATGGGAGATGCGCAAGAAATTGGAATTTCATTTTTAGAAAATGCAATCAAGGCTCATAAAATTGTTCTATCCGGCTACTCGTTAGGCGGAGCAGCCATCGGCCAAGCTGTTTTGAAACATGAATTTAAGTCTGACATTCAGTACACAGTTGTTCTAGACAAGACTTTTGATTCTTTAAATCATATAATAAAGTGCATTTTTAGAAAGTTTCATTTATGCATAAATCTCAATCTGATTGCCTGGCTAGGCTTTGAAATGGACACCACTGCCGCATTGAAAAAATTGGAGGATAACAAGATTGTACAAATCATTATTCAGAAGAGTAATTGCGCCTCGCCATCCACGAAAATCCCAATAGCGAGCTTTGAAGATGACGGTGTTATTCCTGCCGAAGCCAGCTTGGGGTTAGCAATGAACCAGCAGAAACTCAGCACGCACAGGTACTTTTTTCCTTCATCTGACAAACATGAGATACTTACACCGCCTTTCGACGCAATAGATAAAATTCTCGAACATAACGCTTTTCAGCAATTCATAAAAAAGGTGAATGAAAAGCTCCCTGAAGATAAACGATATTCTCCGTCCAGGGAGGATTTAACATTTTATGAAGCTTCTGAAGAAATAAGAAGCTGGCTCAGGGAACATCAGGAGCTACTAAAACAAATTACATCTCTTGATCTGCATAAATGCATTTTTAGAACATTTCCAAGTGAAATTGAATATTTTATAAATCTGGATACATTAACTCTTTTGGAAGAACAACGTAAAATTGTACCTCATAAAATATTAATTAGGATCGGGCTTCAGAAAAACTTCATAAACAAACGTAGATTCATCGAAGCGGTTAATGAACAATTAAATCCAGAACAACAATTTTTGTTTCCAAATTCTGAAAGCAAATTAACAAATAATGAAATTTTAGATTGTATTGCTAGTTGGTTTTGTAAAAACTCTCACGTTCTGAAGGAAGTTACATACCTAAACCTGAGCGGTTGCGGTTTGACAACTTTACCACTGGAATTAAAATTATTTTCAGGATTAAAAATTTTGAACCTCTCGAATAATAATCTTGTATCTGTTAATCCCAAAATGCTAGAAAATTTCGTACAACTTAAAATACTGGATCTCAGCAATAATAAAATAGGGGAAATACCTTATTCGATAGGCTGCCTCTCAAAGCTTGAAATACTGGATCTCAGCCATAATACAATATCTTCGCTTCCACCCGCGGTATCCAATCTCCAAAGCCTTACAACGCTAGATCTCAGCTATAACACAATATCTTTATTTCCACCCGCGATATCCAGTCTTCAAAGCATTGAAACGCTAGACCTCAGCGGTAACCCAATAGCTCTCTCTCCACCTTTACCCCCAACCGTGTCATCCGCCCCCCCAGGGCCTTGAAACCGCTTGACTTCAGCGTATCTTCAATTATGCTGATATTTGGAGGGTAGAGCAGGGAAGGCAATCTTTCGCTTCTCTTCCCTATTTGGATTTATCGAAAGTTCTGACGCAGCATGACTTAATAACTATTCATGCGATTTAATCCTCAGCCAGGTTTTTGAAATTCTTCATTTTGATCGCGGCTGCCGTCAACAACCCCGCGGATGAGTTCATCGACTCTCATGCCAGCGAGCAATGCCTTCCTTCATCTCTCATCGAAGGCCGGGTCAGCGCCATTACGGGAAAAGTTTATTCCTACGATGAGGATTATGTCATCGCAGGGAAAGAACCGATCCGCATCAACCGCGTTTGCCGCGAGGGCAAATACATTTTTATACCCCAGATCGAGGCATCGCATCAAAGGGGTTATGATTTTTGCGAGCTCATCGAGCCAAACGGCGTCTCATATGAATATAAAAAAGCGTCGCGCTTCAAGATCGGCCAGAAGTACTGGTATCGTTATGAGCTGTACCATCCAACGAAGAAAGGCCGCAACAACGCATCCAAATGATGCAGAAAGGGCAAATTTCTCAGATGAAGAAGAACTCCTGTCTGAAATGAATCGTCTTTTCAGCGCGTGATAATATTTGATTCGATTTTGTAAACTCGCTGGGCTAAAATCGCTTCAGCGAGTTTACAAAATCGATCTGCGCTCAGGATGTTCTCATTGCTGTTTTGAAGAAGCTCTCTGTTTCTGAAAAAAAGTTCGCATAAGCTCGGATGCTTCATCTTGCAGAACCTGCCTAGTCACTTCGATTGCATGCATCGGATGTTTCATGGCAAATATATCAATCCAACTACCATTCGCACCCTGTCGTATATCCGGAGCCGCCCAAACAAGCCTTTTGAGACGTGAAGAGAGCATCGCCCCAGCACACATCGTACACGGCTCAAGGGTACTATATAGTGTCGCATCGCTGAGACGCCAGTTGCCAATTGCCCCGGCGCCAGCCGTCATGCAGATGATTTCAGCATGAGCCGTGGCATCTTGCAACAACTCAACCTGGTTATGTCCCCGAGAAACGATTTTATGGTTGATAACGAGAACAGCTCCCACAGGCACTTCATCTTCTTCAAATGCTTTTTTTGCCTCTTTTAAAGCCTCCCGCATGAAAGCAATGTCCCGATGCTGAAAGTCAAGCTTTTGAACATCAACAAGAGACGTCATACATTTTTTTGAGCGTGGATTTGTTGCTGTAATGAGCGGATTTGTTTTTTCAAAGCCTCGACATCAGACGTATATTTACGTTGAATACCGCTGAGCTTATCCTCATATTTTTCCTGCAACCGGCTCACCTCTCGTTGATGACGCGCATTGAGCTGCTCGAATGACTCCTGCTCATTTTTTTGCTCTTGCATCTGAGTTTTCGATTGCGTCTCCTGAAGAGCCACCTGGTTAAGCCGATCAAAAACTGAATCAGAAAACACAACGCCATTGAGTCGGGCAAAGATATATGTCTCGGCCGAACCGAACTTTTCCTGAGCACCCGCAAGAACCATGTCCGCTTCAGCATCAGATAATGATTGTATTTCCTGAAAATTGGGGTTGACGGCACCCAACCGCTCAGCAAAATGACGATAGATGTCTCCATATTTAAATACCCAGCGATTGATCACCCATTCACTCAGATCCTCATTACCCGCCAGCAGCTCTTTTTCATACGTAGCAAAAATTTCTTCTTGCGTCAGTTTATTCTGGGGTCGATTGCCAAAATGAGTCTTATAGAAAGATTTATCACCCGGGAGGTGATCCGTTTTAATATCTTTCTTGATAACTTGTAAAATTTGTTCCATCCAAGGACGAACATAGGTAAAAGAATTCATTTTCATAAAGTGCTCTCAAAATCAATATCTGCAGCTACTTTAGCAGGATTCTCTAGGAAACATCAAGAATCCTTGCGAGTATATAGATTTTAGGGTACAATTCGCATGTAAATGTCTTAAACTTACCACGGAGAACTTCCTCAATGTCTCTAGATAAAGGTACCAAGGAAGAGATCACCAAAAAATTTCAATTGCACGAGAAAGATACTGGCTCAGCGGATGTCCAGATTGCGATCCTCACTGAGCGCATTGCTGAACTTACGGATCATCTTAAGTTGGCTCCAAAAGACCACAGCTCACGGCTCGCACTCTTGAAACTCGTCGGCCAACGCCGAAAACTACTAGACTACCTTAATTCTACGGATACCAAGCGCTATCAAAGCTTGATCGTCCGGTTGAATTTAAGAAAGTAGTACTATCGCACTGGGGGGAGTTCTCTCCAGTGTGTTTTCCAGGAAAAAGGAGACCAGGGTCTGATAGAGAGCAGAAATAAGCCCTTCCAAAAGAGCTAGGACTTCTTTCTGATTTCTATCCCACAACAGTTTCCTTTCATAATTCAAATTTTTTCTTACAGGAAGGAACATATGCAAAGAGATCACATCACGGTCACGATCGGTGACAAAACTATTAAATTTGAAACAGGAAAAATCGCACGTCAAGCCAATGGAGCTGTTATGGTCCATTGCGGAGATTCTGTTGTCCTTTCAACAGCTTGCGCATCTCCGATAGCTCAAGAAGGAGTCGATTTTCTCCCCTTACGCGTCGATTATCAGGAAAAATATTCTTCCGTTGGACGAACAGCGGGTGGTTTCATTAAGCGCGAAGGAAGACCGACAGAAAGAGAAATCCTGGTGAGCCGCCTCATCGACCGTCCCCTACGACCCATGTTCGAAGAGGGCTATCACAATGAAGTTCAAGTCCTATCAACTGTTTTTTCCTATGATGGAATAAACATTCCCGACGTTTTAGGAATCTGCGGCGCGTCTGCCGCTCTTGTCATCAGCGACATTCCGCTCATCAAACCGATCGGCGCCGTTCGCGTTGGCTTGATCGAAAATCGCTTTGTCATTAATCCGACAACCGAAGAAATGAAAAAAACACGACTCGATCTCGTTTTGGCGGGGACCGAAGACGCTGTACTGATGATTGAGGGATACTGCGATTTTCTAACGGAAGAGCAGATCATTGAAGCGATCGAAGCGGGACAACACGCTATCAGCACAATCTGCCATCAACTCGAAGCCTGGAGAAATAAGATCGGCCGAGAGAAAAAACGAGACACTATTCACGCGCTTCCACAAGAAGTCACCGATGCAGTGAATGATCTCTGCTCCGCTAAATTAGAAGTCGCCTTAAAAATCGCGGATAAAAAAAAGCGAGAACAAGCCCTTGGAGCCATTCAAAAAGAAATGTCTGAAAAGCTCCTGCCCACTGAAGCGTCAAAAAACGCGAAAGTCGACGTCATGCTCGCTTTTAAAAATCTTCAGTCCGATCTTATGCGCAAAATGATCCTCGCTGATAAAAAACGCATCGACGGCCGAGGCCTGAAAGAGATTCGACCGATTGATATCGAACAATCGATTCTTCCGAGAACTCACGGCTGTTCGCTATTCACCCGCGGCGAGACGCAAACGATCGCTGTTTGTACTTTAGGCGGTGAAAGCAATGCCCAGCGCTACGAAGATTTACACGGCGACGCTACACACCGATTCTATTTGCAATATTTCTTCCCCCCATTTTCAGTAGGCGAAGTTGGCCGTATGGGAGCTCCCGGCCGTCGCGAAATTGGCCACGGAAAATTGGCGGAACGCGCATTAATGGCGATTCTTCCCAAACAAGAAGAATTTCCTTATGTTATCCGTCTCGAGTCGAACATCACAGAATCAAACGGCTCATCGTCAATGGCATCTGTCTGCGGCGGCTGCTTAGCCCTGATGGACGCCGGCGTTCCGATCAAACGTCCCGTATCGGGAATCGCCATGGGTCTTGTTTTAGAAGGCAAGAAGCATGCGATTTTATCTGATATTCTCGGCGCTGAAGACGCTCTCGGCGACATGGACTTTAAAGTCACCGGCGACGAAGCGGGAATCACCGCATTCCAAATGGATATCAAGGTCGAGGGAATTACTCATGCGATCATGCGTGAAGCCCTGGCTCAAGCAAAAGAAGGCCGAATTCATATTCTGCAAAAGATGTTGGAAATCTGTCCAAAACCACGTGCCCAAATGTCTGCCCATGCACCTCGAATCGAAGTGCTGCAGATTAAGCCAAGCAAGATCGGTATCGTAATCGGTCCGGGCGGCAAGCAGATTCGCGCAATCGTAGAAGAGACGGGTGTCCAAATCGATATTAATGATAGCGGACTCGTCAGCATTGCATCGACAAATTCAGAAGCGATGGAGAAAGCGAAAGCGATCATCCTCAACCTCACTTCTGAAGTTGAAATCGGTAAAGTCTATAAAGGACGAATCTCGTCAATTGTACCGTTTGGCTTCTTTGTCGAAATTTTCGGAAAAGAGGGTCTTCTTCATATTTCCGAAATTTCCCATCAAAGAATTCAAAACATCCAGGACACCTCGTTCCGTCAGGGCGATGAAATCGAAGTTAAAGTATTGGATGTTAATGACCGCGGCCAAATCAAGCTAAGCCATAAAGCGCTTCAGGAACAAACGAATCGCTAGAAAATATTTGACTCCCGAGTCCTTTCCGCCGGTGCTCTCTCAAGAGCCGCCAGTGGAAAGGATTCTTAACTCGCAATTGCACCGAATTGCTTTTTATCTTAATCTCATAGTTTTTCTAACAAATCTGTTTATCTATGAAACGAACATTATCGTCAGACTTGCATCGCTCCATCGGCCAAACCGTTCTTTTACGCGGGTGGCTGAACAACGTCCGATCTTTTGGAAAGCTCACATTCCTTATTTTGCGAGATCGCAGCGGTCTATCGCAAATTCTGATCGAAGATAAAAGTGAAAACCAAAAAATTGCTCAACTGCAGCCCGGCTCCATTTTACAAATTGTTGGAACAGCAGTCGCATCGAAAGAAGCCAATATCGGCGTCGAGATCATCAACCCAAAAATCAGTGTAGAAAATCCGATTCAGGAAGTTCCTCCGATCGAATATTATAAACCGCAAATTCACTCGGATCTGGACTTCATTCTCGACAATCGCCCGATTGCGCTGCGCAACCGCGAACTGCAGGCCGTTTTTCGGATTCAAGGCCAAATCGCTCATGCCTACCGGCTTTATATGCACGATACGGTCGATGCAAGTGAATATTTTGCTCCAAACATGATCGGCGCCTCATCTGAGGGCGGCGCAGAGTTTTTCAATGTCGATTATTTTGGGCATACAGCCACATTGGCTCAAAGCAGTCAGCTCTACAAACAAATCATGGTTGGCGTCAATGAGCGGGTCTTTGCTCTAATGCCTTTTTTTCGTGCCGAGCCATCGCACACAACGCGCCATCTATCTGAAGGAAAACAGTTTGAATTTGAAATGGGCTTCTTTCATCATTGGCATGAGGTCCTCGACATTCAGGAAGGCGTTCTAAAATTCATTGTAAACTATCTCCATCAGCACTCGAAAGAAGATCTGGCTGCTTTAGGGAACAGCATCATCACCTGTCCGGACAACGTTCCATTCCCCCGGCTCACATTCGAACAGGCGCAAGAGATCTACTATGAACGAACCCATATTGATGAACGTAATGAGCCCGACTTAAGCCCGGCAGCTGAAAGAGAGCTCTCAGCCTGGGCGAAAGAAAAGCATGGAACCGACCTCGTCTTTGTCATTGATTGGAAAACAGAAAAACGGCCTTTCTATGCCTATCCGAAAGTTGAAAATCCCCTATTGACCAACACCTTCGATTTAATATGCGCGGGGACGGAAATCACATCGGGCGGCCAGCGTCGCCATACATATGAATCGATGCTCGAAGGAATCCGCATGAAGGGCATGGATCCGCAAAATTTCACCGATTATCTGAGTATTTTTAAGTATGGCATGCCTCCCCATGGCGGATTTGGCATGGGATTGGAACGACTGACGATGACCTTGCTCAAGTTGAAAAACGTGCGCGAAGCATCCCTCTTTCCTTCGGACACAAAACGAATCGCCGGGGTTCGCATCAAAGCCAAGATCTTCTTCGGCGGAGAAAACATCCGCAATGAAATCATCCGCCAGATACGTCATCGCGACTATGAATTCGATCATAAGACTCATGACGCGACGCCCACCTCGCAAGACGCCGCACGTATGCGCAATACATCGCTCCAGGAAGGTGTTAAAGCAATCATCCTCCGTGGAAAAAACAGTAAAAAGAATTATCAGTTCAATATTTCTTCTCATATGAAGCTCGATATGAAAGCATGCGCAGAGGCCGTGGGTGAAAGATGCGAATTTGAAGAGCCTGCAATTATCCTGGAGCGCTTTGGTTTGATCGTCGGCGGGGTACCTCCATTTGGTAATCTGCTCAATCTCGATAATTATTTCGATGATCGAATTTTGGAAAATGATCGAGCGGCCTTTAACTGCGGACTCCCAACGGAATCGATCGTTATGAAATCAAAAGATCTTTTATCACTGACTGAGGCTAAACTCGGCCGCTTTGGAAAGGAGTGATCGATCAATAAAGAATGCCCCTGCCATAGTCAAAAACTCTACGAGGATTGCTGCAAGAAGTACCATGATGGAGCTATCGCTGAGAATGCTCTGATTCTCATGCGCTCGCGCTACTCTGCCTATGCTTTGAAATTAGCCGATTATATCATTCGAACGACTCATCCAGAAAACAACTCCGCCATCTCTGATCCGGTTGAATGGAAGAAAGATATTATCACATTTTCTCAAATGACTGATTTTACGGGATTGAAAATCATCGACTTTCATGAGGAAACAAACAGAGCAACGGTTACATTTCGAGCAATCCTTAAGCAAAAACTTCGAGATGCATCCTTTACCGAAAAAAGTCTTTTCCTAAAAATTAAAGGTTGCTGGTTATACCGCGAAGCACTTGATTTGCAAAGAAATCAGCACCCAGGATGATATTATGGAACGAAAACCGGGCAGTTTGATCGGTGGAACTTTAATCATCTGCGGCAGCTGTGTGGGCGCAGGCATGCTGGGGTTGCCCATCGTTACCGGACTCAGCGGCTTTTACCCCTCTCTCTTGATGATGATTGCGGCGTGGGCTTTTATGACAACAACTGCCCTGCTCACCGTTGAGGTCAATGGCTGGTTTTCCAAAGATGTCAACATCATATCAATGGTCGGCCATTCTCTCGGCAAATGGGGCCAAAAGATCAGCTGGTTATTATATCTATTCTTATTCTACTCACTATTAGTGGCTTACCAAGCAGCAATTGGAATCGATGTTTCGTCGATATCCAGCCGGTTGATGACCCACCACATCCCGCCATGGCTCGGAACCCTCTTTTTTGTGCTGCTCTTCGGCTGCATCCTCTACTCCGGAACACGAACGGTCGATTTTTTTAACCGGTTTTTAATGACCGGCAAGATTCTCGCCTATCTAGGAATCGTGGCTGTCGGGCTGATGCATGTAACTCCATCGCTTTTAGCCCGCACAAATATCCATCCCATTCTCTTCTCATTGCCCATTTTGGTGATCTCGTTTGGATTTCACAATATGATCCCCACGATCCGTTGCTATATGAAGGGGGATCTCAAGAGAACCAAAACGGTCATCATATTAGGCAGTCTTTTTGCTTTAATCGTCTACATCGTGTGGGATCTGATCGTTTTAGGAATCGTTCCCCCTGATGGAGAATTTGGGCTGCTCGCATCGCTTAAATCGGGCAGAGACGCCTCCATTTCCATTGCGGGAATTTTAGGCACTTCATGGGTCACTCGTTTCGCCGAAGGACTCGCCTTTTTCTCATTATTGACATCTCTCCTTCTCCAATCACTGGCTTTGGTCCATTTTTTAGCAGATGGTTTTCAGACCAAAGATAAAGAACCTCTTTCATTGATGCTACTTGTACTGATTCCACCCTACCTTCTGTCCATCTTGAAACCGGACATCTTTTTTAAGGCGATCGATTTTGCCGGAGGAATTTGCGCGGTCATTTTGTTCGGCCTTTTTCCAGTTTTAATGGTTTGGATCGGCCGCTATCGAATGAATATTGCATCTTCTTATCAAATCCGAGGCGGTAAGTCTACGTTGGTCTGCGTCCTCATCTTTGCATTATTTATATTCCTCTTTCAACTCTTGGCAATGACCGGTCTGATTTCATTATAAAAAGCACCTACTCGCGTGAACGCTTATCCAGACTTGATATTGATAAACGGATTAAATTGTCGAAAGCGATTAAGCATCTAGGAATGAATGTTATACAATTGACACCCCCTAAAAGAAACGGGGGATGTCATGGAATGATTAACGCAGTGCTTACGCGCCTAAAGCCTGGTCTGGCAACTGTGTAGACGATACCAATAAATGGTTCAAAAACACCCCAATATTTTGTGCCGCGACCTGGTGTGCATTATTTTCGTCAGCAAAATGTAAGACCCATTCCTCCATATGAGGTTGTTCTCCTCCAATATGTAAAGGTTCCAGATTCAGAGCTTCTAGCAGATCGTTTGGTGGAGCCAGCGGTAAAAAAGTGGGTGAATGGATTACTTCTAAAGCCACTTGCTGAATGGCTCCGACTAAAGCATCGTTTTCGTCTAGAATTAATGGCGACACGGCTCGATCGTCCATGTTTACAGGCACTAAATCCGGGGAAGAGGTTCTGGACACTGACATAATATCTCCTTTTTATGACTTAAGTTACATATTAATAGTAAACGATTTTATTACAAATGTCAATAAATTTTTCAATAATAATAGAGTTTTTATTAAAGAAATGCTTTTATTTAATTACAAATGTTATCAACTATTGATTGGCGAGAAAGAACATATGTTTATGATAAAGAAAGACTTAGAAAGTATATAATTAAAGAGATCAAAATTTTAGTATTAGCCGAAGCAGATCTAGAGATCGCTCAACAATAACTTTTAAAATTCATTGTTGAGGGATCCCTTAAAATAAACTGTCACAAAATTAGACAATTACACGCTCGGTTCCATTCCCGGCAAATCAGTGGGAGCTTCACCCGTATCTGTCTCCGGAGCAATCACTGGGCGAATCGGTACAGGAGGGGGCTGCTTGCGCTGCAAATCATCCGCATCTTTGAGGCGCTTTCTCTTCTCTTCGGCGTCCCACGTTCCATCCATGATCTTCTTAACATCGTAAGAATCGAGAGTTTCAAACTCCATCAACATGTCGGTCATAAGCTGTAATTTTTCGCGATTTTCTTCGATAATCACGCGGGCGCGCTGGTGCGCTTCATCAATCAACTTACGAACTTCGACATCAATCTTTTCAGCCGTATCATCAGAATAGGATTTATCGTGATAATTCGACATACCCAAATATTGACCCGTCTCAGCCCGTTCATCATAAGAAACAGTTCCCAGAACATCATTCATCCCCCATTCGCAAACCATGCTGCGGGCGATCTTCGTCGCTTGAGCAATATCATGTTGTGCGCCGGAGGACATGTCGCCGACAAATTGTTCTTCAGCCGTGCGGCCGCCCATTAATACCGCCAATTTATCGAGCACCTCTTTCTTCCAGTAGCTTAATCGATTTTTCGTCGGCATAAAATGCGTTGCGCCTAATGAAAATCCTCTAGGAATGATGGTCACTTTATCAACGGGATCGTTATGCTCCACCTTCAAACCGACAATGGCGTGGCCCGATTCATGGATAGCCGTCGTACGTTTCTCATTTTCATCCATTTCCAAGCTGCGGCGCTCTTTGCCGTAACGAACCTTGTCGCATGCCTCTTTTGCTTCGATAGAGGTCACAGCCGAGCGTCCATTGCGTGCCGCGAGAAGAGCCGCTTCATTGAGAATATTTTCAAGATCCGCGCCGGAAGCTCCGGGTGTGTTGCGGGCGATATCATTCAAATCGACAGAAGCATCGATTTTGATCTTACGCGCATGAACTTTTAAAATTTCAAGACGTCCTTTTACATCAGGCAAATCGAGAACGACCCGTCGATCAAATCGGCCTGGACGCAATAATGCACGATCGAGGATATCCGGGCGGTTCGTCGCCGCCATTAAAATAACGCCCTCTTTCGTATCAAATCCATCCATCTCCACAAGCAGCTGATTCAGCGTTTGTTCACGTTCATCATGGCCACCGCCAATACCGGAACCCCGATGGCGTCCGACCGCATCAATTTCGTCCATAAAGATAATGCAGGGAGCATTCTTTTTCGCCTGATCAAAAAGATCGCGAATACGGCTCGCCCCGACACCGACAAACATTTCGACAAAATCAGATCCTGAAATGGAGAAGAAAGGTCGTTCGGCTTCTCCGGCCACGGCCTTAGCAATCAGAGTCTTTCCCGTTCCCGGAGGTCCAACGAGAAGCACGCCTTTCGGAATTCGAGCCCCAAGAGCAGTAAATTTTTGAGGGTCCTTCAAAAAGTCAACGATCTCTTCCAGCTCTTCTTTCGCTTCTACACATCCGGCAACATCTTTAAATGTGACTTTATTATTTTCACGCGTCATCAATCGAGCAGGAGATTTCCCAAAATTCATCGCAGAAGAGCCCACGCCCTTCATCTGGCGTGAAAAAATAAAATAGAGAAACAAGATAACCAAGAGAATAGGCAAAACGGTGACGACATAACTTATATAGTTTGGCGCTGGATCCTGGCTTGTAAAAGTTCTCTCTAAAACTGTGTTGCGGGGCTGGTCTGGAGCGCGATAGACCAAGCCTTTATTGTTATTGAAATTCTCCCATTCTCGCTGAGCTTGGGCAAACCAGTGGGTAAATGCCTCAGGATCTTGTTTTTCTAAGCTACGCGTAGACAATTCTTGATTATTGAAATACCAAATGACGTTAGCCGCTTTTTGTCGGGCTTTTTCAAGTAGAGCGTCATTTTCACCCAATTCTTGGGTCACTGCATTATATTTTTGCAGCTCTTCATGATAGCTTCGCACGCTGCGCAGTGCTAGAAGACGAACACCGTCTTGCTCTCGGTTTAATTCGGCAATGATCGTAGTGATCTGGGGAATCGCTGTGCGATAGACAGTCATCTGCTGTTCCATCGGCTGATCGACTTCAGCTGCCAGTTTTTTATCCAGATTTTTAAGCTCCAGCTTCACAGACTCAACACCAATTCCAACAGCGGGAGAGCGTAGCAAAGAGACAAACGAGCGCAAATGTTTTCCCAAATCATCAACATTTGCTTGGCTGGGAGTTTGTTGAGAAATCGTAAAAGCCTGTTGAATGACGGGCAAACTACTCAGCTCTCGATCGGACAAGGAACGAATAACAATCGAGTTTTCCCGGCCAGGCGTATCATAGAGCGAACCCACGACAACATAACCGCCTCGAGGCAACGGCTGACCACTCAATTGAAGAAACAATTCAGAAGAAACGCGAACATTTTTTTGCAGTGCATCTAAATCTTGCAGGAGCTGTTTTTGGCTCACTGTCTGCTGATGATACCGGTTCAACAATTCAAGGTAATGATAACGTTGTTGGCTCTCTTCGGGTACAGCGTCACGGAATTTGCCACTGAATGTGACTAAATTTTCGCTTTGGGCGATCTTTCGATTCTCATCGGGTACTGTCAGATCCAAATTGATTAGATGCTCTACCTGATGGCTAAAGGAAACCTTTGCGTAATTGTCCGATGTAAATGTTTGAATTACAAACATAATGACAACCACAGCCACCAGAAAGATAATAAATCGTCCCGGAAAATTATTCTTTGATTCAGGTTTGAATTTGTTATCGTTTGCCATATCACCTTATCTTATTCTTTTTATAAGCCTTAGAGCAACAGTCTAATGATGAAATTAAACCATCTTTACGCCATTTTCGTAAATAAGATACCCCGAGTACACCGTTTCACAAGTTTTTGGTGTTTCGGCTGACGTGAAAGTTCCCTAGAATCGACGATCGTTAACTACTCTGTATTAATTCAATACATGGCAGTTTACGATCGTCGATTCTAGGGGCTTTAACGCAGCCCAAACATTAAAAACTTTTGAAACGGTGTACTAAGAGCCCTCTCCACAAAGCACCTGCCGCCTCTAACGCCCCTATATCAAAAACATACATATACTGACACTAACTCTTCTTCGCAAGCCTACCCTCAGTGCCTTACGGAAATACTGGGATCAACAAAAATTTTAATACACCTCTGGCCGGATCTCATTTTCCCAGTCACAAAATCACCGATTAGATGATTATCTTGCATAAGGACAGGACAGATCCGTCTCAAAAAAAGAGGAACCTTTTCAGACCAGCGGATGCCGAGAGGAGGTAGCTGCAAGGTCGGATTACCATCAAAACGCTGAATCACCGGCTCGCCCCGCCAAAGAGCTTGCCAATGGCTATGATAAACTGCAGGAGCGATCTCTTCAACCATCCAATTACCCGATCGACGACAACCCTCTAAAGAAAGCGATAGCGGCTGATCGAAACGGGGCATTTGTTTTGTCAAAAGAAAAAAATGACCTCGATCGACAATGATTAAGCGATGTTGAATAGAAATTTGACGATTTGAACTCTGCTGCACCATCCAGTCCAGAATCGACTCTAAAACTCGATGTGAAAATACAAT
>CAISYW010000079.1 GCA_903889795.1 uncultured Chlamydiae bacterium | reverse complement strand
TTATCTAATTTGCTCTATCAAGAGGGGGAAACGGATTATCTGACTTTTCTCGACGCCGAAAGACAGTTCTATCGCAGCGAGATTGATTACGAAGAGGCCAAAGGAAACAGTTTTCTCTCTTTAGTTCGGATCTATCAAGCGCTGGGGGGAGGCTGGGTCTTCGATGCGGATGCTGTCGCGCTGGATCAAGACGGGCGTTGATAAGAATTGGGACAATTGCCAAATCTACCCATGAAATAGTGCCAAATTCCTCGGCATCCCGCTCTGTAGCGCCGAGCTTTCCCGCTGCGTTCCGGATTAAAGGAACGACCGATAAGGCGAAGCAGAGCTACCTGCGCCGTTTTTAAAAAGGCCAGCTTCATGTTCTTGGCTATCTCCGGCAAAATAAGACGAATGTAGATCTGTTTTTTTTCCGAAGGAGAACAATTGCGATGGATCCACAACAGACGGTTCCGCCACCAAAAATATTGCATGTGGGGCTTGCCGCCAATAAACGAGGCTGATACTTTATGCCAAATCCTGGCTTGCGGAGCGGTCCAGATCTCAAAGCCGGCATGGCGAGCCCGTGTGCAAAAATCGCTTTCTTCCCAAAGAAGAAAAAAGCTCTCTTCCAAAAGTCCAATGGTTTGGGGAACGCTCGTGTGCATCAAAAGCGCTGCGCCGCAAACGTAATCGACTCTTTGCATCTCTTCGAATGATCCGTCGTCAAGCTGGCCGGAGGCGTGCGAGACAAATTCCGCTCGAGTTTGATCCCAAAATCCGCCTAAATGATCGATCCGCCCTCGATCGTGGTAGCGATAAATTTTGGCTCCCCATATTTTGACGGAGGGCTTTTTTTTGGCTGCATCCATCAATCTTTTAATGAGATCGGGCGCGACGACGGTATCGTTATTCAATAGCAAGATCCATTCAAAGGATTTACCGAGGGCCCAGCGAATGCCCGCATTGTTGCCGCCCGCGAATCCGAGATTTTTTTTTGTTTCGAGAATGGGAACATCCGGATAAGCAGCTCGAATGGCATGAACGGAGTCATCGCTCGAACCATTGTCAACGATCAAGGTGGAGAAGAGGGGATTGGGTTGGGCCGCTGCCAGAGAAGCGAGGCATTCGAGGGTATCGGTTTTGCCATTCCAATTGAGAATCAGGATCAAAACTTTTGGAAAACGCATCATCAGCTCCCCGGGTGGCGCAGCATCTTCGAACAAGCGTCGATGACTTCATCAGGGGAGATTTGTAAAAAGCAAAAAGGATCGCGGCATCGACGTTTGATGCATGGAGTACACGTCTCGGAGCGGGAAATCGCGATGGCATGAGGGGCATGATATGGCCCGCAAAGACGCGGATCGGTGGAGACATAAAGACCAATTGTTGGACGGTTTAGAGCGCAGGCAAGATGAAAGGGGCCGGTGTCATTGCTCAATACAAGATTCATCTGTTCTAAAAAAGCTCCGAGAAATCGGATCGATGGTGAAGAAACGATCCGAGCTTGAGGGAGGCTCTCTTGGATTTTTTGGAGCAGTTTTTTTTCTGAAGGGGTGCCGGTCAAAAAGATTTCACAGCCAAATTTTTCCTGGAGCGCTCGGCCGACTGTTGCAAAGCAACTCGCAGGCCAGCGGCGAAAAGGCTCTTTGGAGCCGGGATGGATGGCGATCAGCGGTTTGTCAGTCTCTCCAATATATTGACGCGCTGCACTCTGCTCGGATGGTTGAACATGATAGGAAAGATTGCGGACGACGCGAGGTACATTTAAACGATCGAGAATTCTGAAACGCCGTTCGACTTCATGCTCAAATTGCGCTTCAAGGGGATCCGTGAGCATATCATCGAGGCCTTTGTTAATTCCTTTTGTGCCAATGATGCGCGGAATGCCGCTTAGAGAACAAAGCGGTAGGATGAGCCTTTGCGAGGCGTGCAAAATCAGGGCTGCGTCGAACTTTTCTTGCCTGAATATTTTCAAAAGTGAAAATAAATGCAGCAGCATCGGTTCTTTGAGAAGGATGAGGCGATCGATATGAGGATTGTATTTTAAGGTTTGCTGGCCGACGGGACTCGTTAAAACAGTGATAAAAGCCTTTGGAAAATGGCGTCGGAGATTGGCGAGCGACGGCGTCGCCCACAATGTGTCGCCCATCGCAGTTGTCGAAACGACGAGGATGCGTTGGATTTCTTCCGCACAACTTGGTGTGGAGCTGCGCAATAAGGCAAATCGGCGGATCAGACTGTTTTTCCAAGAGCTCATGGGCACATATTTTAAATTCTTACAGGAGGCAATGTCGAGGAAATTTTCTTCCCCCTTTCAGAAATAGATCTATTTTTTTACATTGTAGGTATGAAACGAATCCTGATTTATTTGTCGATTTTGATTTTCACTGGATGGATGGCCTTTTTGCTACCCGCATGCAGCAGAGGTAGTTCTCAGGTTATCCGGATTGGAATTGATCCGAACTGGTATCCTCAAGATTTCCAGGATAAACAGTTCTACGTCAATGGTTTTGTCGATGAGCTGCTACTCGAAATCTCTCGGCATAGCAATGTTGAATTTCAGCGTATCGGCTCGAACTGGGATTCATTGCTGGAGGGATTAAAACTCCGGCGTTATGATGCCGTGCTCACTTCGTTTCCCGCTTATCCGTTCAATCAGGCGAAATATGACTTTTCCCGCAATTTTCTCGATCTCGGCCTGGTATTTGTTACCGAGAGTCAATCGAGCATGAAGGGATTGCAGGAAATATCGAATGGTGTTGCCGGGGTGCTTTCCGGCAATCAGGACTGGCGCGTTATGCAAAAGTATCCTGACGTGATCATGCGTATTTATGAATCGGTTCCTGAAATTTTCGACGCTATTATCAACAATGAAGTGGAAGGAATCGTTCTTGATCGGCTCACTGCTGTTGGTTTTGTGAGAGGATCTTATGCCGGAAAACTAAAAATCTGCGGTCCTTCGCTCACGGATTTGGGTCTTCATCTTGTGACCTTGAAAGGGGATTCGTCGAATGCAGTGAAGATGTTCGATCAAAACCTTCAATATCTCATTAAGAAAAAAAAGCTCCAAAAATTACTTAAGAAGTGGCAACTGGCAGATTGATTCCAAAATAACGTGGCAAAATGCGCAAGCGAGGCAAAACCAGATCAAAGCGCTAGCGTTCCGAGTGAGGAGGTCATGGTAAAACCATGGCCGACGAGAGAGGATTGATATGGTAAAGCCGCAGCAAGCAGATTGCCACGTTATTTTGGAATCGATCTACTAGATATTTAAATTATCGTTTTGTCGTGAGCCGATAATTGGTTTGCCCGGAATATTCATTGCGCATATGAGCAAGAACTTCTGAATCGGGGGGGCAAGGTTTGATATCCCAAATCAGTTTGGCGTAGTTGCGAATGGATTCATCAGAGGAAAATCGTCCCATCCCTGCGATATTGTGAATTGCGATTTCTGCCCATTGGGAGGGATTACGGTAGAGCTTCTCAACTTTCTTTTGAGTTTCGTAATAGGGGCGCATATCTCTTAAGACAAAAAAACGGTCGTAGTCGAGCAAGCTCTGATGAATTGCTGCGAAGGCAGATCGTTCTTGTGCATTTTCAGCGAAGGTCCCATCAATGAGAGTGTCCATTGCTCGGCGGATGGCTTCATCCTGAGTATAAATATCGCGGCTGCGATAGTCGGGGGCGTGAGCATTTTCTTCGGCCGTTGCTCCAAATCGGAATGGCCACCAGCGATCGGTGACGCCTTGCCGCATTTCGACATTGGCTCCATCTTCTGTGCCGATGGTCAAAGCGCCGTTGATTGAGAATTTCATGTTGCCCGTGCCGGAGGCTTCCCATCCGGCTGTGGAGATTTGCTCAGAGAGATCCGCAGCGGGAATGATAATTTCCGCTTTTGAGACATTGTAATTTTCGATAAAAGCAATGCATAAACGGTTGTTGACTGCCGGATCTTGATTGATCTTGCGCGACATGGCGCAGATGAGCTGGATAATCTGCTTGGCTCTTTCGTATCCGGCTGCCGACTTGCCGCCGAATATCGACATGCGGGGAAAACGATCCGCTTTGGAGTCCTTGATCTCATGGTAAATCATGATCAGATGCAGGGCATTGAGAAGTTGGCGTTTATATTCATGGAAACGTTTCACATGCACATCGAAAATGGCCTCGATGTTCAGTGAGCTTGAGTTAGTGATCGCTCGGCCTTTTTCATCGCGCACCGGGTTTTCCATAGTCAGAAAATCGACGAGCGATTGTTGGTTTTTTCGTTTGATTTTTATAAATTCCTGCTGGCTTTTTACATCGCTTGCAAAATCAGCCAGACGAGCGATGGAATCAAAATCACGAATCCAGTTACGGCCGATTCGTTCCGAGATGAATGCAGACAGAAGGGGGTTCGCATGAAGAAGCCAGCGGCGTTGTGTGACTCCATTTGTCACATTGACGAATTTTTCCGGATCCATTTCGTAAAAATCATGAAAAACTTTTTGTTTGAGGATATCGCTATGGAGTTGGGCAACGCCATTTACCTTGTGGCTGCCATAGATCGCGAGATGCGCCATCCGGACTTGGCCATTTTCAATGATCGACATTCGCCGCACGCGATCTTCATCATTGGGAAACCGGTTTCGAATCAATGAGCAAAAATCGGCATTTAATCTTTGAATGACGAGAAATTGACGCGGGATCAGCTCGCGCATTCTTTCCTCGCCCCACTCTTCCAGAGCTTCGCGCAAAATTGTATGATTGGTGTAGCTGCAGCAAGTTTGTGTAATTTCGAAGGCGTTTTTCCAGGAGCAGTCGAAATTTTTTGTTAAAATCCGAACTAATTCAGCAATGACGAGCGCGGGGTGGGTATCATTGATCTGGATGCGCACTTTGTCGGCAAAAGAGTGAATGTCCCCATAAATGTGTACATGGCGTCGAATGATGTCTTTCAATGAGGCTGAGACGAGGAGCATTTCTTGTTTGAGTCGAACGCGGCGGCCTATTTCTGTTTGATCATTGGGGTAGAGAACGTCAGTGAGCGAGGTGTTTTCCGCTGCCTGATCTAGAAATCCTTCGTTAAACCTTTGAAGTTGAAAATTGCGGGGCGATTCTTTGGTGGACCAGAGGCGGCAGCTGAGCACGGAGAAATTATTTTCCTCAGAAAAACCGACGGCAGGGGTGTCGTAGGGAAGTGCGCGCACTTCTTCATAATCTTCTAAAAGATAAACATCATCGCAGTGAGTATTTTGACCTTGAATCGGCCGTCCGCGAAAGTAGACTTTAACGGCAAATTCATCGCTGAGTACTTCCCATGGATAGGCGTTCAGAAGCCAACAATCGGGGCGCTCTACTTGTGCCCCATTCCAGATCTCTTGTTCAAAGACTCCATATTGATAACGCAGCCCGTAGGCTCTTGCCGGATATTGAAGAGTGGCCAATGAATCGAGAAGGCAGGAAGCGAGTCTTCCCAGTCCTCCGTTTCCTATTCCCGGGTCGGACTCACAGTTAATGAGATCGAAGTAGGTGCGATTTGTTTTTGATAGGACTAATTTCACCAAATCGGTTGCGCCGATATTCGTAATGTTATTTCCGGTGAAGCGCCCCGGAAGGTACTCCATGGAAAGGTAGTAGAGAATTCTCGGTTTATTTTTCGCCCACGTGTGTGTGGTCGCCGACCAATTGACGGTGATTTCTTCTCGCAAAGCGGAACATAGCGCTATGTAAAATTCTTCAGCTGAGGTTTCTTCAGGGGTTCGTCCGCTATGAGCGATGGTGTAGTGCTTAATCTTTTGGATTAGAGCGTCGGCTTTTTCATTTAAGTCCATAACCGCACCATAATCAAAAGTGGATTTTGAATCGAGGTAATTGCAAGACTCCATTCGGAGTCAAATCCGCCCTTTTTCCGCTGGTTTTGAATTTCTCGCAAAGCGCCTATGGCCAAAAGGATATGTCGCTTTACGAGAAATCAAATCAGCGAAAAAATCATCGAATTTGACTCTCAAAGCGAGTTTTGCAATCACCTCTATCATCCGAAAGATAGAAAAATCCACTCCTAAGGAAACACTGAATAAGTCATGACAGCACTTATTCGGCGTCTCCTTAAGAAATTATGGCTTTGAGCAGCTTTGACGCGCGGGGCGCGGCTGATCTGATTGGGACAAAAAGCTCTCTTGCTCACGTGCGGTGAGGGGACGATACTCACCCTCGGGCAACGATCCGAGAATCAGATTGCCGATACGGATGCGTGTGAGCTCCGAGATTTTTAGCTGAGCGCGCTCTGCGATAATGCGCACCTCATGTTTTTTCCCCTCTTTGACGCAGATCTTAAAGGTCCCGCGTCGAACTTTTTGCACGAATACCGGGCGTACCCATTTGTCGTCGACCCTCGCGCCTTGTGAAAGGGTTTCGAGATGCTCTCCGGTAATTTCTTGACATACCTTGACGACATATTCTTTGGTGATGTTGGAAGAGGGGTGGATCAGTCGATTGGCGAAGTGACCGTCGTTGGTCACAATCAGAAGGCCTGTGGTGTCTCGGTCCAGGCGGCCGACAGTGAACAGGCGCTCCGACTGGTCGGAGAATAGATCGAGCACAATGCGCTTATTTCCCGGCCGGACGTTGGAGCAGAGGTAGCCCGGGGGCTTGTTTAACATGAAGTAGAGTTTTTTTTGTTCGCCGCCAATCACAGCTTCGTCTACAGAGATCTGATCTCTTTGCCAATCGACGAGTGTTTGGGGAATGCGAACAACAATGCCATTAACTTTGACCCTGCCGGAAAAAATGATTTCTTCGCAGGCGCGGCGCGAAGCAATTCCTGCTGCGGCGAGTGCTTTACTTAATCGTTTGTCTTCCATAGGCCAAGTATTATACTTGGAAGATGCATTTTTTCAGAGGATTGGATAAAATTATTTATAAAAAAGCATGTGGAGACCCTTTCAAATGTCAAAATTAATTTTAATGCGCCATGGTTTGTCAGCGTGGAATGAAAAAAATTTATTTACCGGTTGGGTGGATATTCCTCTGAGTGAACCGGGAGTTTTGGAAGCGATTGAAGGGGGAAAGAAGATTCGGAACATTCCTATTGATCTCATTTTCACTTCTACACTGATACGCGCTCAGATGACGCTTGCCCTGGCGATGCTCCAGCATGTGAGTAAAAAGGTTCCTGTTTTTCTGCATCCCGGGCAAGGAAAAATCGAGCAGTGGGGGCAAATTTATAGCGAAGAGACGAAGAAGACAACCGTTCCTGTCTATAGCGCCTGGGAGCTGAATGAACGTATGTATGGTCAATTGCAGGGGCTCAATAAGGCCGAGACGGCAAAAACATATGGGGCGGAGCAGGTGCAGATCTGGCGTCGCAGTTTTGATACGGCTCCTCCCGGTGGAGAGAGCTTGGCGATGACGGCCGAGCGTGCGCTACCCTATTACAAAAAAGAGATTGAACCTCGGCTGCAGCGCAAGGAAAATATTTTGATTTGCGCTCATGGAAACTCGTTGCGCGCGATCGTAATGCATCTGGATGGGTTGACCAAAGAGCAGGTAGTGAAGTTGGAATTGGCGACCGGCGAGCCGATCGTCTATCAATTTGAAAATGGCCGGCATGAGCGGATTATGCTGACATAGTTTGATTTAGGGCTTTGGCGGCGGCGTTGCGCGATTTATTTCGCTCCTTTAATATCTCCCGAAATCACTGTATGAATTTCTTTATTGGGCAAATAGAGGTTGAGCTGTCCGTCATTAGTGACGGAATGACAAATGCCCACCCATTCTTTTTTTCCATCAAAACAATGAATCGTCTGTCCCTTATAGGCCAACAGATTTTCAAATTGGCTATGAAAGGGAGTAAAACCCTCTTTTTTGAACTTCTGCAAGTCAACTAAGAATTGTTTTTGGAGCTTTTTCAGTAGAGAGGATCGATCCCATAATTGATCTGTCTCAATCAATAGCGAGGTGGCCGGTTGATCGATTAGTGAGAGTTGTTGTGCATCCATGTTGACGTTGATACCCACTCCCAGGAAAATATCGATATGATGAGGATGAAATTCAGTTTCGCAAAGAATACCCGCCATCTTTTTGCTGTTGAGTTGAACATCATTGGGCCATTTAATTTTGGGAAAAAGCCCTTCTTTTAAAAGGACCATGGATAAACTCAAGGTCATGATTTGACTGAGGCTCACGAGGTGCAGCGTGGGGAGGGGTAATCGAAAACAAAATGTCGCATAAATGTTTTGCCCCTTTGGTGATTCCCAACGGCGCTGCAATCGACCGCGTCCGGCTGTTTGTTCCTCTGCTGTAATGCAAGTGAGTTGGTCGGGATCGAATTGACTGTAATGCGTTTTCGCGTACTGATTTGTGGAGTCGACAGATTCAAGATGAATATCATTGATTTCCATAGTTTTTCTCCCTTTCCAAAAAAATATTAAAGCGCGGTTGCATTCTATCGTAATCGACTCATAATATTCTATGTTATGAATCAAAGCGCAGACTACCGTTCTTTAGGCCGGATTGATTGGCGGATCGTGCCGGTTGTATTATCCTTGATGGTGATCAGTTTGCTCGTCATTTCTTCGATGACATCGGATGCGGACAATCTATTTTGGACGCCGCTCGTAAAAAGCCAGCTGCGTTGGTTTTTGTGCGGCTGGGCTGTCTTTGCCGTGATGGCCATATTCGATTATCGCAAATTGCAAAGCTTGAGTTGGCTTTTTTATTTTATTGTCATTGTTCTTCTCTTGGGTCTGTATCTGACCACGCCGATTCAGAATGTTCATCGCTGGTATCGCATTCCGGTTATTGGCTTGAATATTCAACCATCTGAGCATGCTAAATTGATTCTTGCCATTGCATTGGCTCATTTTTTGAGCAAACAGGGAAACCAGATCGGGAGCTTACGTGTTGGATGTCAGGCTTTTGCAATAATGGGGGTTCCTTTTTTGCTGATTTTGAAACAGCCCGATTTGGGAACTGCTTTAATCCTTTTTCCTATCGCGTTGGGGATGTGTTATTTTGCAGGCATCCATAGAGGCCTCATTCGTGTTTTGACGATCGGAGCGATTGGCGGCCTCGTGGTCGTGCTTTTTCTTTTTGTGGGTCTTTTTTCTCATGAAGAAATGCGTCCTTTCTTCACTCGTTATATGAAAGAGTATCAATATGAGCGGCTTAATCCAAACACTTACCATCAAAAGGCCGCGGCTACCTCCATCGCTGTAGGGGGGCTTACCGGCACCGGTTGGCGGGCGGGAGAGTTTGCCAAAAAGAAGTGGCTGCCGGCCGCCCACACGGATTCCGTCTTTGCCGCCTATGGCGAGGAGTTTGGTTTTGTGGGTCTTGTAATCATGCTGTTGCTTTTTTTCGCTTTGATCTATTTTAGTTTACAGGTGGCAGTTGTTGCTAAGGATGCCTTCGGGCGGATCTTGGCAGCCGGCCTGGCGATTTACCTCGCTATGCATGTGCTGTTCAATGTCTCGATGATGTGCGCTCTTCTGCCGATAGCAGGCGTGCCATTGATTTTTGTGACATATGGGGGAAACTCCGTTCTCACGACAATGGCGGCGCTGGGAATATTGCAAAGCATTTATAGCAAAAGGTTTATGTTCTGATGAGCGATTTTAACCACGCGTTTATCCTGTCTCCCGGAAATTGGACAGGTGAAGGAAAAATTTTGCTAAACATGGTTGAGGAAGAACTCATCTTCAACACCAATTGGAGCGTTCAAACGCGCGACTTTTCGGAAAAAGTGGAATGTATGCAGGAGATCATCGTTCAGGGTCTTTCCGAAAACATGCGAAATCAGCTTTCGTTTTATGATTTTCAAGCGAATTCCTTTACGGTTGATATGGAAAACCAGAATGTTGGCCGTATTGTCGGGAAGGGAGTCTACGACGATAAGTTGATCGGTTGGGAGTTTCGCAATAACGGTATGAATTTCGAGGGATTTGAGACCTATCATCTGCAACCGGATGGAAGCTATCTCATGCATGGGGAATATGTGACCTCGGATCAATTCCGCACTCAGATTGAGGCGAGAATTTGGCCTAGTTCCGGTGAACAGCCGCCATTTAATGAAGAAGAAGAAGAGCCGCATGAAGGGGAAGAATCATAATGAAACGAATTGCCTGGATATCTCTTTTGACCTTTGCAGCGTGTGCATCGGGCCACAACATGTTGACAATGGATTCTTTCTACGACATTCCCGTAGGTGCGACCAAAGAGGAAGTGATTACCATGGCGGGTCATCCCTATTCAAGCTCTAAAAAGGATGACGGGGTTGAAGAATTTGTGTTTATTGAGCGGATGAAGGTTGGCGCACGAACCGTACAAGAGCGACGCTACACCATCATTCTTAAAGACGGTGTTGTGATATCTAAGCACCTTGAGCAAAGCTCTCCGCCGGCAACCGGTTTTGATAGCTATGAAATGCAGACCACCCGAAATAGCGAGATGCTTCCTTAGGTTGGACTTTGTCTATTTGAACGCATCGCTTGCTGCAATCCCATCCCTTCAAGGGTGGGTCAAAGCAAGCTATATGATAACGCGGTAAGCGGCGTAGCCGCACCGCCTCTCTAAGCGGCAGAAGAATCTCCTCCAAAGATTTTTTATTTAACGAGCGATCTGCATGTACGAAACCGTCATTAGCGAAGCAGCCACGATTCCAACGCATACCGCTGCTGTCATTTTCCAGCATGAATGACGATGTGGTTGCAAGAAATCAATAACGTTTTGATGATTATTGGCTCGGGCATTTCTTATTAATTGATGCATCTGTTCTCCTGAAAGAGGAGGATGATTCGCCATCAATTCTTGCAAAATCTCCAGGAAACCTCCTACACAAGCGAGGCAAAGTGCCAATTGTTTACTTTCCTCTGAACCTTCCCATAATTGACGAATCAATGTGGTTCGTATTTGCAAGTCTCTAGCTAGCATAAATGCTATTTGAATGGATGAACCAATATCATTGTTGTCCCTCAAAACGATTGGCAGCAATCTTCGAAATTTTTCAAGATTGTTGTTTTGACAAGCTATTAATAAATCCTCAACAGTAGCTTTAACAGGCAATCTGCATATCGGACACGACGAGTGATTGGCCAAACAAGTACGCAAGCATTCTTCGCAAATATCATGTATGCGGCGCAAATCATTATTAATAGCATCATTGTGAGCAAATACTGAACGACCATTCAAAGGTTCAGTACATACATAACAACCCTCATTCTCAGGATAAGTACGGAAAACTCTATCAAACGTTATTGAATGTGCCATAATCACACCTTTTAAATTTGTTTATATTAATATTGTATTATTTTTTGAATATTGTCAATATTTTAATGCCGCTTATATTAATACTAATTATTTAACAACAAAATTAACAAACAAAGCAATTGCTAAACTCCAAACCTTAACAAAATGTAAGATATTGTCAAATAGGCATTTACGATATCGGAAAAAATAAGGGAAGAGTTTCAGTCGGCATCGAGCGACGCTTCACACTTAAAAGAATCATTCCCCACTGCGCGAGCAATGGGGAATAAAAATTACGCTTTGATTTTAATGTCGACGCCGGATGCGACAGGAAGCACTTTCAGCTTGTCGATCGTGTCGAGGGTGGGATTCAATAGATCAAGCATGCGAATGTGAGTGCGCATTTCAAATTGCTCGCGTGATTTGCGGTCGACGTGAGGCGAGCGCAGAACCGTAAAGACCTGCCGCTTTGTTGGCAGGGGAATTGGCCCTACAACGCGTGCGCCGGTACGCTTTGCTGTTTCTACAATATCCGCTGTGGAACGATCTAATTGACGCTGATCGTATGCCTTCAAACGGATTCGTATTCTTTGTCTTGGTTGTTTGCCCATAATCCCTTATTTTTTCGAAATTTCTTCTTGAATTTTTACTGGAACTCGCTCGAAATGGCTTGGTTCCATAGTGTAAGTTGCTCGGCCTGAGGACATTGAGCGCAGTTGCGTCGAATATCCAAACATTTCGCTGAGAGGAACTTCGGTTGTAACTTCGACAGTGCCTCTGACAGTCTCTTGGCCGAGAATTTTTCCACGGCGGCGGTTAATATCACCGATGACATCACCGACGTTTTGTTCCGGTGTTTCGATGACGACCTTCATGATCGGTTCGAGTATAATCGGCTTTCCCTTGCGGGCAGCATCTTTAATCGCCATCGATGCGCAGATCTTAAACGCCATCTCGTTGGAGTCAACTTCATGGAATGATCCGAAGACAATCGCAATCTTGAGGTCGACCAGCGGATAACCCGCCAAGACGCCTGTTTGCAATCCTTCCTCGATCCCTTTGATAATCGCAGGGATATATTCCTTCGGAATGACACCGCCAACGATCTTGCTGACAATCTCGTTGCCTTTGCCAGGTTCGTTGGGTTCAATGTCCAGACATACGTGCGCGTATTGACCGCGGCCGCCGGACTGCTTAATGTACTTGGTTTCCGTGCTGGATGGTGTCGTGATCGTTTCTTTATATGAAACTTCAGGTTTGCCGACGTTGGCGTCGACGCTGAATTCACGCAGCATCCGGTCGCGGATGATCTCAAGGTGCAGTTCGCCCATTCCCATAATAATGGTCTGTCCCGTTTCTTCGTTGGTGACAACGCGGAAGGTGGGATCTTCTTCAGAAAGCGCGGAGAGCGCCATCGAGAGTTTTTCACGGTCAGGCTTTGACTTCGGCTCAATCGCCATTGAAATAACCGGATCGGGAAAATTCATCTTTTCCAAAAGCAGGGGATGGTCTTCTGAGCAGAGAGTGTCGCCCGTGCTGGTGTTTCGCAAACCGATACAGGCTGCAATATCGCCGGCATAAAATTCGTCGCGATCTTTGCGCTGGTTCGCATGCATCTCCAGCAAACGTGAAATACGCTCGCGTTTATCTTTCGTTGCATTAAGAACTGCAGTACCTTTGGGTAGCGTTCCGCTGTAGATGCGAATAAAGGTCAAACGTCCAACATAGGGGTCGGTTGTGATTTTAAACGCCAGAGCCGAAAGAGGGCTGTCATCTGCCGGAGCAATTTCAATCGTTTCTTCGGAATCGATTTTGTGCCCACGGACCATGCCTCGGTCGAGTGGCGATGGCATCCAACGCGTAATGGCATCCAAGATTTGCTGAACCCCTTTGTTCTTAAAGGCGGACCCGCAAAGCACAGGATTAATTTTGTTAGAAATTACACCGAGACGAATTGTGGCATGGATTTCATCTTCCGTGATCGATTCTGGATTTTCGAGCACTTTCGCCATGAAATCATCATTTCTATCGTCAACTGTCGCAATTTCTTCAAGCATTTCCAAGCGCATTTTTTTGCACTGATCGAGAAGATGAGCGGGAATCTCTTCGGTATCAAATTTCGCGCCGAGCGTCTCGTCATGGAAAAGGTAGGCCTTCATAGTGATTAGATCGACCATGCCTTTAAAGCCTGCTTCCGCGCCGATCGGACATTGGACCGGAATGGCATTTGCGTGCAGCTTTTCGCGCATGGAACGAACGGCCTTGAAAAAGTCGGCTCCGGTTCGATCCATTTTGTTCACGAAAGCAACCCGCGGTACCCCATAACGGTCTGCTTGACGCCATACTGTTTCAGACTGGGGCTGGACTCCAGCCACAGCGCAGAAAACAGCGACTGCGCCATCGAGAACCCGCAATGATCGCTCGACTTCAATCGTGAAGTCGACGTGGCCCGGCGTGTCAATGATGTTGATTTTGTGGTCTTTCCAATGAACGGTCGTTGCGGCGGAAGTAATGGTGATGCCGCGTTCACGCTCTTGTTCCATGAAGTCCATC